>JANSXW010000126.1 GCA_024742755.1 bacterium | reverse complement strand
GTAGGTCGCGGTCTCCGTTGGGCTGACCACCGGCTGCGGATTGTTGAAATCGCTGAAGAGTGGGTCTGTGGAAGTCCAGGAATAAGTGGTATTCTCATCCTCCGCGAAGTTGAGCTGCACGGATTCGCCCAGGCAGATGGTGGTATCATTAGCCAGTTCCTCGGTTGGGGCAGGCTCAACGGAAAGCTCGAAAGTCTCGGTTAGCGTACCACATTCATTGGCATTGATATAGGTCAGCGTGTAGGTCCCACTCACGGTAGGATTGAAGGAGCCGGAAGTA
Source organism: bacterium (assembly GCA_024742755.1). Lineage (GTDB taxonomy): Bacteria > Bacteroidota > Bacteroidia > Chitinophagales > Saprospiraceae > Phaeodactylibacter. The sequence goes on along the minus strand of JANSXW010000126.1, from coordinate 19,180 downwards.
CTAGTGCCGCCAACAAGTGGCATGCCATTAGGGTCTGTCCACTCAAAACGGTCTCCGTCTGACAGGTTGGTGGCCTCAATCGTGAAGTTGGCTTCCTCGTTTTGGCACAAGTCGGTTGGTGACAGGTCAACGCTAACAATTTCAGCAAAATCTGAAATTGTAATAGTCACCTCCTCCTCCAAAGGCGGGCAAACGCCATTCTCCGCCACTACCGTGTAGGTCGTTGTGACCGCAGGGCTAACCACCGGATTAGGCTCATTGCTGCTAAAGTCAGGATCGGTGGACGAAGACCAGGTATAGGTGTCGTTAGGCCCGAATGGCCCACCCAGGTTGAGCTCGGCACTTTCGCCCGGGCAAATGGTCTGGCTATTGCCCAAAAACGGAATTTCCACCGGCTGAATGCTGGCGCTGACGCTGGCATCACAGCCATCCGCATCAATCTCAACGGTATACTGTCCGCTCGCCGGGGAGGCAGTGGGGTCGAAGCAGTCTGTACAGCTCAGGCCACTGCCCATCCATTCGAAAGACTCGTACTGACCGGTTATTTCGAGTTGGAAATCAACGGCGTCGCCCAGGCAAACCACGGAGTCCGAAGGCGTAATCGTCGCTACTGGCACGGCCTGAACATTGATCAGGACCGAAGCCGTATCCACGCAGGCCCTGTTGGTGGTGATGCGCTCGTAGAGGAAGGTATCCTGAAGCGTGAGCACCATGTTCCAAAGGGTGTCGGGCGTTTCTGCGCCCAGTGGGTCTATCCAGCTGAATTCGATATCGGGGAAGAAACTTGGCTCGTATACTGGTGAGGAAAGCGTCACAATTTCACCCTCGCAGTACTTTTCTTTTTCCGGGTCCAGCATAATCATCGTGGAAGGCAGCGAATCGACCCGTATATAGACAGAATCAAAAACGGTACAGGCGCCAACGGTGAATTCTGCGAAATACCAGTCTGTTACATCGGTGGTGACCTGTGTGGCCAGTCCACTTGTGTCGCTAATGGTCCCGTTATCCGGTGACCATATCAGGGTTTCGCCGTCTCCGGTACTGGTAACTGCCTGAAGGTCCACCACGGTGCCCAGGCATATTTCCAGTGAGTCTGGCCCCTGAATTTCCACATTGGCGGGTAAGACCGTGATGGTCACCTCTGCGGTGTCCGCGCAGGCGCCATTGCCACTTTCAGCGATCAGCTGATAGGTAGTTGTGGTTTCCGGGAATGCGATAGGGTTCGAGATGGTATCATTATCAAGGCCAATGTTTGGCGTCCACTGGTACGTGGTGGTGGTCTCGTTCAGGTCGATAAAGCTGGCCAGCTGCACTCCAAAGTTTTCACAAATCGTTGTATCGCTTTGCACTTCAGGGAAGTCGAACGGTGCCACATCAATATGGACCGTATCCTGCACCACACAACCCGCAATATCCACAGCTACGATATAATCCGTAGTGACTTGCGGAGTGGCAACCGGGTTAACAAGGGTGGAGTCATTGAGCCCGGCAGCAGGTGTCCACGCCAGGTTGCTGTTGTTGGCGTTGTTGGTGGAGTTGAGCTGCACCATATCCCCCTGACAAATAAACAGGGAGTCTTCCGGGAAAGCTGCGATCTCCGGATCAATAATCTGCAGGAATATAGAGTCGGTATCCACACAAGGGCCTACGATCCCTTCCACTTCAACCCATTGGCTCATCGTAGGAGAAGCGGTTGGGCTGGGAGAGGTCGGCTCATCAAATATGCTGACCGGGCTCCAGAAAAACGATGCCGCACCGGTTACATTGAGTACGATAGAGCTGTCTGCACAAACGAGCACGGTATCCTGGCCCACTTCAATAGCGTCAATGGTTACATTGATCTGATCGCGAAGTTCAACCACAAGCTCTGTATAGATGACTTCTCCGCACCCAAAGTCATTGCTGAGCGTAAGAATGATGGTTTCTGTGCCTTCCGTCAGCATGTCTGACAGCGTAGTCAGTGGGAAGGACAATTCGTTTTGGCCCGGCAGGAAAATCACAGAGTCCGGAATTTCCAGAAGGTAATCCAGCCCGTTTTCCGCTGTGCCGCCTATGGTTACCAGGAAGGTAGTCGTATCTTCGACCGGATCGGTCAGGGAGACAATCACTTCGTCATTCTGATTGACGCAATCTTCCACGAGGTAATCAATGCCGGAATTAAATTGCACGGTCAAATTTGGCGTGCCGCCTTTCAGTTCCGAAACAAATACGCCGGAATCATAAGAGGAGTCCCCCCGGTCGGCAATGGCAAGTTTGAGGCTGTAGGTATTACAAGGCTCTACGCCAATACTGGCTGTCAGGCTTTTCTTAATCCCCAGGAAATCAGAGGTCATACCATCGTACTGAACACTCTGCCCCCCAAGGTTATTGCGGTAATATTCCCAGTTCAGAAGGTTGTTTACGCTATTGATCTGTACGGGGGTGCCATCGGGCAGGGTGGCTATGTTTACGGCGTTGTTCGTCAGGTTGGGGTCACCATTAATGCCAGGGCCGGAAACGAGGAACGCAAAGATGTCGTTGAAGGTCGTATTCACAAACTCCGGGTACTCCTCGGAAGCGAAGACATATTCAAAGGACAGTTCATCAGTAGCGACAAAGACGTCAAGCTCCACGATACAAGCGTTTTGGGAAGTGGTGCCTTCACCAAATACCGTAGAGAGGTAATCGAGGTCTGCATCCCCGGGCGCACCGTTATCCGTGCCCGGGCTTCCACCACCTCCACCGGTATTAGGGCCAACTGCATAGTCTCGGTTGCCCGAGGTCAAAAGGAGGCCCCGCTCCAGTCCAAGGTCCGTCATGTCGCCTCCTTCGAAGGTTCCGTAGGACTCTTCGGGACAATTAATATTGGTGATCTCAGCCGTGACGTCGGGCGTAGATACAAAGTTGACAATTTCTTCTTCTGTCACCCCTCCGTTAACCGTAATCGGCTGCAGGGGCTCACAGTTTTGCTGGCATTCCCACATGCCTTCAAAGCCTTCAAAGGTGGTGGTCCCATCAGATATAAATTCAACCGTGAGGCATCCGCTTGTGGCTTGTACCTGGAAACAAACGCCACCGCCCCCTTCATCATTATTCAGGAAATCGCCGTCGCCCAGCTGTGAAATGAGCGGGCTGTCGGTGCCATCGCCATCGTAAAACGAAATCACGTCGGTGGTCAGGAATCCCCCTCCTGGCTCCAGGTTATAGTAATTCATGGTGAAGAGGATACAGTCATGCGGCTGATCCGGGCAAATAGTAAAAACATTGTTTTCATCGTTGCCATAGTCGCCATCCGGCCCACCGGTATCATAAAGGATGCCACTACAGGAGTTAGACCCGCCTTCGTCAATGGTAGAAGCAGGCTCCTGCTCCTCCACACAAAGCTGGAAGGTACCCCAGTTTGGTGTGCCGGTGGCACTGTAATCGGTAATCCGGATGAAGTAAGTGACGTTGGGGGTCAGCCCCTGCACATCAAGTTCAACAACTGAGGTGCCCAGTTCCGTGGATTCGCAGGCGATTTCAGCGAGGTTATCGAATTCGCAGACTCCACGGTAGAGCGCAATTTGCGGGCTGCTCAAGGGGTCAGACCCACTGGGGTCAGAGATTCCGGTAGCAGTAATTGTGTAGTCAAAAATGGTATCGCTGGTCGTAAAGGCGAACCACACATCGTTGCCCACGACACCACCGTTGAAGCAACTGGGTATGTTGCCAAATCCAATATCGCTTGACGTCGCGTCCACATTGGAAAAGAATACGGTGTCCGGGCAGGCAGGAGCCATGCCCAGGTCAATCAAGCCTGCGCAATCATCATTTTCGGGTTGAGCAAAAACTACAATCGGCAGAAGGACTAAAAAAAGCAGGGTAATTTTCTTCATCATATCACGCAAGGAACTGCTAGACGGTTAAAAGACCAACCCCAAAATCTCTAAAGTACTGAAGATCAATGAGGTGTGAATCGTTTGTTTAGGAATTCAATTTTGTAAACCCTAAAGTAGCAATTCCCACGAAAATAAAAGAGTGCGCGGCTGGCAAAAACAGTTTTAGTGACTTAAGGCTTGCATTCTTCCAATGCGGCCTTCACCTCCGCATAGGGCATGTAGCCGTAGTCATTGCCCCAGGAATGGTTGATGTAATTGATAATGTTGGTGACCTCGAAGTCCGTGAGTTGAGGGATGCCGGCCATTTGCTGATTGTAAGTGGTATCATTGACCACGATTGGGCCTTTCATACCGTAGCGGATGATGCAGGCCAACCGGTCCTGGTTTTCGGCAACATAGTCCGCATTGGCGAGCGGGGGCATCACGCCTTGCAGGCCACTGCCATCGTCCATGTGGCAGCTTGCACAGAAGTTCTGGTATAAAATCCGCCCTTGCTTGTAGGGGTCATCCCTGCAGCTGAACCATATTAAAAGGCTGAAAAGGCTAGTGACCAGTATCGGGGTCTTCCATTTCATGGAGTAAGTTTTCTATATCTTTTTTAAACGCCCCGACTTCGTTTGGCTGTGTGCCATTGCAGTAGGACCGGATGTAGCCATTGGCATCCACCAAGACAAACCGCCCGCTGTGGTCAAAGCCATCAGGAAGGGTAGGGTCTTCCACCACTATGTTAAAATAATCGTCAGCGATCGCATAGAGGCTGTCCTTGTGGCCGGTAACAAAATGCCAGCGCTGCCCATCCACACCAAGGTTGGTGGCGTAGTGCTTCAGCTTGGCTACCGTATCCCGGGCAGGGTCAATGGTGTGCGAAAGAAAAGCCAGGCGCGGTTCGTCCGCATAAGCCTCGTACAGCCCCAGCATATTTTGGGTCATGATGGGGCATATCGTCGGGCAGGAGGTGAAGAAAAAATCAGCGACATAGGCCTTGCCTTCGAAAGTGGCCGGCGTTACGAGCTGACTGTCCTGATTGATAAAGGTGAAATCAGGTATGGTTTTGTAGACGGTTTGCCCTTCGGCATTTTCTTCTTTGCTGAGGATGGGCAATGTTTCTTTCGGCTCACAGCTGAGCGTGGCAAAAACGACCAGCAAAAAGAGCAGCAACCTTACCGGCATAAACATTTAGTAAGTTTTGGTCATGGTATCAATAACGACGATGGTGAAATCTGCTTTGCCTGCATGCTCCTCGTCAACGGCAGACAAATCACTTTGTTCCACGGTGGTAATGGTCGTTATTTTGGCTTTAGGGGCATAGTCGTTTTGCAGGTACCATACAATGCCTTCGTAATTGTCAGAATGGTAGGACCCGTTATAGTGAATAAACACCCCTTTTTCCGGTAAGTTTTCACTGATGAAGTAAGCCATCGTGGCATCCTTAATGGCCTGCGCCTTTGGGAAGTTGTCAGAACCGCCGCCGTGGCCGCCCATCATTTCCACCATTTTCTGGTAGCCCGGGAGGCTGGCATCGTATTTTACGGGCAGGGGGGCGATATAGCTTTTGGCAGCCTCCTGCAAATCCTCCAGGCTTTCGAAACCGCCCTTGAACACCAGGCTTGCGTAGCGCCGCGGAATGTTGGTCGCGGTGAAGGACAAACCATTGGCTTTGGCAAATTCAACCAGTGGCTTGTAATCAGTCGCATAGTTGTTCCAGACCCGGGCTTCTTCCTCAAAGGTCTTTTCCTTGATTGTGCCGGAGAGGTACTCATCGAGCAGCAATTGGTTGTCCGCTTCAAACATTTCCGCACCGAGGGCCAGCTCGCCTTTTATGGTGGAATGGAGGGAAGCCGTCAGCTCGTACTGCAGCCAGTGCGCGATAGGGTTGTTATGGAGCTCTCCAAAGAAAACGATGTCAGACTTCCGGCTGTCCTTCAGGAGGTCTTCAAAGGTTGCCGGGTTCCCTTTTTTATCAAAAATCCGGTAATTGGGTTTGTCCTGAGCGGAAAGGTTGGCGATAACCAGGAAGGCCATCAAAAGTAGTCCGTAGCGCATGCGAATGAATTTGGTCTGCCGCAAAAGTAGGTTAAATTTTAATTTTTCCCCTCAGGGCTTTTTTCTCCGATTGCCTGCGCTTCCGTTCGAGGCGCTTCTGAGGATTGGATTTCAGGGGCTGAGGCCCTTTCCGGCGTTTGCGCGCCCGAAGCGCTTTCTTAATCAGCCGGAGCAATTTCTTCACGGCAGCGCCCCGGTTGAGTACCTGTGAGCGCCGGCTGTCCGCACTCACAGCGAGTATGCCTTCCTTGCTGATGCGGTTGCCCAGGGCACTGTGGACTTTGCGCTTCTCAGCAGCCGATAGGGCAGTAGAGGCATCCACCTCAAAACGGGCTTCCACTTTCGTCTCCGTTTTGTTGACGTGCTGCCCGCCGCTGCCGGAGCTTCGGGAGGTTAAAAAATTAAGTTCCTTTTCTATTTGTTGTTGATCCATTGCGGAATTCAGTTCTGTTTGCTTTCCATGCTTGCAACGAAAGGGCAGGCAGATTAGTTCATCCGGATAAACGCACATCAAAATGACTAAAATCTCACAACCATTATTTGGCTCTCGTGTTGGGTTTCAAAGATTTTTGAAACAATTAACCTCCAACGGCCTATGTACACAAAAAGGGGCATTGTATGGTTCCGGCAAGACTTGAGGCTCCACGATAACGAAGCGCTTCATGACGCCATTAACTCTCTGGACGAAGTTATCCCTGTCTACGTTTTTGACGAACGCACTTTTCTCGGCAAAACGGATCATTTCGGCTTTCCGAAAACCGGTAAATTCCGGGCTCAGTTCATCATTGAGAGCGTGCAGCATCTTCGGGATGCCCTTCAGGCTATTGGCAGCAACCTGATTGTAAGAGTGGGCAAGCCAGAGGAAGAGATTTTTGAACTTGCTCAAAAAATTAAGACCAACTGGGTGTTTTGCAACCGGGAGCGTACGCCGGATGAAGTCTACGTTCAGGACACCCTGGAACAAAAACTTTGGACGATCGGTCAGGAGATTCGTTTTTCCAGAGGTAAAATGCTTTATTATACTGCTGACCTGCCGTTCCCGATTACCCATACGCCAGACAGTTTCGCTCAGTTCAGAAAGGAAGTGGAACGCTATGTGCCCATACGCGAACCATTGCCCGCGCCTGAGGAGATGGCTCCTATCATGGTGAAACTGGACGAGGGGGAAATTCCAGCCCTGGCTGACCTTGGCCATGCTCCGCTCGCCCCGGATGAGCGGGACGGTTTTGTGTGGAAAGGCGGAGAAGCAGCAGGGCTTGAATACCTGCATCAGTACATTTGGGAACGGGAAACCGTTCAGGAATATGCGCATGCCCATTGCGGCGTGAGCAGGGAAGGGCATTCATCCCGTTTCTCAGCATGGCTGGCGCAGGGGTGCCTTTCTCCCAAACTAGTCTATCACCACCTCAATGCCTACGAGCAGCAGCGGGGCGCATCGGAGTCCATACAGGGCTTGTTCCATAGCCTGCTTATGCGGGACTTCCTCCGCTTAATGGTGAAGAAGCACGGTTTTAAAGTGTTTGAGAAAGGAGGGATAAGCGGAGAGGCAGACCCCCGGTGGCGTGATGATGCGCGATTGTTGCAACGCTGGATTGACGGAGCAACCGGCGTGCCCTTTATAGATGCCAATATGGTGGAAATTGCTACAACCGGCTATATGTCCAACCGGGGGCGTAAAAATGTGTCGAGCTTCCTGGTCAAAGACCTGATGGTCAACTGGCAAATGGGGGCGGAGTACTTTGAGTCGGTTCTGATTGACTACGATGTGACGAGCAACTGGATGAACTGGAACTATGCCGCCGGTGTCAGCGCTGACCCACGGGAAGATAAGCACTACAACATCATCTCACAGGCCATGAAATATGACCCTAAGGGAGAATATGTCAAGAAGTGGCTCCCTCAGCTGGGGGGTATCCCTTCGGAAATGATACATCAGCCCGATCTGCTCTCTTCGGATGAGCAGGATCAGCTGCATTTGCAAATTGGGGCAGACTACCCTGAGGCGGTCATTTCTACCGACCGCTGGCGGGTTCGCTAAGCTTTGGCTATTTTTGCGGGGATGAAACTACAACGCAGGTCCGCCTACATTTCCCGCAACCTTCAGGCCCAAAGTGCCTTCCGGCAAATCCTGGAAGCACAGGGTGTGGCAGTAGAGGGGCAGTCATTGATCCACTTCAGGCCGGTGCCCTTCGCTGAGGTGCCGGATGCAGACTGGGTGTTTTTCTACAGCCCGCGTGCGGTCCGTTTTTTTCTGGGCAATCTGCCTCAACCGTTGCCTGCGGAGGTGCGCCTGGGAAGTATCGGCCCCTCGACAGCTCAGCTGATCACAGACCTGGGTTATGAAGTGGCCTTCACCGGTACAGGGGAGCCGGGCGCTACGGCTGGCGCATTTTTGAAGGCAGCAAAGGGGCAGCGGGTGCTCTTTCCTCAGGCCCGCCATTCCCGGCAATCGATACAAAGGCAGCTCGGTGATTCCATTGAAAGCATAGACCTTATCGTTTACGACAATCAGCCTGCGGAGGGCTTTCCGCCTCGTTGTTCTGAAGTGCTCGTTTTTACCAGCCCCCTCAATGCAAAGGCTTACCTGAGCCGGCACGAAATGCTGCCCGGGCAAAAGCTCGCCGCAATCGGCAACCCAACAGCATCTGCCTGCCGCCGCTTTGGGAAGGAGCCTGTCGTGGCTTCAGCGCCCAGTGAGGAAGCACTGGCACAAGCGGTGCTGCACTGCCTGGGAGAGGAGAAAGAATAACAGCCCCGCAACAGAATGAGAATTTGGCTACCTTCGTTCTTCTTTAAAACCAGAAGTGGCTTATGAACCGATTTCTCCTTTTTGCCCTGCTGGCAACAGGTCTGTTTTCCTGCGGCAGCGATCCAGCTGCCGATACCTCAACAGAAACAAGTGGGCAGTCGCGGCCCTATCAGGAATTTGCGGCGTTTTACGACCGCTTTCACCAGGATTCTGCTTTTCAGATGGACCGTATCCTTTTTCCATTGCCCGGTTTGCCCAGGGAAGCTGATAGCACGCTGATTGCCTCGGGGCTTTACCGGTGGACGCCGGAGACCTGGACCATTCAGCGCCCCCTGAACCTGCAAAGCTCCAACTTTAAGCGGGAGCTGATCCCGGTAAGCAAGGACCTGATCATCGAAAAACTGGTACAGCCGGAGTACAACCTGCAGATTGAGCGGCGCTTCTCCCGGTTGGAGGATGGTTGGCACCTTATTTACTATGCAGGGCTCAACAACATCCCCAGGTCCAGGTAATCAGTATATTTTTTCTTCTGACAGGTATTGCCTGACGTAGTCTTCAATCCCTGCTTCCAGGCTGTGGAAATCATCCTCGTAGCCCGCCTGCCGGAGCTTTGCCATGTTAGCTTCCGTGAAGTACTGGTAAGTGTCCCGAATATCCTCGGGCGTGTCAATGAAGGTAATTTTGGGCTCCAGCCCCATTGCCTTAAAGGTGTTGGCGGCCAGGTCCCGGAACGACCGGGCCTGACCGGTGCCCAGGTTGTAGAGCCCGCTTTCCGGCTTATGGCGGAAAAGCCAGTACATGACCTTAAGCACATCTTTCACGTAGATAAAGTCGCGCTGCTGCTGCCCGTCTTCATAGTCAGGCCGGTGCGAGCGGAACAGCTTCATCTGCCCGGTAGATTTGATTTGGCGGCTGGTGTGGAAGATAACGGACGCCATTCTGCCCTTGTGGTATTCGTTGGGGCCGTAAACGTTGAAGAATTTCAGCCCGTACCAGTGAGGCGGCTGTGCCTCTTGTTGCAAGGCCCATTTGTCAAACTCATTCTTGGAGTCGCCATAGGGGTTGAGTGGCTTGAGGCTGCTGACCACCTCGTGGCGGTCGTCATAGCCTTGTTCCCCCAGCCCGTAAGTGGCAGCACTTGAGGCGTAGATGAGCGGGATTTGGTGCCGTGCGCAGAGCTCCCACAGGATCTTGGTATAGTCCAGGTTGAGTTCCTGAAAAATGTCCCAGTCCTGCTCGGTCGTGTCTGTACGGGCGCCGATGTGAAAGATGGCATCTACAAAATAGTACTTCTCCCAGAGCCAGCCCGGAAAGTCATTGCGGTGGATTTTCTCGGTCCATGTCTTCCCTTCCAGGTTCCGGTTTTTATCTGCCCGGCTGAACTCATCCACCAAAACCAGGTCGTTGTAGCCGAGGTCGTTGAGGTGGCGCGCCAGGCAACTTCCGATAAAGCCCGCTGCGCCGGTTATTACGATCATAATCCTTACATTTTGGGCGAATATAGAGATATTTTCCGTCGTGTGCCCGCCGTTCTCCGGGTTGAGAATGGCTAATTCTTGCACAAATGCGTTATCTTCAGTCATTGAAATCAAAATCCAAATCTATGAGCGGCCGCTGCCAATTCCTTTTGTACTTCATGATGCTGAGCTTTCCTTTTCATCTCAGTGCTCAGGATACCTGCGAGGGCAACTTCGGTGAGAATATTTTTCAAGCTGGCGACTTCGGCAGTGGCACGGCAAACTTTCTGCCTGTTGATCCTGGTATCGCTCCCGGTTATCTGTACTCCACTTCCCCGCCTCCCAATGACGGCTTTTACACCATCACCAATAACACGGCGCTCTGGGGCGGGCTTTGGGGCAGCTGGCTGGGCATCACGGACAACAGCCCTGACCCCAATGGTTACATGATGGTGGTCAATGCGAGTTTTGACGAAGGCGTATTCTACGAGCAGGAGGTAGACGGGCTGTGCGAAAACACCCTGTATGAGTTTTCCGCAGATGTCATCAATTTGATCCGGTCGTCCGTTACGGACCACATCCGGCCCAACGTGTCCTTCCTGATCGATGGCGAGGTCCGCTACACTACAGGCGCTCTGCCTCAAAACGAAACCTGGGAGACCTACGGCTTTACTTTTACTACCGAGCCCGGGCAGACCGCCGTTACGCTCACCCTTCGGAATAATGCGCCTGGCGGTATCGGCAACGACCTCGCGCTGGACAATATCGCATTCCGCCCATGCGGGCCTGAAGCCTTCATCCTGCCGGATGAAATTGAAAACATTTGCGAAGATGGCAGCCCTATCCCCCTAAATGCAACCGTAGCCGGCGACCAATACGATAACCCGGCAGTCAAATGGCAAATTAGTTACGATGAGGGGCAAACCTGGGAGGACGTCCCTGGTGGCAATACCGAAACCATCATGCATACCGAGTTGTCGGGCGGATTTTACTACTACCGTTTTTTGGTCGCCAACTCTCCCGGCAATCTTGAAAACTCCAGGTGCAGGATCATTTCCAATATTAAGGTGGTGTACGTGCAACCCAAGTTTTTCACGATTGCGGATACCTTCTGCCAGGGCGGTGCCTATGCCTTTGGACAGGAAATGCTCACCGAAACGGGGGCTTATGTGGATTCCCTGCAGTCCTCTATCGGCTGTGACAGCATCATCACGCTAAACCTGGAGGTAATAACTGACCCTCTGATTACGGCAACAATTATCGGAGATACGACCTCCTGCGCGGACACAGATGATGGTGTACTTACCGTGACTGAAGTGGAAAATGCTTTCTTCCCGGTGTCCATTGAACTGATTGGGCAAGGCGCCATACCCGGTCCCGCTGGCAGCTTTTCGGGGCTTTCTCCCGGCGAGTACCCGGTGCGCATTACGGACCGCTATGGGTGCACTTTGGAAGATACCGTTGCTATTCTCAGCCCTTTGCCGATAGTGGTAAACTTGTTGGGGCCGGAGCGTGCAGATCTGGGGGAAGCAGCCGTGGTACAGGCTCAGGTCAATCAATCGGTAGACAATGCAGTTTGGACCTTGCCTGTCGACTACGATTGCCAGGATCCCGACTGCCACACCATTGAGTTTTTTCCGCTGAGCGCAGTAACGGTGCTTTACGAAGTGGAACAGGCAGGCGGTTGCTTTGCTTCCGACTCAATAACTATTGCATTTGAAGAGGTGCGCAAGGTCTACCTGCCCAATGCCTTTTCGCCTAATGCAGACGGGCGCAATGATGCTTTCCGGCCCTTCATCAGCGTGCCCAATGTCCAATTGGTTGCCAGCCTGAAAATCTTCGACCGGTGGGGCGGGCTGGTTTATGAAAATCAGGATTACCTGCCCCAAACTTCCCGAGATGGCTGGGACGGCACCAAAAATGGGAAACCCATGCCTTCAGGGCAGTATACCTATGTGGCAAGGGTCGTGTTTTTAGATGGCCTGGTCAAAGAATACTCAGGCAGTGTGCGCCTGATCAGATGACGGGAAGAAGCCCATGCGCCAGGGTTTATACCGGGCATTAATCAGGGAGAGGCTTGATTTAACCTTAATTTCAGCCCGGAAGAATAAAAGCCCGAAATGAAACAAGTCCACCGAAAGGCGGACCCGCTCGTGCTGTTGCAGGGTTCGCCAGGCCGATTCCATCTCGTTAGACCAGTGGATGTCAGCCAGGACGACCACGCTGCGCTCATGCAAGTAAGGCAGGCAGGCTTCAAAATAGGCCAGGCTTGCCCCCTCCCGGTGATCTCCATCGATGAAAAGGTAATCCAGCCGTTCGAGCTGTTGCAAAGCCCGGGACAGTTGCTGTTCAAATGTGCCCACAAAAAGCGTTACATTTTGAATATCCAGCTTTGCCAGATTTTGGCGGGCCAGGGCAGCAGTCTGCGGGCAGCCTTCTATACTGATCATGTCGGCATTGCGGGCAGCAAGGGACTGATAGGCAGCGGATAAACCGAGAGAGGTGCCCAGTTCAAGCATGGCCTTCGGCTTTGTAAACTGTACCAGCCGGAAAAGCAATGCCCCGGATTCCGCGCTAATGGCACTGTAGCGCGCCAGGCTTCTGACCTGCCGCACCGGATTGGCGCTCACCAAAGAGCCCGCCCCATGATCCTGGATTTGAATGGAATCCTGATTCTTAAGCAGCCCCCGGCGGAGCAATTCAATGTCCTGAAAAGCATAAAAACGGCGCTCATCCTCAAGGACAGCCTCCGCCAGCTCAAATGCAAACGGCGCGTGCAGGTCGTAACGGGTACGCGCCCTGAAAAAATACTGCAGGTACCGCAGCACCAACCGGAAATACAGTTTTATCCACTTCATACAGCGGCGGAAAATACTGCTTTTTGGTTAAAGCAGGGTTAAAATCCAAAAAATCAGGTGGCGCTTTCAGCCATTTTGGGGTTTAGCCCGTTTAGGAAAGGAGAAATTCACGAGAAATCCTACATTTGCAGAATTATTGGCCGGCCGCTTAATTGGCAATTTTTTACCCTGTCTTGCAGCGGGACATTGCTACTTTTGCAGGTACAAGCTGATTGATTAAAATTATTAAACAAGCGAATAGATGTTGAACAAGAAATGGATCGGGCTCTACCTGTTTTTGATGGGTGCTGTAGCCCTTACAGCGCAGGACAAAGCGCCGGAAAACTGGTTTAATCTGGACCCATCCGAAGGGGTGCCCGGTGTAAGCACAGAAAAAGCTTACCAGGAATTGCTCAAAGGCAAAAAAGGGCAGGAAGTCGTTGTCGCAGTGATTGATTCGGGTGTGGACTACGAGCATGAAGACCTCGACGATGTAATGTGGGTGAATGTGGACGAGATTCCCGGCAACGGAAAGGATGATGACAATAACGGCTACGTGGACGACATCCATGGCTGGAACTTCCTGGGCAACAAGAGCGGCGAAAACATCGAGCACGATAACCTGGAAGTAACCCGTCTGTACAAAAAATATGGAGAGATGTTTGAGGGCAAAGACCCCGAAGGCCTTTCCAAAAAGGAAAAAGCGCTTTTTGCCAAGTACGAAGAGTACAAGAAGGTCGTAGAGGACAAGCAAAAGAGCCTGGAAGAAAATGCCGGGACCTACGCTGCTATCGCTGAAGCCCTTGATAAGCTTGAAAAGGAGGTTGGGAAAAAAGAGATTTCCGCCGAAGACCTCGATGGGCTCGACACTTCTGACCCAATGGTGGGCTATGCCGTGCAAATTGCCAAGTCCCTTATGGCACAGGGTCAGTCATTTGAGGAAATCAAAAGCGACCTGAACAGCTATGCCGAATACCTGCAGGGACAGTACGAATACCACTACAACCCGGACTTCAACCCCCGCCCGTTGATCAACGATAACTACGAAGATCCTTACGACCGCGACTACGGCAATGGTGATGTCCGTGGCCCGGACGCACTTCACGGCACGCACGTGGCTGGCATTATTGCTGCAGAGCGGGATAATGACCTGGGCATGAAGGGCGTGGCGAACAACGTGAAGATCATGTCTATCCGCACCGTGCCTGACGGTGACGAACGCGATAAGGACGTGGCCGCAGCCATCGTGTATGCGGTAGATAATGGTGCCTCTGTCATCAACATGAGCTTTGGCAAAGGCGCGTCACCACGCAAAGACGTTGTAGATGAGGCAGTACGCTATGCCCTTAAAAACGATGTGCTCCTCGTTCATGCTGCTGGCAACGATGGCAAGGAAGTGACCAACGAAAACAACTTCCCAACCGATCGGTTCGAGAAGCGTGGCTTCCTGAACCTCTTTGGTTCAAAGTATGCCGACAACTGGATTGAAGTGGGTGCCCTCAACTGGAAAACAGGAGAAGTCCTCGCCGCGCCATTCTCCAACTACAGCCCCGAGTATGTAGACCTTTTCGCACCGGGCATGTCCATCTATTCGACTACACCTGACAATGGTTACGAAGATCTTCAGGGCACAAGTATGGCGGCTCCCGTAGTGGCGGGCGTAGCTGCAATGCTTCGTTCCTACTATCCTGACCTGACCGCAGAACAGGTGAAAAGTATCCTGATGCAGTCAGCGGTAAAAGACCGGACAAAAGTGAAGAAGCCGGGGTCAAAGGAGGACATGGTTTCCTTTTCTACCCTCAGCGTCACCGGCGGCATCGTCAATGCTTACGAAGCAGTGAAGCTGGCCGAACAGACCAAAGGCAAAAAGAAAGGGGTAAGCCGCAATAGCGGTGGTGCTTCTAATACCAAGAAGGGCAAAGGAGATGACAACTCTGTACGCCCCTAAGGCTTGGGTTAAGCCCTAAACCAAAACCGCCCGGCGAATTAAGTTTCACCGGGCGGTTTTGTATTCGTAGCAGCAGCGATCAGCGGATAATGACTTCCTGAATCGCTTCTTCCCCAAGCTGCTCATTCAGCAGCCGTTTGATTTTTTCCTTCCCATAGGACAGTTCCTGCCGCAGTGGCGCCGAATCAATAATAATGAACAGCTTGCCTTTGTAGAGCTTGATGTCTCTCGTATAATTGGCAATGGAAGGGCCCATCATTTCTTCCCACTGATGCCGGATGCGGCTTTGGTTGAGCTTGCCCTTGAGCTTGTAGTGCTCAAGCATGGCTTTGAGGGCCTCCTTTAAAGTGGTCTGATTGTTGCCGCGGTCTTCCATCAGGGATGTATTTGTGTAGCGGTACCTTCCTGAATATTGTAAACCAGAAAGTGCTGCCCGGTTTGTTGAATGATGCCTGCAAGCCGGTCTTGTTCGGTATCGGTGATGAAGACCTGCCCAAAGGTTCGTGCCTGCAAAAGGTGGAGGAGGTGCTGCACCCGTTGCCGGTCCAATTTATCGAAAATATCATCGAGAAGAAGGATGGGGGCGGTTTTTTTTTGTTGCCCCAGCATCTGATATTGCCCCAGCTTAATCGATAGCACAAAGGATTTTAATTGCCCCTGAGAAGCGAACCGCTTGAGGGGATAGCCGGCAATGGTGAAGACCAGGTCATCGCGGTGGGGCCCTGCGGTGGTCCGTTGCAGCAGGCGGTCTTTTTCAGCGGCTTCCTTCAGCAACTCCTCGAAGGGGGTATCAGACAATTTGGAGCGATAGGTACAGTCTACTGTTTCCGCTGCGCCGGATATCTGGGTGTATGCCTCCTGCAGCATGGGGCGGAATTGCTCCATAAACCGGGCGCGGGCATCGTGCAGTACGCGGGCGGGCTCCAGCATCTGCTGATTGTACACCTCCAACATCGCTGCATTGTAGGTACGGCTTTCGCCAAATTGCTTGAGCAGGGCATTGCGCTGTTGCAAAAGCTTATTGTAGAGAATCAGCTGCCCCAGGTAATCCGGGTCGATTTGCGAAAGCGTATTGTCCAGGAAACTCCGCCGCGCCTCGCTGCCTTCACTGACCAGGTAGGTGTCATCGGGGGCGATCATCACAACGGGCAGCAGGCCTACGTGCTCCGAAAGGCGGGGGTAGGGGACGCGGTTGCGTTCGAGTTCCTTTTTCTTGCGGGGGATGACCTTCGCTACGATGTGCTCCGGACTGTCATTGACCTCGAACTGCCCTTCCAGCCGGAAAAAATCGCTGTCGTGACTGGCAATGAGGCTGTCGGGCGCATTGAAGTAGCTCTTGCCCATGCAAAGGTAATATATGGCATCAAGCAGGTTGGTCTTGCCCATGCCGTTGGCACCAATGAAGCAGACCAAAGGCGCATCGCAGGCCACAGACTGGAAGTCGTAGTTTTTAAATTGCGTCAGCTTGAAGGAGGTCAGTCGCAAGTGAAGATTTTTGCTGCTAAGATAATTTAAATTCGGTGCTTTTGGTTTTCCTTGATGTTATCCAGGGTCCAATCGAGCCGCTCTTCCTGAGGGGCTTTCCGCTCCGGGCAGTCTCTGACGGGGCACAGCCTGCAATTCTCGGGCGGGTCGCAGGGGTCGATGTGTACGAATAGCTCCACCGGCCGCTCGGTATGCGCCATCATCAACCGCTCAAAGGCTTTTACCTCCTGAAAATTTTGCCGGGTGGTGAAGTACCAGGGGAGCGTCATGTGGCAGTCGATGTGCAGGGTGGCCCCGTATTTGATGACTCTGAAGTTGTGCACGTCAATCCACTGACGGCGGCGTTCTGCCTGTAGGGCCTGCACCATTTCCCGGATCAGATGGTCATCTGCCTCGTCCATAATACCGGCAATAGAAGTGCGCACCAGTTTGAAGCCGGTAAACAGGATTACGCCCCCAAAGAAAATGGCCATGATGTTATCGAGTATGGGCAGGTCGGTAAGCATGACCAATCCCAGCCCCGCCACCAGCCCCACGGAGGAATAGGCATCCGATTTCAGGTGAGCCCCGCTTGCGGTGAGGATTAAGGAGTGTTGTTTGCGCCCGAGCCGCTGAAGGTAAAACCCCAGCCCAAAGTTCACGGCTCCTGCAACAGCGGTCAGCAGCAGCCCCAAATCCAGCTGTGCAATCGGCTGCGGATAGAGCAGGTTGTAACTTGCTTTAACCATAATGGTCAGCCCGGCAAGCAGGATTAGTGCGCCTTCAAAACCGGCAGAAATGAATTCGATTTTCCCATGCCCATAAGGGTGGTTCTCATCCCGTGGCATAGCAGAGAGCCAGATACTGTAGAGCCCAAAGCCCGCAGCTGCCACATTGATGATGCTTTCCAGTGCATCCGTTAAAATCGCATTGGAGTTGGTGATCCACCAGGCGAGGAATTTGAGCGCCATCAGGCCTATGCCAACATAGAGTGCTATACGCTGAGCAGTGCGGTTTTGCATGTTTTGGTATGTTCTTCAGGCTTTTGGACCAGGCTTGCTTAAAGGGAACAACCCCGGGCGTCTTCCCGTTCAGTGGGCATTTTTTCCCGTTCAGGGTAGTCTGGCACGCAAATGTACCTGATTTCAATTAGGTTAGAGCCTAAATCCAACTATAATCCAGATACATTAAACATGAATGCCCAGATCACCCTACTCCTGTTCTTACTTACTGCCTCAATCGGCTTTGCGCAAAATTGCACGGCCGACTTCACCTTTGGCCCTACTGATTTGACGATTGATTTCATTGATCAGTCTTCTGCTCCAAATGGGGATCCCATTGTAGCCTGGGATTGGGACTTTGGCGATGGCTCAGGCTCCACCCAGCAAAATCCGACCCACACTTTTCCGGATCCTGATAATTATGATGTTTGCCTGACGATACAGACGAGCAGCGGTTGTACAGATCAGCTGTGTATTGAGATAGAAACCTGTGTGCTGCAGCTATCGGTAAGCGTGGGCGATTGCAATGCGAATAATGAAATACCGCTCACCATCAATGTATCTGATCCCTATGATGCGGCAAGAGATATCAATATTTCTGTCGATGGGGTGCTGCTGCCCGGAAGCCCGTTTGATATTGATGATAATGCTCCTGTAGCTGTAAATGCTACAGTCGCAGGAGACGGGCTTACTCATGTGGTAACCGTTCAATCCGAAGACGTAGGCACCTGTGCTGCCACTTATGAGTTTACAGTTCCGGACTGCACTTCTGATTGCTTCTTGTCAAGCATGAGTACCACCCTTGCCGGCGGGACCACTCATACGGTTGATGTGGGCGACAACTTCTTTGCTCCCCAAAATGTCACTATCGTAATTGGTGATGTAGTCCGGTTCGAATGGGTAGGGGACGGGCACTCTACGACTTCAGATGCAACAACGGGTCCGGACAGCTGGAATTCCGGTGTAATTGGATTTGGGTCAACTTATGATGTGAATATTACAAACCCTGGTGTGCACGGTTACTACTGCCTGCCCCATGGTGGGCCCAACGGGCAGGGGATGGCAGGAACAATTATTGGTAACTGCCCGCCCGGTGGACAGTTTACGGTCTCCGTTGGTTTCAACACTTCCATAGCAGCCCCGCAAGGATACCAACTCTTAATCGACGGCGTACCGGTATCCGGTAGCCCGTTCAGTTATACAGGCACTGGTGCACAAACGCAGTCCATTAGCTTACCCGGCGATGGGGCTCAGCATGTGATTGAAATCCAGGATGTCGCGGATCCTTCCTGTACCATTTCCCGGAATTTCCTTGCACCCAACTGTGGGGCGGCGCCTACCTGTTCCCTGTCAGTCACTGCCGCGCAAAACGGCGGGTGCACTGCAGGAAACCAGATACCATACGAACTCACCGTCAATGCGATCAATCCTGGTGCTAATGGCTTTGAGGTGCTGGTAGATGGCGTTGCTGCGCCGAATGGGCCTTTCACCTATGGTACAGGTGGAATCACAACAGTAATCGTAGATGTTCCTGGCGATGGAGCCAGTCATACAATTGTGGTTCAGGATGTAGCGGACTCAGCATGTTCAGGAAGCACAAATGTGACGACGACCGACTGCACCATCCCCTGTGCAATAACCAACCTAATGGCCAGCACCGGCGGCAGCGCCGTGCACACGGTGAACGTGGAAGACTTTGCCTTCAGCCCGCAGAGCATCACCATTGCTGCGGGCGACATCGTGGAGTGGGCATGGACCGGCTCCGTTGCCCACACCGCAACATCAGACGCCACCTCCGGCCCCGACAGCTGGGACAGCGGGCTG
>JANSXW010000142.1 GCA_024742755.1 bacterium | reverse complement strand
GCGGATACGGCCATTCTGAACCCAGTACAACCAGGAGGTAAAGAGCATCTGCTGAGCACCGCCCCGGTACCAGTTGCCCTGCTCGTAGTAGTCGCCCACCGTGCCAATACCGGCACCATAACCCTGTGGCACCATAGCGGCATGGGAAGGGTGGTCGAGGGCTGCCACTGCCATTTGCCATTCGGCGGTGGAGGAACAGCCTAGGGTACCAATTTTTCCATTGCACCAGTCCTGATCGGCCATCCAGCTAAAGGCATCGTAGCCATCAGTCAGGGGGACGCCGAGGATGTCCCACTCCCCTTCGGAGAAGTAGCGGCCGCGCTCATTTTGAACCACGTAGGCGTAGCCGCGCTTTACAGCTTCCATGGCTCGTTGGATTTGGCGCTTGTTGAGCTTGCCCTCCGAATAGAGGTTGAAATTATAAGGTGTGCGGGAAAAGATGACCGGTACGGGCTCATCCGTTTTGGGCCGGTAGATGTCGGTGGCCAGTCGGATACCATCGCGCATGGGCATCATGACCTTTTGTTCCACGATGGCGATTTCCTGTACTTCGGCCCAAAGAGCATCAGCTTCGTCCTGGCTAAAGGCAGGCAGGGCAACGGCAAGCAGGCCCAGGAATAGCAAGGGCTGTAGAATGTGTTTTTTCATACGAATCAAAAGTGTTATTGGTCAAAACGGAAGTCCGGCATCTATCGGATGTCGTACTCCAGGGCATTAAAGTCGTGAATATACGCCAATACATTGGGCAAGTGGCTGAACTCGGCAGGCTTGTGCGTTGTGGTGACGACAATAACCGGGCTGCCGGCGTTGTGGGCCGCTTCGGCGCCGGTGGGGCTGTCTTCAAAAATAACGCAGTCTTTGACCGGTATGCCCAGCCCGGCTGCTACCAGCTGATAGATTTCCGGGTCGGGCTTGCCTTTGGTGACATCACCGGCGTGTTTTACCGTTGCGAAGTAGTCACGCAGCTCCAGGTTGTCCAGTACAAAATCAACATTTTCCTCCGGTGCAGCTGTACCGATGCCCATAGGCAGTTCCGCCTCCCAGGCCTCTTCCAAAAAGTCCGGCAGCCCGTCGATCAGCTGCAACTGCTCCTGAAAGACCCGGCGGTATTCGGCTTCCTTGTCCTGCGCGTGGTACCGGCGTTCCTCGTCGTTGAAGCGGTCCCCAAACAGGCGCAGCAGGATTTCCTCGTTCACCCCATGAATTTCCCGGCGTACCTGCTCCAGCTCCATTTCCATGCCAAGGCTGCGGAGTTTGCGCTGCCAGGCCTCGTGGTGCGCCATCATATTGTCGACCATTGTGCCGTCCATATCGAAGATGAGGCCCTTGGCAGTGGTTTGGTATAAAGTGATTGGCATGCTTGGTTTTTGTGGTGAAGGTAGTGTTTTCTTAGAGTAGCACTTCCACATCTTCCTGAAAAACCGTATTTTTATACAGTACACCAAATCTCAATTTATGAACCGCCGCGACACCAAATACCTGATCGCTTATCTGTTGCCCCTGTCCGCCTATGCTGCCATTTACGTAGGGGGCATCTGGTCCTTTGCAGCCATTTACCTGGGCTTTATTGTCATTCCGGTTGTGGAATTGTTTGTGCCGCAGTCGCCGGAAAACCACCCGCAAGCTGCCGAACCGGAGCGTGCCCGGGCGCGGTTGTTCGACTACCTGTTGTACTTCAATGTGCCTTTGGTGTACGGGTTGGTGGGCTACTACCTCTATACCCTTTCGCAGGGCGGGCTCGCTGGTTACGAAATCACGGGCATGACCTGCAGTGTGGGCCTCATTTTGGGCACGGCGGGCATCAACGTCGCCCATGAGCTGGGGCATCGTGCCGACCGCTTTGAGCGCTTTTTGGCGAAAGCCCTGTTGCTGCCGGCGTTGTACACCCACTTCATCATTGAGCACAACCTGGGGCACCACAAGCATGTGGCCACCCCCAAAGACCCGGCCACTTCCCGCCGGGGCGAGCTGATCTACACTTTCTGGTTCCGCTCGGTCATCGGGGGCTACTTTAGCGCGTGGCGTTTGGAAGCGGCTCGGTTGGAAAAACAAGGTAAGCCCGCTCTAAGCCTGCATAACGAGATGATCCGGTTTACCGGGCTGCAACTGGCTTACCTGGCCGCTATCGGGTTGGCATTTGGCTGGGCATGGGTGCCTTTTGCCATTGCAGTTGCCGTGTTTGGATTCCTGATGCTGGAGTCGGTCAACTACATTGAGCACTATGGGCTGCAGCGCCGTCAACTCGACAGTGGCCGCTACGAGCGGGTAGGGCCGCAGCATTCGTGGAATTCTGACCATGAGCTGGGGCGCATTTTCCTGTATGAGCTGACCCGCCATTCTGACCACCACTACAAGGCATCGCGCAAATACCAGATCCTGAGGCATCAGGACGAGAGCCCGCAGCTGCCTACCGGTTATCCGGGGGCGATCCTGCTGTCGCTTGTGCCTCCGCTTTGGTTCCGGGTGATGGACAAGCGGGTGGCGAAGCACCATCAGCAAGTCGGGGTAAACTGATCTTTCAAGCTCATCAAGTAGTTCCCGGAGCGCCCGGCAATGCCATAAAGAAGGTCGTGCCCTGCCCGGTTTCCGTCTCGAAGTAGATGTCGCCGCCTGCTGCGGTCATCATGTTTTTGCACATAGCCAGCCCCAGCCCCATGCCCGAGGATTTGGTGGTAAAGTTGGGCTGGAATACCTTGGGCTGTACCTCCTCCGGAATGCCTGTCCCGTTATCAGCAACCGTGATGAGGTGTTGTGTTGCCCCGGGCTGCACCCGGATGTGGATGTGCCCCTGCCGGTCCTCCGGGATGGCCTGCTGTGCATTTTTGATCAGGTTGTTGAGAACGCGCACCAGGTGGCCCCGGTCGGCAAAGACGGGCACCGGCGTATCCGGCAGGGTGAGCTCGATGCGCTCCTCAGGCTCCTGATGTTCCGTGAATAAGCGGTACACGCTTTCCACCACCGTATTCAAGTCCAGGGATTCCGGCTCCGCCTTTGGCATTTTGGCGAAGTTGGAAAATTCGGTGGCAATGCGCGCCAGCCCGTCAATCTGCTCTATCAGGGTTTGGGCTACACTCCCGATCATGGCGGCTGCCCGTTCGGGGTCTGATTTGCGGGCGTGCTCCAGGTACTGAATGCTCAGTTTCATGGGCGTGAGCGGGTTCTTGATTTCGTGGGCTACCTGCTTGGCCATCTCGCGCCAGGCCCCTTCCCGTTCTGACTGCCGCAGCTTCCCGGCGCTTTCCTCCAGTTTTTGGATCATCAGGTTGTACTCGTTCACCAGCTTGCCGATTTCATCCTCGCTTTCCCATTCCAGCGGCTCATTTTGGCCCAGCTGGAAACTGCGCAGTTTCTCGCCGATCTTCATCAGCGGACGGGTGATGGAGTTGGCCACCGTAATGGCAATGGCACCGGCAATGAGCAGGAGAAAGACATAGAGGTTGAGCAGGTTGCCAATAAAGCCCAGCACATTTTGCTGCAGGTTGCGCGTACCGGAGGTGAAGGGGATTTGGAAAAAATAACTCAGCCCCTGTGCGGGCTCAGCCACGGGCACGTAGGCCGACAGGTAACGGAGCTCGCCCGCCTGTTCTTCCAGCAAAGCCGGCTTGAACCCCTGCCGGTAGTAGGCTCGTACGGCTTCCGGATTGATGCGGGGCGATTGCCAGCCCTGGAAAAGAAAGAAAGGCACCGACGTCCGGATCAGGCTGCCCCCGGCATCATAAACCGAGAGATCGACCTGATGTATTTCTGACAGCTCCCGCAACGCATGCTGATCGTACGGGTCAAAATCCTGCTTCTGCAAATCGCGCAGCAGCACATCCACCTTTTCCAGCAGCCGCTCTCCGTGGTAGCTGACAGAAGACTGCTGCAGGGAAGCTACCGTAACCGCGCCGATAAACAGGAAGGCAAAGAGCGTCAGCCCAATGACCGAGAGCTGTATGCGGTGGCGCAGAGAGGGGGTGCCAAAGAGCAGGCTGCCCGGTGTGGCTGGCAGAATGGGGTAGAGCCGGTTGAGCCCAAAGACCAGGAGCGACAGCACCGTGAGCAGGGCAAAAAGGTAGGAAAACAGGGAAATCGGTTTCAGGTATCCGCCCAGCGCTTCCCCAACGATAATGGTATAGCCATCCGGATGGGCATAGTAAAGGTTTGCCCGTTTGCTGTTCAGGCGTTCCCGGCTTTGCCCGCTATTTGGCCATAGGTCGCTGGACAACCATTCCCGCAGGAAGTAGCCGCGCTGGGCGATGCGCACAGAGTCTTTAAATAAACTGATGGCATAACGGGTTTGCTGATGCGGAGCAGAAGGCACGAGTTCCTGAAGTACCCGGCGGTTGGGCTGTAGGGCGGGCTGGAAAACCAGTGCACTGTCCTGTTGCCAGGGAACGCTGTAAGTGTAGTAATGGCGGTTGGGAGCCAGCCGGAAGGCAGAGGCCGCTGTTTGGAGATGGCGTATGTCGCTTTCCGGCAGGAGATGCCAGTTGAAGTTCTTGTATAAATAAGGTGTGTAAAGCAACAGAGTCTCCAGGCTATCCGCAGGCGGCCCGGCGGCAAGCTGTACCTGTAGCTCCAGTAAGGCTTGTTCTGCCCGTTGGTCTTCAGGGTCCGTTAGTTGTTTGGCGAAAGCCAGCCGGCGTTCGTGCCCGTTGTCGAGGTTGTATTTGAAGAGGAGCCCCGCCGCAAAACCCGAAAGCATCGCCAGCCAGAGCATCAGCCAGGCCGGGCTGGCCGCTTCGATTTCCACGAAAAGGTCCAGCAGGGCGATGTAGAGCAGGGGCAGCAACAAGACGGGCAGCAATCCCAGCCCAAGATTGAGGAACAAGGCCGTCGGTATGCCGGGCAGTATGGCTAGGCCCATCGCCAGCAGCCGCTGATTGCGGCCCAGGGGCAGCCGGTGGATGCCCTTGACGGACCAAAGGCTGTAGAGCAGGAAGGCCAGCATAAGCAACACGATAGCCGACAATGCGATCAGCTCCGGGGTGCCCAGCATAAGCACATTGCTAAAGTCAAAATCTAAATCGGTCTCCAGTAGCAGTGCACGGAAGAGGGCCCCGCCAATCAGCAAGCCCATGACAATACTTCCAAAGCCCAGCGCCGCCAGTGCGCCGTTTTGCCAGGAAAGCCGGTCGCGGAGGGCTATTTTCAGTGGCAGGCGTTGCCCCAGGCTTAGCAGCCAGAACAAGAGCAGCGGCAGGAGGGTAAACTGTGCCAGGTTGCCCACAGGGAGGCTGATGGACAGTAGGTTTTGCGGGAATTCCAGGGAAGGGTAGTTCTGCATCCCTGCCGTCCGCAGCCATAGGGCGCTCATAAAAACGGCTGCCAGAAAAGCAGTGGAGGGCCCCACCCGACGGCTCAACTGCCTCCCCCCTTTGTCGGCCAGGAAAAACAACGCCAGCGAAAACAGCAGCCCGGCAGCAAGGTGCACTTTTTGCCAAAAGGCAGGCAGGTGCTGCACCTGAGCGGGCACATAGCCGATAACTGTCCCCGCCCCGTTACGAATGGGGTAAGGGGAGGGCGACCACTCATCATTTACTACAGCCGGCAAAGGTATAGCCGCTGCAACGGAATAGGGCCCCGGGAGCTCGCGTGGGATGAAGTACTGCGGCGCTCTGCCGGGAAATTTAAGCGTTCGGGGCTCCTGCAAACGGTCAGGGAAATAGATGTGCGTGTCGGTCCAAAACACCCTTTTGCCACCCTCGTAGCACATAAAAGAAAAGCCATTCGGCAAAGGGCGGTTTGCCGAATGGCTAAAGGGCTGCCGGCACTGTTCCAGCCACAAGCTGTCCAGCTCCAGCCACCGCAGTGCCTGAGCTTCATCAGCCTGTAGCTGCACTTCGGCTGCTTCTGCCTGTGCCGCCGCCGGGTCGAGCTGCTGAACGTACATCAGCAGGAACCCAGACAACAACAGCGTGGCAACAGCAAAAGCGATGATTCCTTTTTGCCTGCTCATTGTGCTTTATTGTTACGTTGAAGATAGAGCAGGGTTGCAAGCTACGCAAGTTTTGGGGGCTACAGATTCGCTTTCAGGAAGGCTTGTGCGGCCTGATTGGCGGTACGGGCTGCCTGCTGATCGTAGCGGGGGCTGCTGGGATTGGCGAAAGCGTGGTCGGCATCGTAAGACTGTACCTGCACGGTTTTGTCGGCTTCCACCGCCAGGTCCTCAAAGCTTTGGGCAACCTCCGGGGTAATCCACTCGTCCTGACGGGCGAAGATGGCGAGCACGGGCGCTTTCAGTGGCATCAGCGCTTCCTTGTCCTGCACGGGCATGCCATAGTACATCACACAGGCTTCTCCCCGACCGCCCGCCTGTATAGAGGCTTTGAGGGACCATCCGCCGCCAAAGCACCAGCCAATCGTGCCAATCCGGGCATTGGGGCCTGCCATGTCCAGCGCGCCTTGTATGATGGCTTTGGCCCGATCTTCCCTGACACTTTTGGTCAGCTCTCCTGCCCGTTCGCGGGTGGTGGCCACTTCGCCATCGTACAGGTCGAGGGCCAGCACATTGACGGTATCGAGTTCGTCGAAGTACCGCTCGGCTTCCTGCCGGATGTGGTCATTCAGGCCCCACCATTCGTGAAAAACAAGGAGGTATTCTTCGCTGGGCGTTTCCGTCATCAGGGCGTAGGCGCTGCCCTTTTTGCCGTCGGGCGTATCAAATTCGATGCGCTTGCCGGTATTGGCAGGGGCGGCCTCGCCGGGCATTTCGTGCTGGTTTTTGAAGTTTTCATCGTCCACAAACTGCCCCATGCTGGTGGAGTCTGTGCCGTTGGCTGTACGGTCGCCTGCGCTATTGTTGTTTTGGCAAGCCGTAAAAAACAGGCTTAACGCCATTAAAAATATGGGAAAACGGTGCTTAAGCATAACTATTGTTGTTTGAACTTGGGAATATCTCACCTAATTTAAGGTGGAATACAAGGCTTTTGTTTACTGAAAACCTGTAAACAAAGCCCGGTTTTTCTTGCACAGACATTCAGAAACCACCTACCTTTGTGCCCAAATTTAACCAAACTAAAACCATGGCCGACGTCATCTCAACACCCGTCCTTACCTACGACCGTAGTGCGTTTTCTGATGAGGCGCTCCTGAAATTATACCGCGGGCTGCTGCTGCCCCGCCTGATTGAAGAGAAGATGCTGATCCTGTTGCGGCAGGGGAAAATCAGCAAGTGGTTTTCCGGTATCGGGCAGGAGGCGATCTCGGTGGGGGCTACGCTGGCCCTTCATCCTGACGAACTGCTCTTCACCATGCACCGCAACCTGGGCGTATTCACCAGCCGGGAGGTGCCGCTGGAGCGGTTGTTTGCCCAATGGCAGGGCAAGGGGCTGGGGTTCACCAAAGGCCGGGACCGGTCCTTCCACTTTGGTGCGATGGACTACCGCATTGTGGGGATGATTTCCCACCTCGGACCACAATTGTCGCTGGCCGCAGGGGTAGCGCTTGCCAATAAGCTGAGCCATGCCGGCCAGGTCTCCCTGGCTTTTACCGGCGAAGGGGGCACAAGTGAAGGCGAATTCCACGAAGCGCTGAATACGGCGGCTGTATGGCAACTGCCGGTACTTTTTGTGATTGAGAATAACGGCTATGGCTTGTCCACGCCTACAAGCGAGCAGTACCGCTGCGAGCAGCTCGCCGACCGGGCCAAAGGCTATGGTATGCGGGCAGAAGTCATCGATGGCAACAACATCCTGGAGGTTTACGAAACCTTCACCCGCCTGTCTGCCGAATTACGTGAAAACCCGGAGCCTGTCCTGGTAGAGTGCCGCACCTTCCGCATGCGCGGGCACGAGGAGGCTTCCGGCACCAAGTATGTCCCACAGGAACTGATGGACGAGTGGGCGCAGCGCGATCCCCTGGACAACTACGAGCGCTTTTTGTTGCAGGAAGGTGTACTCGATACAGAAGCGTCTAAAGCCATCCGCAAAGCCTTCAAGCAGCAAATCAACGAAGGGCTGGACAAGGCATACGCCGAGCCCGCTGTGACCGCCTCCCTGGAAACGGAACTGGGAGATGTTTATGCTCCCGCTGCCCCGGCTCCGAAACCACCGCAGGGGCCGTCCACCGAACTGCGTTTTGTGGATGCCATCTCCAAAGGCCTGGAGGCCGCCATGGAAACCCACGATAACCTGGTCCTCATGGGGCAGGATATTGCCGACTACGGCGGGGTGTTTAAAATTACGGATGGCTTCACAGAAAAATTTGGCCACGACCGGGTGCGCAACACGCCCCTTTGCGAAAGCGCCATCATAGGCATAGGCCTGGGGCTTAGCCTCAAAGGGTACAAAGCGATGGTAGAAATGCAGTTTGCGGATTTTGTGAGCTGCGGGTTCAACCAGATTGTCAACAACCTGGCGAAGCTGCACTACCGCTGGGGGCAGAATGCCGATGTGGTCATCCGTATGCCGACGGGCGGGGGCGTAGGCGCGGGGCCTTTCCACTCCCAGAGCAACGAAGCCTGGTTTTTCCACACCCCCGGCCTGAAAATCGTTTACCCTTCCACCCCGGAAGATGCCAAGGGCCTGCTGCTGGCCAGCTTTGAAGACCCCAACCCGGTGCTGTACTTTGAGCATAAAGCCCTGTACCGCCGACTGACAGCCGAGGTGCCGGACGGGTATTACACCACCCCGATTGGCAAAGCCCGCCTGGCAGCGGAGGGCGGCGAGGTGTCTGTCATCACCTACGGCATGGGCGTTCACTGGGCACTGGAGGTTTGTGCCGAAATGGGTGTAGAGGCTGATATCCTGGACCTGCGCACGCTTTTGCCCCTGGATTATGACGCCATCCGGGCAACGGTGCAGAAAACCAACCGGGTGCTCCTCCTGCACGAAGACACCCAAACGGGCGGTATTGGCGGGGAGCTTTCCGCTTACATTAGCGAGCACCTGTTCGAGCACCTGGATGCGCCGGTACTTCGGGCGGGCAGCCTGGATACGCCCGTGCCTTTTTCCACCGTTTTGGAAGAGCAGTTTTTGCCCAAAGCCCGCTTCCGGGCGCAGTTGGAGCGACTGTTGTCGTATTAAAAGGCCGGCTGTACACTTTTTGGGCAGCAACATCGTTCAATTCAGTATTGTACGGGTACCTTTCCGTAAAGGAGCCGTATTACAGGCCATTAAACTTTTCGACAAATTACAATAGTCGGAGGGCGATGCCTATTTTTGTGCCCTGTTGTAAAATATGCCCTTACCCAAATCCCATTAACGATATTCAAATCAATCCGGAACAATGATTAGATTTTTCCTTCCAATTGCCTTACTGCTGCTCGCCAATATAGGGCTGTACGCGCAGGCACCTCAAAATATTGCTGTACAAGGCTCCGCTGAAGGGGCCCTGCGGGTACCTTGCAATCAGAATGATGCAGGGACGATTCAGGGGTTTGGCCCCTTTGCCGGACAGTCCAACGACATCGACCCGGATACCATTTATCTTTGTTTGGGCGACACCCTGCGGTTAACCCACAACATGGATTTTTCCTTTGGTGGCGATCCGAACCCGGCTACTGCGCCTGGGGTCGCTTACGCCTTTTACGATGATGTGCCAACGGTCGACGGGCCGGATTTGGCCACCGTGCTGACCGACCCCTCCCTGAATACCACTTCGCCCATCATACTCAATGGCTTTGAATTCCCGCAGATGAATGGGATCTGGCTGGCACCAACCATCAACAGCTTTGGCAATCTTGACCTGATCAACAACGGGAGTTTGCAGGAAGCTTACAATATGGGCGTGCCGGAGCCGATTCAGTTTTGGTTTGCCCCGATCACCGTGGACAACGCTTCTGTCTTGGAGTACGAGCAGGGCGGTCCCTGTGTGAGCGTCAGCATCAATGAAGCCTTCTCGGTGGTTTACCTCGAAAGCATCGCCATAACCGAAACTTTCGTAGACCCCGCAGGAGGGCTGGAAGGCAGCTTTGTGCTACAGGGCGGCCTGCCGGAGTTTGACCCAGCCACGTCCTACACCATCACCATCAACGAAATTGGAGGTGGTGGAATGGGCACGGTCCAAACTGTAACGCCCGGCCACAACGATACCATCACTTACACCGTACCGGAAACGGGCACCTATGAAGTCATCGTGGAAGATGGCAAAAGCTGTGGCCTGATCGATACAATCGTGATGCCGGTGCTCTTTGATGTGGGCGATTTGAATGGCGCTCCCGGAGATACGGTTTGTGTGCCGGTGACGACGACCAACTTCGTCAACCTCACCAATGCTCAGTTTTCAATGGCCTGGGACCCTGCACTGCTTGACTTTATAGGTGTTGACAACCTGACTTCTGACCTGCCCTCCTTTGATCAGGGCATCTTCAATATCTCTCCGGCCATTACCGATACCGGGCGGCTGACCATGGGCTGGGCAGACTTCCTGGCTACGCCCCGCACCCTGCCGGATGGCGCACTCCTGTTTGAGGTTTGCTTTGAAGTCGTTGGCGACCTGGGCGATCAGGCCGCAGTGACCATTATTGATTCCCCTCTGGATATACAGGCCGGAAATGCCAATTCAGGCAATGCAGATATCCCGACCATTATTGATAACGGGCAGGTCAATATCACCAACGCGATACTGCTGGTAGAAGGCACCGTGGATAGTGTCTCCTGTGCCGGGTTTGATGACGGCACTTTTACCGTCACGGCGACGGGTGGCGTGCCCCCCTACACTTATGCCTGGAATGCAGTGCCCCCCGCCGGCCCGGATAACACCGGGACGATTGCGGCTTCCGGTGACAGCTTCACCGCATCAGGTTTGGGAGAAGGCGTATTCTCCATCACCGTTTCGGACAGCGATATGCCTGCCAATATTGATACCATAGAATTGCAGGTGCTCGAAGGCCCGGCCCTCGGGCTCAGCCTCCTCGAGACTCAGCCCACTTGTAACGGGGACAGCGATGGCAGCCTCACTGCTCAGATTACGCTGGATGGCGTGGCTCAACCCAACCCCGGGCCCGGCTTTACCTTTTCCTGGAATACCGGCGCGGATACCCAAACCATCACCGGGCTTTCTTTCCAGCCACAGGCTTATGCCGTTACCGTTACGGATGAGAATGGGTGTATAGCCACAGCCAGTACGACCCTCAGCCAACCCGGCGAACTGCTGCTGTTGGCTCAGAATACGAATATTACAGATGCTACCTGTAGTGGTGCCATGGATGGTGCCATTACGGTCGGTGCTTCCGGTGGCGTGAATGATATGGGCAGCTACTACTATCAGTGGGAAGGGCAGCCGGTAGATACCGCTGCAACGGCACAGCTGCTGGACCTTGACCCCGGCATGTACAACCTGACGGTTACGGATGCGAATGGCTGTGTGGTCATTGACAGCTTCCCGGTCGGGGCCACCAAGCTGCTGGGCGTGACCCTGGTGGATTCTTCCCACGTCAGCTGTAATGGTGCGGATGATGCGTTCCTGCAGGTACAGGGCACCGCTACCGGCCAACCGCCATTCGGTGCCTTCACGTACAACTGGACGGCACTGCCCGGCGGAACCAACCTCACCGGCGCTAACATTAACGGCCTGGCGCCTGGTCAGTACGTCGTTACCGTCACCGATCAGGACCCGCTCGGTTGTTTCACCATCGACACCTTTAATATAGGACAGCCTGATTCGCTTCAGGTGACGCTGCTCGACCTGGCCAACGAAAGCTGTACCGGCGGTGGCATGGATGGTTCGATTACCGTCGGCGTGGATGGCGGCACGGCTCCTTATACCTACGACTGGTCAAACATGGATACAGATTCCATCCTGACCGATCTGGTACAAGGCCTCTATATTCTCAACCTGGAGGACGCCAACGGCTGTACATCGGTCGACACCTTTGCGGTCACGGCGCCGGCACCGCCAAATATTATTGAGTTTGAAAACGATACCCTGCTCTGCGCTGATGATACCGATGGCAGCCTGATGATCACCGCGACGCCCGGCGGCTCACCCATCGAGAGCTACAGCTGGAGCAATAACGAGACCGGCCCGGCTATTGCCAACCTGGCACCTGGCACCTACTTTGTAACCATTACCGCCGAGGATGGCTGTGAGCTGGTTGATTCGGCACAGGTCGTTGCGCCGGCACCGCTGGCCATCGACAGTATTGGCTCGTCCTCGCCACTCTGTGTGGGGCAAAGCAATGGCAGCCTTACGGTATTTGCAAGTGGTGGCACTGCGCCTTATCAGTATATCTGGGGCTCGGATACGCTTTCCACCGTGCTCAACCCGGGCCTTTCCGCTGGCCTTTACAGCCTCACCGTTGTGGATGCGAATGGCTGCGCAGGCGTGACGGCAACCGCAGAGGTGGTTGACCCGCCGAATATCGAGGTGTCCTTTACGGATGTCCTGCCGGTCAGTTGCTTCGAGGGCGTATGCGATGGACAGGCAACGGCAACGGCTATGTACGCTGACGGCAGCACCGGCCTTTTCAACTTCAACTGGGAAAGCGGGGAGATTGACCTGGATGTGCTGACGTCCACTGCGGCGCAGCTGTGCCGGGACTCCCAAACGGTGGTGGTGACGGATGAGAACGGATGTGTGCAAACGTCCGAAGTCATCATTCCAAGCCCGGACCCGATTTTGCTCAACGTCTCTTCAGAAAGTGTAAGCTGTAATGGCGGGTCCGATGGCGCTATTACCCTGATGCCATCCGGCGGTGCAGGAGGCTACACCTTCCTGTGGCCTGACCTGAACGAAACAACGCCTACGGTTTCCGGCCTGATGGCTGGCGCCTACAACGTCATCGTTACCGATGCCAATGGCTGTGAGCAGGATGGCTTGCCTGAAATCGGGGAGCCTGATGCTCTGGAGCTGAGCATTGACCCTGCCAACACCCGTGACATTTCCTGCTTCGGTGAGGAAGACGGGCAAATAGCGGTGACTTACAACTTCAACGACAATATCAATCCGGTGGGCAATATGCCTTTCTCCTTCTCGGCCAATGTGCCGCAGGGCGCGGGCAATGCCGCCACAGGTTTCGCAAGCGGCCTTTCCGCAGGCACTTACGGCATTACCATCACCGATACGCAGGGCTGTCAGGATTCGGTGTCCATCAGCCTGATTGAGCCTTCAGAAATCATGGCCGTCATCCCGGACCCGGAAGACCCGCCCTGCTTTGATGCCACCACGCTGGTTTTTATTGATACCGTATTTGGAGGCGCCGGCACCACCCCGGACGATTACCGCTATATGGTGGACGGAAATGGGGTGTTGCTGACACCCGATGTCCCCGCAGATATCTTCGGTGACGGGGAGCATACCATTGAAATATTTGACCCCAACGGCTGTTCTGCGGCTTTCTTTGTGGAAATCGATCAGCCTGACGAAATCACCGTGACTTTCCCTCAGCCTGTGGTAGAAATTGAGCTCGGCGACAGCACCACAAGCCTCATGCCGATCATTAGCCCGGCGGGCACACAGGTCGACTCCTTTATCTGGACACCGGCTACTTACCTGTCTTCGGATACGGTAGAAAACCCGACGGTATTCCCGCTCGAATCGCTGGACTACACCCTGCGCATCGTGGACGTCAACGGCTGCGACGCGGAAGGCTCCGTGTTTGTAGAGCTTGATGCCAACCGGAATATCTACATCCCGGGCGCTTTCTCACCAAATGGAGACGGCACCAACGATGAGTTCCGCGTTTTCCCCTGCACCGGCGTCACAGCGATTCGAAGTGTGAACATCTTCGACCGCTGGGGCAATCAGGTCTATCAGAATGGTGGGTTTGATGTCAGCAACGGGCTGTTCTGCGCTGGCGGGCTGCCGCTTTGGGACGGTTCCTTCAAAGGCGAGTTCATGAACATGGGCGTCTATGTCTATGTGATAGATGTTGAGTTTTTGGATGGCATCCGGCTGGTTTACCGCGGGGACTTGTCCCTGATCCGGTAGAACAGAGGCAAGGCGCTGATAAGCTGCCGCTTTCCACCTGAGTGTGGGGAGCGGCAGTTTCATTTACAGCAACCGGCTTGTTTTTATTTTATTGATTTTGAAACAAATATTGTTTAATTTGCGAGGCAGCTTGTCGATCGCTCCGTTTGCGGCCACAAAAGGCCATTTTTTAGGTAAAAGGGGAATAAAAGTGCAACGCCCGGCGTTAGACAAGGTCATTTGAAAACAAACAGACGCACGGATTTAAATGCAGCAGTCCAACTCCAATTTTTTTGAACAAGCGAAGTCCTGGTCCGCCGCGCAGTGGCAGCAACTCCGTCAATGGTCTATGGGCTTTTACGGCCGGCACCCCCGTTGGGCCATCGCCGGGCTGATAACGGGCGGGCTCGGTATTTTAGGCTTTTTGTCGGTCCTCGTGATTGCAGCGCTGGTGTATTTTGAAGCACTGGGGCCCGTGCCGGGTTATCCGGAGCTGGAGGCGATCAGCAACCACAACGCTTCCGAGGTATACGCGGAAGATGGCGTCCTGCTGGGCAAGTACTATGTGGAGAACCGCATCAATGCCGACTTTGAGGAGATTTCTCCTGACTTGATCAATGCCCTTGTCGCCACCGAGGATGCGCGTTTTTTTGAGCACAGCGGCATCGATGTCCGGGCTGCTGCCCGGGTACTGGTGAAGTCGATATTGCTGATGGACGAGTCTTCCGGAGG
The DNA here is from genome assembly GCA_024742755.1 of bacterium. Lineage (GTDB taxonomy): Bacteria > Bacteroidota > Bacteroidia > Chitinophagales > Saprospiraceae > Phaeodactylibacter. Next base: position 2,530 of record JANSXW010000142.1, on the reverse strand, counting down.
GGGCAGCACCCTGAGTCAGCAGTTGGCTAAGAACCTCTACCCCCGGGAAGATTACCTCCTGCTGTCGATGGTCGTGAATAAAATGAGGGAAATGCTGATTGCCCGCCGTCTGGAAAAGGTGTACGCCAAGGAGGAGCTGCTGCGGCTGTATCTGAACACCGTCTCCTTTGGCGAGGGGATTTTCGGGATTAAAGTCGCTGCGCAACGCTTTTTCAATAAATCTCCGGAAGCCTTAAACCTGGAGGAAGCCGCCGTTTTGGTCGGCATGCTCAAAGCCACCACCTATTACAGCCCGGTGCGCCATCCCGAAAATGCCGAACGCCGCCGCAATATCGTTTTGGGGCAGATGGTACGCTACGGCTACCTGGAGGCGGAGCTAAAAGACTCGCTGGTACAATTGCCTTTGAAAACGGACTACCGGCCCGAAGGGCACAACAAAGGGCTGGCGACCTACTTCCGCGAGCACCTGCGGCATGAACTCGATGATATTCTAAAAGACTACACCAAGCCTGATGGCACACCTTATAATTTATATACAGACGGGCTGCGCATTTACACCTCAATTGATGCCCGCCTGCAGCGTTATGCCGAAGAGGCCGTACAGGAAGAAATGACCAAAGTCCAGGAAAATTTTTATGAGGACTGGAAAAAGGGGACCCCCTGGGGCAGCAATGAAGTGCTGGAACGAGCCGTGCGGAAGTCTGAGCGTTATCAGCAACTAAAAGAAAAGGGCCTTTCAGAAGAGCAAATCGATGCCATTTTTCAGCAGCCCGTCCCTATGACCGTATTCAGCTGGGAAAAAGGGGAGGAAGAACGCGAAATGAGCCCGCTCGACTCCGTGAAGTATTACCTCACCCTGCTGAATGCGGGTTTTCTGGCGGCTGATCCATCCACAGGCCTGATCAAAGCCTGGGTAGGCGGCATCGACCATAAGTATTTTCAGTATGACCATGTGTTTGCCAAACGGCAGGTCGGCTCCACCTTCAAGCCGGTAGTGTACGCCACGGCCCTGCAGAGCGGCATGCTGCCCTGCGAGTACACTTACAACCGGCAGGTAGCTTACGCCAAATACGATAACTGGTCGCCCCGCAATGCAGATGGCGAATACGATGGCGTCTATTCCATGGAAGGCGCGCTGAGCAACTCGGTCAACACCGTCACGGTGGAAATCATGATGCGGACGGGTATGGATTCGGTCCGGCAACTGGGGCAGGCGATGGGCATTGAGAGCCGTATTCCGTCGGTGCCTTCCATCGCTTTGGGCGCAGTGGAGGCTTCACTTTACGAAATGACCAAAGTCTACGGCACCTTTGCCAACCGTGGCCGCCGCCCGGAGTGGCACTACCTGGACCGCATTGAGACTGCGGATGGCACTGTTTTGGCTGAATTTGACCGGCCCAACCCGCGCCGTTTCCCCCGGGTACTGGAGCAGCCGCAAGCCGATATGATGATAAGAATGCTGGAGTCGGTGGTAGATAGCGGTACCGCCCGAAAGCTCCGGTACCACTACGGGCTTTACAACGACCTGGCCGGCAAGACCGGGACGACCCAAAATCAGTCCGATGGCTGGTATATGGGCTTCAATCCACGGTTGGTAGCTGGCGCGTGGGTGGGCGGCTCCTGGCCGCAGGTGCACTTCCGCACCCTCTACCGCGGGCAGGCTTCGTCCACTGCCCTGCCGATTTATGGTGCCTTTATGAGAAAGGTGTATAAGGACAAGGCCTTCAAATCTGTGCGCTACGCCAAATTTGAAGCCCCGGCAGATACGGTCACCGCACTCATGCAGTGCCCGCCCTACCTTGAAGAGATGCCCATCCTTGCGGCGCATGAGGACGGCTATTACTACTTTGAAGACAACCGAAGCTTGTTCGGCCGTTTGACCGATCAGCCCTACAAAGATGAACAGGGCCGGGTCATCAACGTGCCGCCCCGGCAGGCCGGAGAGTCAGACGAAGCCTACGTGCAGCGGGTACGGGCTTATCAGGCAAGGCTCGAGGAGCGGGAGCAAAGGCGCGAGAAACGGAAAGCTTTCTGGAGCAACCTTTTGTTTGGTGAAGAAGGCCAGGGCGAAAATCAGGGAGAAGGCGGGAATGAGCAAAAACCGACCACCGGCTACAAATACTACGACCGCAATAATTAGGCCGGAGGCCGCAATCCCTAAAGATTTTAGAATCAAACCACTACGCAAAAGCCCTGCGGCCGTTTAGCCTTTATAAAAAATACCGCTTAGGTCAAGGGGGAGCGGGGGAAATAATTATTCCGCAAGTCCTGTATTTCGGGAAACAAAAAACGCCCCGGAGTACCTTGTTTGCAATCCCACCTTATTTAATGGAAGAATAACGGCTATAACTCGTTGTTTCTCAACCCCTGCAAAACAAAAGTCCATTTGGAAAAAAAAGGGTGTACGTTTCACTAATATGCCAAAGTGCCTTACTTTTGTGCCGATTTCTAAAGGTCCTGGTTTTTGCACCTCTATTAAGCAAAGCCTACTAAAGCATAAGAATAGTGAAAGTGGACATCAAGAAGTTCT
>JANSXW010000206.1 GCA_024742755.1 bacterium | reverse complement strand
CAATTCCGGGAAATACTCTTGCAGAGCTTGCCCGAAAGGGCTACCTTTGAGATTGGCTGTCATGTCTTGTTTTTCTTTGGTTACCAACCTCTAAGATATGGCAGCCTTTCTTATTTCCAGTTTTTTGTCATGTACTTAGGGGAAATTCTTGAAATTTTCAGTGAAGAAGTTCAACGTAAAGAACTCAAAACGAGAGAAAGTAGTGATACTTCACTTAGGAAATTTGTGAAAACAAAAAGAGCGAATATGAAAGACTATGCAGATGCTTTTGTTCGCTATATTCGTGCTACTGAACTTATTACCTTTCAAAAAAGAACTTTCAGGTTGATTATTTCCCCCCAAAAGGCAGATGAAGTTGAGTTTTTGTTAAACACTGTCCCTAGAGAGCCTGCTAAATTTAAAAATAAGCAAGAATTTAAGGATTATTTGTTCGATCCTTTCGCTATTGAGTTGTTAACTGATGATAAAGACTTATTGATTGGAAAAATTCGGAAACTTGGCCGTGAAAATGTAGATGTTTCTCTTGATACCGAAGAGTTAAAGGACATTCTGGATGACTTACAAAATGAAGTCAAAGCAAAGAATATAGAAGAGAAGATAGAAGAGCTTAAAGACTACAAGGAAATAGGAGAAATTCTCGAAGTGTTTGAGCAAATAAAATCAAAAGAAGTTCCTGATGCTCCTCTTTTTCTTGAATGGAATGTTTGGAGATCCTTTGTGATGTTGAATTATGCAAATCGTATAGATGGGAACTTTATTATGGACATTGATGGCATGCCTTTAAATACAGCTCCAGGAAATAAACCTGATTTGGAAATTGAATTTGAAGATTTCGGAATAATAGGGGAGGTAACTCTTTCTTCTGGGGCTACTCAGTTTAAAATGGAAGGCGATTCTGTGCCAAGGCATTATGGTGATTTTAAAGCAAGGACTAAAAAAGAATCATATTGCCTATTTATAGCACCAAAAGTTGACGACGGAACAAAAGCTTTCTTTTTTAATCTAAATAAAGGCTACACTAAACGCTATGGAGGTGCAACAAAAATAATACCACTAACGCTTGAAAAATTTATCGAGTTTGTGAGTGTTGGCATAAAACATAAATTTTCTAAGCCAGCGAAATTGAAAACTTGGCTTGAAGAACAATGGATAATTAATCAATCTATTGGAGATGAAGCCGAATGGAGTGATAAGATAGAAGAGAATATCAAATCTTGGGCAGCTTAGAAATACTGTGCCCAATACAGCGTAGTCGCCAATGCTCCTAACGTCGCACTTTGGCTACGTCTACCAGTGTTTCCATTGAGTTCTGTAATGGCAAATAATATACCAATAGTTTCCTTCGTCCGCCAGCTATTCTATGTCCTTGGGATTGCAAAAATCCGTTACTAAGAAATTAGCATTAGTTTATACCCCACCCCCCGGACATTGGCAATCTTCACAGCAGGGTCATCTTCCAATTTTTTGCGAAGGCGGGAGACAAACACATCAAGGGTGCGGCCTACATAACTGTCCTCGTTGCCCCAGATGGCTTTGAGGAGGAGGTCCCGTTCCAGGGTTTCATTGGCATGGTCATGGAGCAGCGCGAGCAGTTCGGCTTCCTTGGCGGTGAGCGAGGTGACCTGCCCGTCTATTGAGAGTTCCATTGCTGTCGGGGAGAAACGGTAATTGCCGAGTGGACGGTGGTCCGCTGTGGTGGCTGGTACTTTTGAGCGCCTTTTGCTAAAGTAAAAGACGGCACCGGCTGACAGCAATAGCAGAAAGCCCCAGGCAGCGTACCTGTAGATATTTGCGGCAGGCATTTCCCCGGAATCTTTGGCTGCCATTTCCGCCCTGTCCTCCGGAAAGGTGAAGACCAGGTTGTAGCAATCGGTAGGCAACTCCCGGCCCTGACAGGGAATGAGGCTGCTGTTCGCCTCGTCTCTGATCTCATAGGCATACACGATTTCCAGGGCATTGCAGGCTTCCACTTCCACAATATAATCCTTAGGGAAAGCCCGGCCGGCCGTGACTTGTTCCACCAAAGCAGTGAGATGCGTGGGGTCGAGCGGAAAGGTAGTTTCGAAGGGCACTTTATACCGGTTGCCGGCCTGCTGCACGGGCAATACCCTTGAGGTGCTGTCTCCGGCACTAAGCAACAACTCATGCCCAATGGCCCGCAGCGTGACGGCTATATGGCTATCCTCCTGCAGGAAGGCAGCATCCGTTCCGCTGGCCCGGCAAAAAAGGGCAGGGGCCAACCCAAAAATCAAAATCCAATACTTCGCGCTCATTACTCAAAGCTATTGGTAAATCCCCACATTCGCACTGTTTTACAAGGGGTTTTACACTAATTTACAATTGAAAATGGCAAGTAAGCCCCCTTTCCCGGTAGCTTTATAAAAAATAATCGACCAATGATGAAGCAACTGAAAATTCATTTCTCAGCCTTGATTTTAACGGGGCTTTTATTTCTTGGCGCGGCTTGCAGCTCGTCTTCAACGCCCGCTGAAACCGAAACTGGCAGAGCGGTATTTACCCGTGCGGGCGAGAGTGCCGTTGCAAGCGGTAAAGGCTGTTCGGCCAGCTACGGGCTTGAGGATGCCTATTATGCGGCCCTTGGGCAACAGAAACCCGAAGAAATGCAAGTCGGCGAGTACGTGCGCCGCATCTTTCAGGACAAAAAAGGCGACCTCTGGTTTGGCACCAATCAGTTTGGTGTGTGCCGCTATGATGGGCAACAGCTCCGGTATTTCTCTACAGCAGATGGCCTCGGCGGATCGCAGGTGACCGGCATGATTGAGGATCAGCAGGGACGGCTCTGGCTGACGACCAACGGAGGGGTTTCGGTCTACGATGGCAAGGCTTTTACCACTTACACCACAGCGGATGGCCTGCTCAGCAACTGGGCATGGAGCATTCTGGAAGACCGCAGCGGGCAAATCTGGGTAGGCACGCTGGAAGGGCTCTGCCGGTATGAAGCCGGGCAATTTATCCCGGTTGCACTTCCGCCTTCCAATGCGCCGGAGCCGCTGGAAACACTGGACGCCAACCGGATCATGTGTATTGCTGAAGATGCTGCCGGGCAGCTCTGGTTGGGTACGGATGGCAGCGGAATGTATCGCTATGACGGCACCGCATTCACCAATTATACAGCGGCAGACGGACTGGCCGGGAATTCCATATCGAGCATTGTGCCGGATGAGAAAGGCGGGCTCTGGCTGGGCACGATGTTCAATGGCGTCAGCTATTACGCAGAAGGCCAAACCCAGCTGCACTTCAAAGCGAATGACACGATCGGAGACAATGAAGCCTGGAAGGTCTACCGGGACCAACAGGGCGAAATCTGGTTCAGCTCAGAGGGTTTCGGGCTGTACCGCTACGATGGCATCCGGCTACGTAATTACAACGAATTGGACGGGCTTGGCGTGCCGGCCGTTCAGGAGGTATTTGAGGACCGTATGGGGCGCCTGTGGGTCGGCGGGGGCGGAGGGCTCTTCCGTCTGGATGGCGCCCGCTTCACCAATGTAAAAAAAGGCGGCCCCTGGGACAACTGTTAGGCTACAATTTATGCACGAACAGGTTCCCTCCGGAAGAAAAGAGCCTGTTCTGTCTCATTTTACTGAAAGTTCTCAAACCGCCACTGCTTTCCCTGATAGTCGGTAAAGGAAACGATGCCATACTCAAAATTAAAGTAGACCTGGGATATGGGATTGGCGTAATCATTCCAGATCACTTCTGTGAACGTCCGGTCAAATATTTCGATTTCCGGAATAGGCTCGTTATTGAAGGAGGTGGGGTAAGACCGGGTGTTGACCTCATGGCGAAAGACCTGCTGGCTGGAAAAGTTGGGCGAATTGGGCACCGGCAGTGAAATTTCCATAACATCCGCAACAGCCTCGCTTTCCGGGTCCCCGTAGTAAGGCATAGCCCTTAGCCGGAGCCTGAACTGCATGCCGAGTGCAGTGGATTTCAGGTTGAAAGTCTTTATTTCTGTATTGAACTCATAGACTACCGTATCTCCTTCCTCAAAGACATCGTATTTATAGTAGTTTGCGGCGCTGGACTCGAAAATGTCCTCCTCTTCAATGCTAAAAAAGACTTCCGTTCCGAAGGTGTCCACAAAAATAATCCCAGATTGATTCACGTAGGGGATTTGCGCAATGCTTTCGGGCAACAAACTATAGGAACCGATATCGATAGTAGGAAGCCCTTCTACCGGATCTACGTCAGTGCCATCGTCCAAATTGCAGCTGCTTAGGAAAGGCAGGGTGAAGAAGGCCAACAATAAAGTGATGGATATTGGAAGTCTCATATGTTTTAGCGTTTTTACAAAGTAAAGCGGTTTTAAGGCTCTGTTTAATCAGGAACGAAAGAAACAGTGGAATTAACAAGCCCTAATTTATTACATTTTTTCGTTCCGGCCTCCGTGTTCATGATAAATTACACAAAACAGAAAGGCAACCCTCTGCATTTAAGCCCTACGACTGAGGGGGTAGAGCTTCCCGCTCTGCTCCAGCTTATCCAAAATGTGCGATTTGTCAGGCATACCCGGCCTTCTTCTAAGGAAATCAGCTAGACGCAAATTGGGTTTTATCCTTCTAAGCCTATGCCTAACCAATTAATTGTCAGTATAGTATGCCTCTTCCCTCTCAATTTGGTCGTACCAGTTGATTTTGAGGAAGATGGAAGTCAGCAAAATAATCCCCAGGCACCACCACAGCTGACGGTAGTCCTGTATGACCAGGAAAATACCACCAGCGGCCAGAGCCGTTTGCCAGATGATCCCAACTGCAACATTCAGCATATCCCGCCTGAAATTCAGATTGGGCTGAAACCCGGGGTCCTCTTCCCTGATGGCGCGGATTACCGGTTTCCAGAAACCCCAGGGGCGTGTCTTGCGGTAGAAGTTTTTCAATACTTCGGGATCATCGGCCGGCGTGTAGATGCTGCCAAAGTAAGACCCCGCTGCGGAAATCAGGAGAATAGCCGGGAAGGCATTCAGGGGCGCAATTTCCGGGAAAAAAGCAGGAATGGCCACAGCACCAGCCATGCCTGCCATCATACCCCAGAAATAGCCATGCCCGTTGAAGCGCCACCAGAACCACTTTAGTACATTGGCAGCGGTATAGCCACCCCAGAGCGCAGCGGTAATCCATTGAACAATGGCATTCAATGAAGTTACAAAAAGCCCGATGAAGGTGCCAATCAATACCACGCCAATGGCCACGCCGTAGCTCATCCGCACATAAAAACCTTCGCTGCGAGCTGCGTTGATGTAGCGCTTGTAGATATCGTTGACAACGTAGGCCGGCGCAGCATTGGTGGTAGCTGCGAAGGTAGACATAAAGGCGGCTAAAAGCCCGGCGATGAGCAGCCCCAGAAGCCCGGTGGGAATAAAGTTAGCCATAGCAAAGGGAAGGACAAGTTCGAAATCCACATGATCCATGCTATTGAGTTCTTCGGAGAAAAAAACCAGGGCCAGCACTGTAAGCCCTGCAATAAACATGTAGCGGGGGAAGTAGAGCACCAGGCTGACCAAACCACTCATCATCAATGCCTCTTTGGGTGTCCGTGCGGAAAGAATCCGCTGCATGTCGTAGTTGGGCGCCGGGCCCGCCAGACTTTGCAATACGCCCTTGAAGAGCAGTAGCATAAAGAAAATGGTAAAGAGTTCCCAGCCATCTTCACTGATTTTTTGATTGGCAGAGGCCATAATGCCGGTCCAGTCCAGCCCGAGCTCCCACCCAAAGGCCAGCGATCGCCAACCTTCCGGGATGTACTGATTAAGCATCCCCGGGCTGACCTGCTGCATAGCGATAATGCCTACCGCTATGCTGGCGATCGTCATGATCATAAATTGCAGCACCTCCGTAAAGACCACACTGAACATGCCGCCCTTGACGACATAAACCGTAGTCAGTGCTGTGATGATCAGCCCATAGTACACTTCATTCCAATAGGGGTCAGCCGATAGTGCCCACGGCAGAAAGATGGCTGCAAACTTGCCAATGCCGATAAAACCATAAGCCAGGAAACCAATCACATTAATGAGCGCAAAGACAATAACAATGATATGAGAAAGATTCGCCCCGCTACCACTGCCAAACCTGAATTTGATCCACTCTGCGCCCGTCGTCACACCAGACCTTCTCAGCCAGGCCGAGAGGAAAATCATCAGAAAAATCTGATTAAAAGCGGGCCAAAGCCAGGGTATAAAAACCGATTTCAGCCCGTAGATAAACAACAGCCCTACCATCCACATCGTACCGCTGATGTCAAACATGCCTGAAGCATTCGAGAGCCCCAGCATGTACCATGGAATTTGGTTGCCGCCCAGGAAATAGTGCTGCGTGCTTTTGGATGCCCGCCGGGAGATCCAGAAGCCAATCAAAAGCGTGAGTATGATGTAGCCAAAGATGATGGCGATGTCAAGGGCTTGTAGTTTCATGTTTAGGCTGGCGTTGCGGATTGATAGGGGGCACCTTTAAATATTCTGGCCCACCGTTCCTGCTGTTCGCTTCCCGGGTCGGGTGGCGAACAGTATTGTTGCTGTAGCAAAGCCTTGCTCCCGCAGGTGTTCGGCAATGCCGGTATTCCCTTTGTCCGTGAAGGGGGTAAAGAAGCTGTTCACTCCGGTGGTATAGCAGTGTTTTCTGCGTTGAATAAGGGCCAGCTGGGGTCGGTATGATGAGCATTGGCAGCGAGTTGCGCCAGTTCCTGTACGACTTCCGGGTACTGCCCTGCCAGATTCTGGGTTTCACCGGGATCTTGGTCAAGGTCGTACAGCTCCCATGGTGTATCCGGCTGATCGAAAATCCCGGTTCTCAGGGCTTTCCATTTCCCCTTTCGGATAGCCTGTTTTTTTCCCTGCTCGTAGAAAGCGAAATAAAGGTACTCCGGTGCCGCTTGTGCCTGTCCCTTCAGTGTAGGCAGGTAGGACTGTCCGGTAATGCCTTTAGGGGGAGCCGCACCTGCTATTTCACAGGCTGTAGGCAGGAAATCATGGGAAGCAGAAGGATGGCTGGTTACCGAGCCCGCAGGAATAGTGCCTGTCCATCTGGCTACAAAGGGCATCCGAAGGCCCCCTTCAGTCACATCCCGCTTGCCGCCCCGGTAGGGGCCATTGCTGTCAAAAAAGGAGGTAAAGCCCCGGGATTCCTGCATGGGGCCATTGTCACTGGTAAATATGATGAGGGTGTTTTCCCTCAGCCCCAGGCTGTCAACAAGCTGAGTGAGCTGCCCTACATAGCCATCAAGGCGTTCGATCATCGCCGCATAGCCTTTTTGCTCCGGTGGCCAGTCCATATCCTGAAAACGTTTCAGCTCCGGTACTTCCTGCCGGCTGCCCACAGGGGCTTCTCCATTGTCGTGGGGTATGGTGTAAGGCAGGTACAATAAAAAGGAAGTATCCTGATGCTGCTCGATAAAAGCTAAAGCCTGCTTTGTAAAAAGGTCGTTGGAATACTCTTTCTTACCTGTTGAATAACTGCCATAACCGCCGTGCCAGGCCGCACTGTCCAGATATTTCACGGCATTGTCCAAATGTATTTTTTCTCCGTTGCGGACCAGGTATTCCGGGTAGTAATTGTGAGCGAGTACCTGATCGGTATAGCCGTAAAACTCGTCCCAGCCCTGCCGGTTGGGATCACCTTCGGTGCCGGTTATGCCCAGGCCCCATTTGCCAAACATGCCGGTGACGTAGCCTGCACCCTTCAGCACTTCGGCAACTGTGATGCTGCTGTCGGGTAACGGCATTTGCCCATGTGGTTCCCACTGCACATTGCCCCGAATAGCGGCCCTGCCCATATCAATGCCCGTCATAAGAACACAGCGGGAGGGGGCGCAAACCGAGGTTCCGGCGTAGTGGTCGGTGAATTTTATTCCTTCCTTTGCCAGGCGGTCAATATTTGGAGTTTGGATGACGCTCTGCCCAAAGGCTCCAATATCACCAATGCCCAGGTCATCTGCCATAATATAAATGATGTTGGGCGCACGCTGAGCAGTGGAGCCTGCCAGCTGCGAGTGGCGCTTGTCACAACCCCACAGCCCAGACAGTAGCAAAATAAGTGCCGTGGAGGAAAGAAGAAATTTCATTGGCTAGTCGTTTAAATCGCTTAGACTATGTTTGGAGCGGGTTCGTAATGAAAATCAAGGAATTGTGGTTCTGGCTAAATCTTTTTTAGCGCGTTTGGCGGGTCAAATAAGCTAAAAAAGATGACGCCAGAGCCTGCCCCGCATTTCAGCGGGGTTCATAAGTCCTTGGTTTGCAATAGGAGTAAGCT
>JANSXW010000263.1 GCA_024742755.1 bacterium | reverse complement strand
GGCGGTCAAAGTCTCCAGCGACGCAGGTGCCATCGGCATTGCTGTCAGGGCGGCGCTGGCTGCAGAGAGCTCCCCCAAGTGGGCGAGCGCCGCCGCTCTCTCCGCGCGCCGCTGCGCGTCGTCGTCCGCTGCGTTGGCGCGCGACGGGCCAGGCACGTCGCTGCCGGCCGCCACCTCTGCGGCGGCGTCAAGTAGGTCGCGGCACTGCCCCGCGGCGAGCAGCTCTACCCGCTTGTCTAGCTCCGCGCGTGGCACGCGCGTTTCCCCACGCCCGCGATATAGCAACATGCGCGGGGCGAGGAGGAAGAGCTTCCAGCCTTCCGCTGAGCTCGGGTCTCGCTGTACCTCGGTCAGGCCGGCGGTCAGCGCGGCCTTCAGGGCACCGCGCATGGGGCCGGGAGGCGACTGCAGCGTGTAGACTCTCCTGCGCAACTCGTGCGCCAAGTCGACCTCTCGCATGGCTTGGAGAGGGTCGCGCTGCTCGCCGGCGCTCGGCGGGGCCGGGGGGGCGCCTGCGTTTGCCGGCGCTGCCCGCGCGTCGGCTTCGCCCTCTGCGCGCCTCTGGCGGCGCGGGCGTCTGCGGCGGCGTGGGGCGGCAAGCCGGGCCGCCGCTGCAACCGCCGCATCGTCCCGGGGCGCCAGCGCCGCTGGGCCAGGGCACGGCATTCTGCTGGCGAGGTCGGCTCCCGCACTTGCAGCGTCCGCCGTTCCTGCAATCTCCGCAGCGAGGCTGGCTCCGCCGTACAGCTGCAGCAGCGCTTCCTGGAAGGGCGCCAGCAAGTAGCCATCCGGGGCCTGGCAGCGCGCCACAAGGAGCGGGAGGCTGCAAGGCGCGTCGCCCCGCATGCCTTCAAACGCTTCGTGGGGCCACCATTGCACGGGCCTCGCATCCAGAGCCTGGTGCAGTGATACGGCTGCGCGGGCCTGGTCCAGCGCGACAGGGGGCGCGCCGCGCAGCTGCGCGAGCCAGCTCCCCCAATACGCGCCGAGCACAGCATGGCTCCGCCACGCGGCGGACGCGGCCACTTGGAGTTGGCCGGCCGCGTCCAGCAATAAGGGCACAAACAACCAGGACCGGGGAGCGTTTTGGGCTGGCAGGTGCTGCGGCGGCCCGCGGTGTGTCCAGGACGCCGGCGCGACGCCTTCCACCGATGACGGGGGCGTGTCCGTTCCACTGCCCACCGGCCGCCCAGCGTGGGCTCTGCCACCACACGGGCGCTCCTCGCCGGCCCGTGGCGTGTAGAACTCGACGTTCTCGGTCGGGTTCAGGCCCATCTGCGCCAGTGCGTGAAGGGCGCGCTCGCGCCGCCCTGGCGCCACCGGTCCAGGGTTACTGGCCTCCCCGACCCGCAGGGAGGCCCACGGGTTTGCGGGCCCCTGGCGCCTTCGTGCGGGCTGCAGTGCTCTCGTGCTGTTGTCCGCCCTCGTCCGGCCCCACCCCCCTTCCCTCCTCGAGCGTTGCAAGCGCACTTTTTTACTGCGGGCTCGGGGATGGTCGGCGGTGGCCGCGATATGCGGCCATCGCATGCTAAAAACTGGGGGTTCAGGGAACACTGCAGCCGCCTCAGCGGCGGCGGAAGGCCGCCACTGCCGCCGCAGCCGCCCTTCTCGTCGTGGCTATTGCCGCGGCCTGCGCGGCTTCCACCTCTGCCGCGCTTGCCGCCCTTGCCACCCTTGCCCGCTCCGCCTGCGTCACGGCGCCGGCCACCACGGCGCGGCGGGCTGCGCTCCCGCGGCCCAAGCGGGGTGCGGCTGCGGCTGCGGCTGCGCGACGGGCTCGGGGTGCGAGGCGGCGGGCCTTCCACCATAGCTCGCAGCGCCGCAGCTGTGCCGCAGAGCAGCGCTTCTGCGGGAGCATCCGCCCAAGGCGGGAGGCCGGGCCCGTGCACATAGTGCTGCAGTGTTGCCACTGCGACGCACGGCAAGCAACGGCCGCCCTCGCTTGCTGGCCGCTGCTGGCACACAGTGCAGGCAGCCATGGCGGGAAAGTGCGGCAGGAGGGGCGCTTGGCTGGACGTGGCTGCGGCGGGGGCGTGTACTGAAAACGGCTACGGAGCACCGACAACGGGCCAGGAACATGCAATCCCGCAAGGCGAATTACGTGCCGCCCTGCCCCCCCTCCCTGTTGGCAGGCGGCATGCAAGGTGCACGTCGCCGCCGGTGGGGGGCGGATTGGTTCCGTTGCTGTCGCAGGCCTCCTGCGGCAGCCTCTCCCGTCGTCCCGGCTGACGTAGCCTCGCGGAGGAGGTGGCACAGGAGCTCCTCCACCGGCATCCCCGCTTGGCCGGCCAAGCCGCGCAGCTCCGCATGCCCGCCCTCGGCCACGCAGTCGAGGACTTCCCGGGCCGCTGTGAGCCAAGGAGGCTGTGGGGCCGGCGCCCCCCGAGCCGGCCGGCACAGCAGCCACAGCAGGGCGAAGCACGCGCCCATGAGCGCGCCCAAGCCAAACCAGCCCCAGCACGAACACAGTGGCCCCCAACCAGGCGGGAAGTAGCGGGGGGCGCCCCCCGCGCACACGATAACCGCGTGGGCTAGCGCCTCCTTGCAGGTGGGCGGGAGCTGGGCCACCGTGTGCGCGGTCTCCTCCGCGCGTTCGGCCCCCCATCTCGCCAGCGCCCACCCCACGCGGAACAGCAAGTCCATGCGGCAGTTCAGGGAGGGCAACCCTAGACTCGAGCTTGAGCTTGAGCCTGTTTCTCCTTTGGCTGTAATGTCCGGCGCGGTACCCGCAAGGGTTGTGGACGTCAGGAGCACAGTGGGCGTACACGGCGTGCTCGGAACAGGGGCTAGGGGCGTAGCCGCTCCAGGTCCCGGAGAGCGGTCTTCGCAGCGTCGCGGGGAGGCGCTGCGACGTCCGCACTGTGACATGTTATGGCGCAGCCGGATGGCGCACCGAGAGCCAGCACGCTGCACTTCTGCGTCACTCCAAACAGAACATAAAACTTGAAGCCCTTGCGGAGGTGCAGCCTTACGCGGCGGCTGCCAATGCAAAGCCGAAACAACACAAAAATATGCGGCCCGAGTCAGGAATGCGACACGGCGTGCAAATGGCTGGAGGCCAGCACGCCGGCCACGCAAGGCAGATCGAGGCGACTCAGCACTAGGGAAAAGAAGAGGTAGCCGGTGTCGCCCACCTTCTTGACGGTGCCGGGGCGGAGCGCGTGTGGAAGCTTCTGTTTTTTCTGCCACACATGCTCCGTCTCAGGCCCTGCTGACGCACCGCATGGTTCGCGATGGTTCGCGGCCCGGTTTTTGGCTTTCTCGTGGGGAGTGGGCGGAGCTCTTGAGTTCCACATGCCCCTGCCAGCGCCTACCTGGCTCACGAAACGGTTTGCTGAGCAGGAATTGCTCGATGCCGCGTCGAGCATGCGGGCGCTGCCGCCAAACTCTACAAAACGCGGATTTATAACCGTTTGGGCGGCAGGGCCCGCCGCGCGTTCCGGACCTCAGGCACGTCAAGTGCCAAGACCCCCGCCGGAAGGCGAGGTGGCGAGCATCCAGCCACTCGGCGCCGCGTTCGCCGAGAGGGGCTTGCAGTGTTTGACAAATAGCTTGGTCATGCGCCTCCGCATACGCCGTCGCAGTGTTTCAGCGTGCACGAGCCCGCGTGCTCCGCCTTGCTGCAGATGCTGGCGCGAGCTGCTTGCGCCTGCACGGCTGAATCGCCAGCGCGCAGGGCGCTTTATCGTTTCACTGTCCCCCACGAAGAGGGTTATAGCACAACCCTGCCCGCAACTGCGAGGGCTTGGTACTCATCGTCGGCCCCAACGCACTTTTCCCAGCGAGGTTCTGCATACTACAAATATGGCTGCGCACACTGGGCAAAGAAAGACGGAGGCGAGCGCGCGATGTGCAGGTGAGAAGGTGCAAGCCTCGGCGTGTTCAGCTTGCTTTTCCGGCATTTGACGACACAAGCGTGGCATCACAGCACAGCGCCTGCTTTCAAAAGGAAACGCCATAGATGACCAGGCCCACGCGGCGCCCATCAAGCGCGTCAACGCCCGCAACTGACGATCTTGGCGCGCCGGGCAAGCAAATCAGCCTGCGGATAGGCAGGGCCATGATCCCCGAAAGCGCCAGCGACGCCTCCACAGCTGCGCCCTGCGCTGCCACCGGTTGGGAACAATGGGCAGGAGCAGCCGCGTCCGGCGCCGCAGCGCAAATTGCATGGAACCCGGCGTCAGCGTAACGGATGGCTGTCAGCCAGGCTCCAGCCTGGGCTGGGGCCGGAGCAACGCCTTCAAACACGATCCCTGCCACCTCGCGGCCTCCCACAAGGCGCCGCTGCCCCTGCCTTTGCCGCTGCCCTCTCCCGGCTCCAAAGCGAGCTCGCCTGGCGGCTAGCTGACCAGGCTCCGGGAGCGAGAGCGCCCACGGCTGTCAGCCAAGCCTGTGAGAGCCGCTCCCAAACCTTCTAGGTGCGCTGCAGC
>JANSXW010000187.1 GCA_024742755.1 bacterium | reverse complement strand
TTGCCTGTGCCCAGCACGTTGCCGTCAAAGTCTGTCCATTCTATGCAACCGCCGGGAAGGCCCGTTACCGTTGCCGTCAGGCAGGTGTCGGCAGTGACCGGCGCGCAAAGCTCGATTTCCAGGTCTGGCTGCGCATCGACCGTCTGCTCCGGCACAACGTACACAATCACTTGGGCCGATGTCATCCCGCAGGCATTTGATGCGCCGAACTCGTAGCAGAACTCGCCGGCCTGTTCGCCCAAAATGATGATCTCGTCATCCGCGACCGGTAGCTCTGCGCCGCCGCATTCTGACCAGGTGTACGGGAAGCCGTAGCTGCTCAGGTCGATCAATGCTGAATCCCCTACGCACAGCTTCAGCGTGTCTGGCAAGTTGACCGGCGGGGGCGGCGGAAGGGTGCTCACCACAATTGTCACCGTATCACTCGCGCTACCACATGTCAATGATGGCGTACTTGCAATATATTGGTTTACGCTCTCCACCGGCAACACAGACAAGGTAGGTCCTGTACCCAACACAGTCCCATCTTCGCTTGACCAGGTGATGTCACTATCTGCGAATCCATCCGTAATGGCAGAGATGGCTATGGGAGTGTTGACCGGCCCACAGAGAAAAATGGTAGTGTCTGGTTGTGCATCTATTGCGGGTTCCGGAATGACGTACACAATCACGTCCACTTCTACCGTATCACAGGCATTAGAAGCGGTGAAGGTATAGCATTCTTCGCCTACGGTAGTGGCGTTGATTTCAATTTCGTTGCTATTTTCCTGAATAACCTGCCCATCGCAGGAAGACCAAGCGTAAGGGAAGCCGTAGCTGCTCACGTCAAATACGGTGTCCTGCCCTATACACAAGGTTAGGGTATCCGGCAATGCAGGAGGAGCCATCGGCAGGCTATCTACAATAACTGTAATCGTATCAGGGGTCACGCAAGCCAGCCCTGAAACACTGGCAATGTACTGGCTTAATCCAGCTCCAGGTGTCACACAAAGCTCGCCTCCTGTCCCCAGAAGGTTGCCATTCAGGTCGGTCCATTCTATACAGTCGTCAGGCAGATCGGTGACCGTAGCCGTCAGACAGGTATCCGGAGCCGGTGCGCAAAAGCGCAGGGTATCATTGGGCTGTGCATCAACCTGTTGTTCCGGGACCACGTAAACCGTGATTGGCTCTTCAATCGCGCCGCAAGCGTTGGATGCACTGAACTGGAAACACTGTTCCCCTACTTCGTTGCCGCTGATTTCAATCGTGTTATTATTTACCGGAATTTCCTGCCCTTCGCAGTCTGACCATACATAAGGATAACCATAGGTACTGAGGTCTATGATAATGTCATTGCCCACGCAAATCTTCAACGTGTCCGGGAGCCCCGGAGGCAGCGGTGGCACGAAATCATCCACTACAATAGTCACTGTATCCGTGGCGGTACCACAAGCTGCACTAATGCTGGCGATGTAGTGGGCGGTTCCTGCGGTGGGCAAAACGCCCAGGGTTCCACCTGTCCCCAGCATATCACCGGCTTCGTTGAACCATGCGATGGTGCTCTGCGCAAAGCCTGTAGCCGTTGCGGCCAGGGTGAGACTGTCGGTAATGGGTGCGCACAATTGGATCGTTGTATCTGGCTGAGCATCAATTTCCGGAGCATCGATCACATATACCGTGATCTGTTTTTCCACTGTGCCACAGCTGTTGGAGGCAGAAAAAATATAGCACTGCTCTCCGGGGCCGGAACCGGAAATCTGAAGGTCATCATCATTTGCCGTTATAAACTGACCATCGCAGTCCGACCAGGTGTAGTCATAGGCATAGCTGCTCAGATCAAATACGGTATCCTGATTAATACAAAGCGTCAGGGTATCAGGCAATGCAGGAAGCACAGGCTCGGTATCCACCTCGATGGTTACCGTATCGCTTACCTCACCGCAAGCGGAAGACAACGTAGCTATGTATTGGCTCGTTCCGGCTTCGGCCTGCACCATCACCATTGCACCATTGCCTAAGACAGCGCCATCGGAGGCTGTCCATACAACCATGCTATCAGGATATCCTGTTGCCGTGGCGGTCAGTTCTACCAGATTGCCCTGATCGGTGGTGCATAGGGAAAGGACACCGTCCGGCTGTGCGTCAATCCCAGGAAGTGGCCGTACTGTTACCAGAGCGTTGGTTTGAGCGAGCCCCACCAGGCTAAATGCCGTGGCCGTGTAGGTGTAGCTTCCAGCGGGCAAGCCACTGAGTACAAGCTCCGATCCCTGACCCACTGTTTCGCCCTGCGCATCATTCCATACGATGCTGTCGATCAGAATGGTGTCCGGAATAATAGTAGCCGTTAGTACGGCGTCTTCGCCTTCACAAATGTCAATATCTGGCACACTGATGGTATAATCTGCCTCAGGTGGGGGCAATACCGGGAAAGTCAGGGTATCCGGGCAACCATTGACTTCGCCTACCACCGTGTACGGAGAGGCGAGGTCATCAGCAGCCAATACAAAGGTGTCATTCCCATCATCATCGACGATGGTGCCATCGTTTTGAAACCAGGTGTAAACCGCCTCATCGCTATCGGATGAAACGGTGATGGTGATTTCATCCTGTCCAAACTGAAAAGCATTCCCATCAACAGACAGGTTTAGCCCCGGGACAAAATCGATCACCAAAGTATCCGAAAACGATCCGCAGTTGGGGTCGGTAATATTCAAGACGTAGGTAATATCTTCTGTAGGCGTAATCACAGGATTCCCAATCGTGGAGTCGCTCAGACCGGTAGTGGGTGACCAGCTAAATATCAGGTTAGGATTGCCGGCATTCTCGAAGGAGGGCTGGAACGAATCGCCTTCACAAACGACCACCTCCTGCTCCTCTATACCCCCGGATAAAGTACCGCCTTCCACTGCGACGGTATCAGAAAGCGGGCAATTGTTGGCATCCAGTACGGTTGCAATGTAGCTGCCCTCGTTCAGGTTCGAGGCATCAACCGGGTTACCGTTCAGATCGGTGACTTCCAGCGTGTAAGGAGGTGTTCCGCCTGTGGCTGCATTCAGGGCAATGCTCCCGGGGATGATGTTCCCGGGCTCGCAGGTACCGTCAATGACGGTCAGCTGTGCTTCCAGGGTTACCGGTTCCACAGACAACCTAAATTCGCAAAAGCAGTTATCGGCTGTGCTAATGCGTCTTATTTCGTAGTCTCCATACTGCACTTCGATGAATACAGCCTCGTTACCCGGTACCGAAGCCAACAGGAAGCCGGCATTGACCTGCCGGACCTGATAGGTCTCACTGCCTGTACCGCTGCCATCAAAATACAGATACGCCGGATCCCCCGGGCAAACCGGGTCAAAGACCGACCATCCTTCGTTGCACTCAAAGCCGGGCATGTTAAGCTCGATCGAAGCTTCGGCCTCGCAGACAAACCCATACTCCACTTTTACAGTATACAAGCCCACAGGAAGCCCTTCGAAAGTGTAAGGATTATTATTGGTGGTAATTTCCAGTCCATCATTCAGGGTGATGGTGTAAGGAGGGAAACCTTCTTCCATCGTCACGGTGATTGTTCCGTCATCGCTACTGCAAAGAGAAGGCGGAGTGCCTGTCAGGGAGATCGGATTCTGCGCCAGCGGTATGGTAACCGGCAAAGAGGTTAGGCAGCCTGCCGCATCTCTCACGATAAAGGTGTAATCCCCGGGGGCGAGTCCGGAAATACTGACCGTACCGTCTGCACTCAGCGTGTTGCTCCCACCGTCGCCCCATGAAATTTGGTAGGGCGGGGTGCCTACGCTGATGTCCAGCTTGACGCCGCCGGAGAGCATGGCACAATTGCCTGCGGTTATGCTTCTGACCTCTACAGTTGGCCCTTCTTTGGTGTCAATGACTACTTCTGTCTCGATCAGGCAATCCCGCAGCGACTGATCTTCCAGCAATTCACTAATCCCAATAGTGACTTTGTAAACGCCGGGGGCCAGGTTTTCAGCGGTGGGGCCAGTGCTGATGCCGCCTTCCCAGGTGTAAACAAACTCCGTTCCCGCCGGTAGGCCTACCGGCGTTACGGTAGCTGATCCATTGCTTTGCCCGCAATCTGCATCGATGGAAATCCAGGTAACCTGGAAGTCCGGGCAAACGGCATCACAAACAAAATCAGGAAGGGCAGGAGAAATGGTGTCCTCCTCTATGCCATAAAAGGGCAATTGCAAGCCATAGGAACCAGATGTAGCCTGCCATTCACAAAGTGCACTGGCATCGTTCCAGGGGTACAAAGACTTACTCCCTCCGGATGTACTGCTCCCTAAGGCAAGGAGCAGCACCAAAAGCCAGCTTCGGTTAAGGTTTACTAATCCGATATGTATCATTGTTCGGGATTTTTTCGCGTTTCGTTATTGGTTTGGGTACAGTCTTCATCCAGGTCAAAAAGGGAAAGTTTCGGAGCGTTTTGCTCAGGCAATACCACATTGAGTTCTACCCGGCGGTCTGTTGCGGCAGCAATATTGTATTTGCCGTCTTCATCTCCGCCTGGTACGTTTCCGCTTGCTTTGGATTCACCCAAAGGAAGGGGAATGATGCGTACTTTGGCATCGGAGCCATCTGGCCCCATCAAATCGCCGAGCCTTACGCCGTTCCGTTCCTGTTTTTCCATGTATTCCTGAATGCACTGTATCCGCCGCAGTGCCAGGCTGTCGTTGTAAATTTTGTTGCCCCGTGCACTACATAAGCCCTGTATTTCAACCTGAATATGTTGGTCGGCTTCAAGTTCACCAGCAGCTTCGATCAAGGTTTGAGACAGCTCAATGAGGGCATCCCGGCCTTCTTCGATATCCCTTTCGAAGAAAAGGCGGATCCGGCTTTGTATCGTATCCCGGTCAGGGTTATTCTCAAAGTAGGTGTTATCTAAAGCAAGGTACTCATCAATGGCATCATCAAAGGATTGATCCGTAACGCTGGTATACCCCCGGAAGCCGCCTTCAACACGCCCGGCGCGGTTTGGCTTGTCATTATGGAAATACACCCGGACTTCCCGGCGCTGATCAGCAGGCAGGGGAATGTCAATTTCCTGGTAACACACTTTCTGGCATTGCGTTTTGGGAAAGTAAACGCCCTCAAGCGTATCCGGATATAAAGTGATGACACCAGGGAGTACACCCTGAATGGTACGCTCTGTAGAATCCACCGAAATACCAATGTTGTAAGCCCTGTCAAAAGCCAACCGGTAAAGCCCAGACTGCCCTTGGACTGCACTGAGCCGGTTGCCGCTCTGATCTTCAACGGTGACATCGCCAATTTCAAATAGCTCTCCTTCCAGAAAGAAGCCAGTGGAAACCGCCAGCTCCACATAATCCGGCAGGAGGTCCACGATCACACTAGCTGTTTGAGCCGTATCGAAATGGGCAAGCCTCAAATCAATAACGGTATCGACCATGGCTCCGATTGATGGATTGGAAGCAATAACCCGGTACTGCCGGTATTGCTTAACGGACAGTGTCTCCGCAATATCATCCATTGTGGCTGTATTGAGGAGCGTGTCCAACTGCCGGCAATCCGAAACATCGATCACTTTCAACTCTGTGTCTGTATATCCTCTGGGCTTTTGATCGCACTGTACAACCTCTACATACAGCTCCCGGTCCAGCTTTCGCTGCCCGGTAAATATATCCTGACAGCAGGCATCAATGGCTTCATCGAAGCGCCTTGACCTCGGCCGGTCAGAAGATAAGTAAACGGTATTCCCTTCTTCTGAAGTAAAGAAGTACATGTCGTTGAAGCCAGTATTATAAGGTGTGCCAAGGTTGTCTGGCTGTGACCACCCCTCTTTGGTTTTCAGAGATTTAAACAAATCATACATTCCGTAGCCCGGAGGCGCATCAGAACTAAAGTACAATGTGCTCGCTAACTGATGATAAAAAGGTGTGGCTTCATTCCATTGGGAATTTACCGGTTCGCCAAGGTTGGTAATGGTGCTTGCAGCCCCTGAAGATTCATCAAAGCTCGCCTGCCAGATATCAAGCCCACCCAGGGTGCCGGATCGGTCAGAAACGAAGTAAAGCACCACCGCTTCCGTTGCGCAATCATAGCCAAAGGCCGGCTGTGTAGTGGTGTAGCGCGCCCCCTGATTGATATCCATCAGCTGTGGTTCGCCCCAAAGGCCGGGCCCTTGCGACGGACGCTTGTAAAGCTTACAAAGAATCGAGTCTTCCACTGATTCGCAAACGGAGAAGACCATCCATTTACCGGAAGGGCTGATGGCCCGGTGAAGGGTGAATTGATCTTCTTGGTTGAAGCGTTCAGCGGTTGGCAAAACGGTCAGAAGGGTATCTATCCCACCTGTATCTAACGGAGCAAAAACAGCCTGTAAATTCTTAGCATAAGTCGTTGACTGCCGCTTTCGCCTTGAAGCGTTATTATCAAAGCGCAGGGAGGAGAAATACAGGGTATCCCCTTCCAGCATAGGAGCAAGGTCAGAGTAGCCTGAATTGATTTTCTCACTGGTCAGCCGGTGCAAAACATCTTTTTCCAGCCAGCCATCGCGCTGAATACTGTATTCGACTTTTTGAATGCCAGCGGCCGCAGCTTCGCGGTAACGGTTTTGCAAAACCGGGTCTGCACTTACTTTTGAGCTCAGCTCCGTTTCCACTTTTTCAAAGAGTGACTTTGCCAGGCTGTAATCTTCTTTGCTTTTACCTTGGGCCAGGAGCAACTGCGCACGGTAGAAAACGGTGCGGGCATATATGGAATCTATACGGTTGTTATCCTCAGAGGCCACCATCAGGTTAGCGAAAACCGAATCTGCTTTGGAGAAATAGTTGAAGCGCTGAGCCGAAAGCCCGTACTGAAAAGCAAGAAGCCGCTGTGGGCGGCTGTACTTATCATCATCGTATTCGAGTACGACCTCGTAGCACTTGAAAGCCGTAAAGTAGTCGCGGCTCTGATACGCTTCATCCCCAGCCTCAAGCACCTTTTCCAATGACTGGGCTGCTCCCCAGAGGGGCGGGAGCAGAAGCGTCAACAGCAGGGACAACATTTTGATATTCATAAGTCAGTAATTGTCTTCATCTTTTAGATAATCAAAGCGGGCCTGCTATTCTTACACAGCAGCCAACCTCTCATAAAATGCAGGCCGATGCAATGCTTTACGCTGGTCTGGCACGCCTGCGGCCGCAAGCAGGTCGCACCACTATCAAGTTCTTTGCAGGTACAAGATGAAACGCCTTAACCATCGTAGTTGGGGGGATGACAGGGCGCCGGTCGTGTGTTGGTCGTGCTTATTATTCCGGCACCGCCGGCTTGCTGAAGACAAGCGCGGCCGGGTTTGCTCATAGTACCTGTGCAGGCGCAACGCGCCGGTTGCTCCTTATAACAACGGACAGAAATAGCTGTCCAAACAAATCTGGCTCAGGGTGTAACGTACAGTCAGCTCCCAGCCACCCCGGTTACGGGTAGCCACGTCAAAAGCCGAAATATTGATATCGTACGAAAACCCGGCAAAGATATCTCCATATTGTATACCAATTGTCGGGTATACCACATCCCCCAGCTCGTTATTGAAGCGGTAGCCGCAACTCAGCTCAAGCGCAGTGACACTCCCGGGGGTCTTATCAAAAAATACCCGGCCGCCAAAATTGGTCAGCCATTCCTTATAGACGCCCTGAAACTGAAAATTCAGGTTAGCGAATACATCAACAATGGGGTCAATCTGCTTATTGGCCAGAATATACGGGCTAATGCGCATAGGCAGTTCTGCCCTTGGCCCTCTCACCTCGTCAAATGCCTGGTCCGGGCGATTGAGGTGAAAAACGCCCACGCCTATATCTATGGAGGAGCGGTTTTTGAGCGTGTTTACGATCTCACAATTGCTGAAGTCCTGAATACGCAGGTTGATGCCCGCACTAAAATCGGCGAAGTCATTTTCGAGGTTTTGAAAAATTTCGTTGCTAGGCAGGCTGGGATTGCCGCCGCTGATGGCAGGGTCATATTGACTATCAAACAGCAATGGGTTGATATCAAAATCTCTGCGGGCAATTCCCGGCTGGGCACCGGCAGTAATGAAGACCTTCTCAGCCAGCCTGTGCGTATAGGAAATATTGAAATTAAGGTTGGTATTTTGCAGCCGGGATAGCCCCGCACGATCATAGTTGAAGGAAGCACCAACGGCCCAGAATCCATTTTTCATCTGGTTCCGGTTGGGCAGCTTCACATCTGCGCTGGCAGAAAACGTAAGGTAATTAACGGGGACTGTCCGCCACTGCTGCCTCGAGTTGCTGATTGCCCGGAACTTCCCTCTGAATATGCCCGTAAGCCCGGGATTGGTGGTGGCCGGCGCATATCCAAACTGAGAATAGTGGATATCCTGAGCGTTGACCCCGGGAATAGCCCAAAGGGCTAAAAACGCAACGTATAGTAACTTTCTCAAAATGGACCGTTTTAACTTAGTTTAATACTTTTTAATCACGCTTGGGGGGCTGAGCATTCCAATATGAGTTCCGAGTGTGCGCAAATCAGCACACCAATTACTCATAAAATATGTACCGGCAACAGGTAGGCAGGGAACTCCAGGCCACCCAATCATCCGTGTAGAAAAGTTGCTATTATTCCGGGTCCGTGCCCAATATACAGAAAAGATTCCGCTAGTGCTTTGCCAATAATAAAACAATGGACCATCTGTAGCATCTTTTTTACAGACGCTGCGCCTCGCAGGCCTGTAAGGTACAGATACGGCCAGGATTGTTTTAACCTGTATATTGCAAGGGGGGAATACTGTTGGCATGAACGTTAGCCTGCCAATACAAGATAGAAATACGGGCAGGGGGCAGTTTCGTTACATAAAACCCTAATATAATTAAAATTATTTCAGTTTATCACTTCTTTTTTGGCACAAATGCGTTGGTTTTACTAACTTTATCGTGTAGTTTTCAAGATACCTTATCTCGTTTTTTCAATCACTATGTAACATTTCGGGTTTCAGGCCCGTTAGTCACTAAGCCTTTCCAAAGGAAGCAACCGTGTACTTGTACATCTAAGCATCCACGAAAGAAGCCTTGGATATATTTTTTTCTAAATTGAACTTGTTTTTATTAGAAAAAAAGTTATATCTTGTGATCAAATTCGGATACAGAGCATCCCAATCTTTGAATCCGAGAAAATAAAGGGGTGACGCCCTTTATTCCCAATATCCTAAATTTTGTTCTTCGTTTGACGCCTTTTAGGATGGGGTTTTTTCAATTAGTTTCCCAGCTTTTGAAAGCAACTCCAGCCTTACGTAACTGAAGGTATTTCCCATACCCAGGTTATTTACCAACTTCAAAACTTCATTAGGCGTGAAACAAGTAACACTTTTATTCATCATGGTCATGGCTATGGGCCAGCTACATGCGGGGAATATTTTCTTCGTAAAGCAAAATAGCCAAGGAAATGGTACGTCCTGGACGAACGCATTCGGCTCCCTTCAGCAGGCACTGGAAGTTGCCAAGGCAGGTGATGCCATTTGGGTAGCCCGGGGCGAGTACTTCACAACTTCAGGTAACAACCGTAACCTGTATTTCAAAATTAAAGATGGGGTAAAGCTGTACGGAGGCTTTGCAGGCACTGAGTCTTCTCTTACCCAGCGCAATATTGGCGCAAACCGCACGATTCTCAGCGGTGAGATTGGTACCTCTTCACTGGAGGACAACGCCTATACTGTAGTCTTCACAGAAAATGTCAGCTCAAGCACCGTGGTGGATGGCTTCATCATCACAGGTGGAACGGCTAATGTAGAGCAGGATGGGCCAAGTCAGGTTAAGGAGTCCTGCGGTGCCGGCTGGTATAACCTGGCAAACGGTGCTCACTCTTCTCCTGTAATCCGCAACTGCAAATTTGTTGACAACAAAGCCCGCGAAGGCGCTGGCATGTACAACCTCGCTATCAACGGCGGAGAATGCAGCCCAGTTATTGAGAAGTCTCAATTCATCCAAAATATTGCTGCACTTGACGGTGGTGCAATCTACAACGGCACACTTGGCGCGAATAGCAAAGCTGCTCCAAAGCTCACTAATGTTCAGTTTGAGTACAACATCGCTACCTACGGAGGCGGCATGATGAATAATGCTCTTGACGGAGAAGTAGCCCCGCTTGTGAAGCAATGCCGCTTTATCTCCAATAAAGCGCACTTTCAGGGCGCAGGTGTTTACAACGACTATGAAGGAGAGGGTTCTTCCAAAGCGATTATGATAGCCTGCGTGCTTCAGAAAAACCTTTCCTCCATTGGCGAGCCTGTTAGCAGCCGCACCGGTTCTTTCAAAGGTGGCTCCATCAGCAGCAACGGCCTCCGTTAAACAAATAAGTACAACGCATTTTGGTCCTTTACCCTGCTAAATACGATACAAAGCAGGTAAATGACTTCGAAGCCTAATGATAGAAACAGGGGATTTGCGCTTTGCAAATCCCCTGTTTCATTTTACCCCTGAACCTTCGGCGCCTCACTTTTGCCGTTCCTTCACCCGCCCTCTTCCTTTGACTTCAAGCAGGTTTCAATGTCACAATTCGACCTATATTTTCATTTTAGAATCTTTTTAATATAAGATATTGTCATCTGATTACAGTTGTTGCCAATGGCCCTGAGACTATGTTTGGAGCGGGTTCGTCATGAAAATCAAGGAATTGTGGTTCTGGCTAAATCTTTTTTAGCGCGTTTGGCGGGCCAAATAAGCTAAAAAAGATAACGCCAGAGCCTGCCCCGCATTTCAGCGGGGTTCATAAGT
>JANSXW010000122.1 GCA_024742755.1 bacterium | reverse complement strand
GCTTGAGGATGATTGCGCCTGGCCTCAATGGCTGCGAAAAAACCGGCGGCACCGCCACCAATAACGGCTACTTTCATGGCATACATTTGTGAATGCGATCAGCGCGAAGGTAGGCAATTGCAAAGATAATGTTACTTTTGCCACCGCTCTACACTAAAGCCAACCTGATTACGTTTTTACTAATCTATTCAATGAGCCTGTTTATGCAGGCCGCTTCTTGTTAATCAATTTTTCCGATGCAATACACTAAGTATTTTTTTGTTCTGCTGACCGCTCTGTTCCTGCACAATTGCAACAGCACAGATAGCGGCAAGGTGCAATCCGAACTTCAGCGGATCTATTCTGGCATTTCCGATGGCAACCTCGAAAAGGTCAATGAAAAACTGGTCGCTGAGAATGCCCTAACGGACTATCCGCTGGCGAACAACGGCTCTGCCCGGGCTATTTACGGGCAGGTGCGGGTGATTGAGAGCACGCCAATTGGCAACAAAGCTGAGCTGGTGGTCTATCAGGTAGAGGTGCACGAAAAGAACCGCCGGATCATCAACCGCCTCAATTCTGAAGGGTACAAGGCGATGGAAAAAGCCGGGCAGATCCGTTCTGTCGATAAGGAATCCGGTGTGGTGGTCTATGTGGAGCGCAAGGTCGCTATCCGCATGAAAGGCAAAGAACCGCAGTACATCATCGACCCAAGGCCTGAGGTCATTAGCCGCCACTTCGATACCAAGGAGCAGGAAGTGAAACAGCTCCTCGCGCAGTACAGCTAAAATCAGCCTTCGTCATCAAGGGCTTCGATATCGGGTTGTGCGAAGGAGTCGGGCACAATGTGTTCCCGTGCGAAATTGCACCAGGGGCACTCGGTTTCCCCGCACCCCGTGAAGAAGTCATGCTCCTGAATGGCTGCATACACTTCCCGTACCAACTTGCGCACGGTGGCCGTATCCCGGGGCTGATAACTGATGCTGGCTTCCGGCATAGCGCCCGTTTTATCGGGCTCCAGGTAGGAAATCGTACCGGAGGTTACCGTACGGGTATTGCCGGGGTAATTTTCATAAAGCAGTTTATAGAAGACCAACTGCCGCCAGTAGCTCCCGCCATTGGGGTTTTTCTCCGTAGGGCGGCGGAGCTTGCTCTTCTGCTGGCTGCCCGTTTTGAAATCCACCACCCGTGCCTGATCTGCATTGAGCTGAATGAGCTGATCAATACTGCCTGTGACCGGCACCCCATCAATTTCCACATTGCGGGGCCGGTATTCCATCAGCACATTTGTGGGCCAGTTGCTGCGGTGCGCCTCAAAGTACTGCTGCAGGTTGTACCGGCCGGCTTCCAGCCTGCGCTCAAATTCCCGGCGTGCAAAAAAGCCGCGCCGGCGCTCCATTTCCTGCTCAAAACCTTCGATCAGGACCTCTACCGGTGGAAACTCTTGCTCCCGGTGGGTGCGCATGCGTTCAAAATAGCGTTCCAGGGCGTAATGCATGGCGGTGCCATAGTGGGCGGCTTCGCGCATCAGGACCGGAGCGCGGAGTACCTGCTCGTAATAAAATCCCAGCGGGCAATTCAAATACCGGTTGAGGGCCGATATGCTCAACTGAAAGCCTTCGAGTAAGGCCTCTATGGTATCCCGGCCAGGGGCAGGCACTTCAGGGGGGCGCTGCTCCGCCAGCCGCAGGGCTTCAGCTTCCAGCAGGGCAGCTTTGGGCAACTCCCGGTGGGCCACCTCAATTGTGCCCTGCTCCAGCAACTCATCCACAAAGCGGGCGCGTGGGGTTGCTTTTCCAGCCATATCCTGAGTAGCGTAAGACAAATGCAGCCGTTCCTGCGCCCGCGTGATGGCCACGTAGAAGAGCCGGCGGCGGGCTTCAAGCGGGTCTTCCTCTCCCGAATAGGTGAGCGTATCGGGCAGCTTGAACCGGAAATTACTGCCTCTTGAGCTGGGCTCCCAGGGGTTTTGAGTGACATCCAGCAGAAAGACCTGCCGGAATTCCAGCCCTTTGGCACTGTGGGCGGTCAGCAATTGTACCCCGTCCTGCGCGTAGATGGCTTCACTGGCTTCCACAGGCAACCGGTTGGCATCCATACTCCGCAAGAGATCCAGCAGCCCGCCTATGGTCAAACGAGGGTTGCGGGCAGCTTCCCTCCGGACAAAGTCCACGAAAGACCGGAGCACCTGCAGGAGCCAGGCTTTATTCTCCCGGTCCATAGCATAAGCCAGCAGCCCGCTGCGGTTGAGGAGCTGTTCCACAAAGGCCGGCGCGCTCAGGTTGTTGTATTGCCGGATCATGTGGTGGTGAAAATCGGTGAACCGCTGAAGGGCTGGCAGGTCCTTCAACCCTAGCGCTGCCCAGTCTTCAGGAGCCGCCAGGAAATCGCGCCAGGTGGTACGCTCGCTCCCGGTTTGACGGGCCTGCCGCTGGCTTATCGCAGAGAGGTCATCGGGGTGCAGCCCGATAAAAATGAAATGCATGATTTGAAACAGCAGGTGTTCGCCGCCTGTGGGGCGTTGAAATTCGGCAGCAAAGTATTCCAGCATCAGCCGCAGGTTACGGATCAGCGGGAGGTGGAGCACATTTACCCGGCGGCGGGTTTGGTAAGGGATGTGCTGCTTTTCGAGCAATTCCATCAGGCTTTCCACCTGCCGGTGCTTAGCGTAGATGATGGCGACTTCGCTTAGGGGCACGCCTTCTCCCCGCAGCCGCTGCAGCTCGCCGGCCAGCCATACTTCCTCTTGCATGGGATTGGGGAACACGCTAATCTCAGGCACAGCAGGCAGGTCCTTTACTGCCGGATGGCTGGCCTTGAGTACCTTTTCGACGCCCAGCTCCTGCAGCCGGTTGACAATTCGGATATTGTTTTGCCCGATCACTCCCCGGGCCGCATCCAGGATGGGCTGCGCAGAGCGGTAGTTGTCCTCCAGCACGACCAGCCTGATCCCGTTGCGGTACGTTTCGTACAAGTCGGTCAGATTTTTCAGCCGGGCTCCCTGAAATTCGTAAATGGACTGATCGTCATCGCCTACAATGAACAGGTTGGGCATCTCCCAGTAGGCGACGAGCTTTCGGATGATCTCATTCTGCGCCCCGTTGGTGTCCTGGTATTCATCTACCAACAGGTAGAGGAAGCGCTCCTGATACGACCGCAGCAGGTTGGGGAAACGCTCAAAAGCATCGAGCACCCAAAGGATCATATCGTCGTAATCGTAGCGGTTGGCGCGCTGCATGGCTTTTTGGTAGTCCGGGTACAGTTGTGCAGCCGCCCGCAGGCGCTCCATACGCTCCACTTCCTCCTCGATCTGACTGGTTTTGAGGTCTCCTTTTTGGTATTGCCCCTTCCGGCTGACTTTGTAGACGTACTCCTCCCGGTTGGGCAGGTCTTCCAGGTAAGCATCGATAGCCGCTTCCATGAGCGGGACGTTCCAGCGCTCGGCTTTCATTTGCTGGAATAGGTTTTGCAACTGCGTCTCATAAGCGTAGGCATCGCTGCGGCCTCTGCGCAGGGGGTGTTCCGGCGGCAGGGTATCCAGTACTTTGCGGAGCAGCTCCACGCGTTCCAGGTCACTCAGGGGTTCCAAATCCTGCCTGCCAAAGCGCTCCAGGTTGTCCTGAATGATGCTGTTGCAAAAGGAGTGGAAGGTGTAGATGGGAATCCGGTGCGCTTCCGGGCCAATAAACCGCAACAGTCGTTCGCGCATGGCATTCACCCCCGCATCGGTAAAGGTCAGGCAAAGGATGTTGTGCGCCTGCGTGTCGGTCTCCAGCAGTATACGGCCAATACGGGAAGAGAGAATATGCGTTTTTCCGGTACCCGGGCCGGCGATCACCATCACCGGGCCTTCGATCTGATCCACTGCTTCCCGCTGCTGAGGGTTCAGCTGCTCCAGGACTTCCTGAAAGGCTTCATTGTATGCTTGCCGCTGCTTTTGGGTACCTGCCATTTGTCTTTCCTGTGGTTTGGAGAAAGGTAAGGCTTTTTGGGCATTCCCTGCTTGCAAAATAGATCAGCCTTGCAAGCTGCCCAAAATACGTGTGGCTGCTCCACACTCAGGCGGGGCAGCCACACTATGCTGAAAGTTATCCTTTCAATTGTCTATTGCACAATCACCTTACGGGTGGTTACGCCGTCTTTGGTGCGCAAACGCACCAGATAAACCCCGGCGCTGTACCCGGAGAAATCAAGGGTATGGTTCTCCAGACTATCGAATTGCTCTGAACGCAACTGACGGCCATCGGCAGAGAGCACTTCCAAGTCAACTCTTGTTGTCAGAGGCTCGTCCAGCTCAAGTACCACTTTGCCCTTGGTTGGGTTGGGGGACAGGGTCACGCCTACTTGCAGTGCGGGCTCGCGTGTGGCGACCGGATTTTCGATGTTGACGATCGTTGTTGCTTCATCGCAGAGGGCTTCCTCGCCTTCCCCGGCGCAGGCTACGTTGGTAATGCTGTACAGTTCGCCGAGGATACGGACATCGTCTACGTACCAGCCATTGCCTCCGGTCCCCTCATCGGAGACAAAGCGGAAGCGTACCATGATGTTGCTCCAGGCAATGGACTCCAGGTCGATGGTAGTCTGTATCCAGCCGTCGCTGTCCCCGGTAAAGGCCAGTTGTCCTGACAAACTATGATCTGCAGATGGATTGAGTGTACCGTTGTAGTTATTCTCCAAAATGTACCCGCCTGCATTAAGCCAGAATATGCCATTTGGCGAAATCTCGACGATGCCTCCATCGTAGCCATTTTCGGTGTCGAACCGGTGCCAGAAGGAAATGCCCCGGCGCTGCCCGTTGTTGGGCATGGGCACTTCAATGGTCATTCTTTGTTCTGTTGCCGTGGCCAGATTGCGGGCAAGGAAGGAAGTGTTGCCGGAATAGGCGTCCACGTTGGTCACCTGCCAGTTGTTGGTGCCCACCGGTGCTTCCAGGGTCCAGTTGTCCAGCCCTTCTTCTGCCCCATCCTCAAAGACCGCGTAAGTGCCTTTGTCGTCATCCAATGCCACCTGATAGCTGCAATTGATAGTTGTACCGCTTGCCACCTCACCAAGATCAAAAGTAAGCACGCCATCCTCGACAGTAGCCGGGCAACTGGAGCTGCCTTCCACGAAAGTGGTGCCTTCCGGCAAAAGGTCCGTAACAATACCATCCTCCACCGCTACGGTGCGGCCGTTAATGATTTCAAGATTGTAGGTGATGACATCGCCAGCATCGGCTTCCGTCACTGTCGTTTTATTCACCCGGAAAGTGAAGTTGCAGGCATCTGGCACATCAAAGGCTTCCACGCCCCCGGCTATGGCACTCGCGCCCAGGCCCCGGCGGGCGAAAGTTTCCCAGATGAGGCATTGGTTGGCGCCATTATAGTTGAGCATATCGGCCTCCAGAATGGCATCGCGGGCTTCCAGGAAATTCGGGTCGCATGGCTGCAATTTCAGCCCGTCGGTGACCAGTTGCATCGCCATATTGTTGCCACCGGTGCCGGTGTAAAGGTTGTCGTCGAAGCCGTATTCATCGACCAGGTTCCAGTACAGGTCCCAAATCATGACACACCACACCGAACCTACACCATGCGGAACGGACTCCCCGTTAATGTCTGAGTAGGTATGAGGGTTGACGTTCATATTGCGGGTGTAAGGGTAGGTTCTGATACCGCCTCCGTTGGTTGGTTCATTGACAACGTAGGTGCCAATGCCCCGTACCTGGTCTGCTGTATTTTCGGAAGTCGTGGTCATTGCCAGGGCGTACCAGTCGCTCCAGCCTTCGCCGGCCTGTTCAAAATTGCTCAGGCAGCCGCTGTTGCCTGCGCCACCGGTCAGACGGATAGAAATACCGTGGGTGTACTCATGCACGATCACGCCGTTGTCCAGGTCACTGCTCAGGCCGGATGGGCCCGGGTTAGGGACTTGCAATTCCGGTGCAGAGAGGGAGAGGGTAGCGCCCGGCAGCAGTGTTTTCAGGATCGCACAGTCGCCCTGCGTAATCATTACAGAAGGAATCGTCACCTGATCGCCTACTGCGCCTGCGCCCATTACGATAGGATCGCCAGCTACGTTGTTGCAGATGATTGCACCAATTGCGCCGGCATTTTCCGCACTGAGTATCTTGAACCCGAACTCACAGTTGCCGCGGTCAATAATGGCAATTTTGCCTTCCAGAGCGGCACCATTCACCAGGTCCTCGCAGGCATCAGTGACAGGCGCTGCCTCATCTTCCACCAGGACCAGCTCACCGGTTAGCGGTGCACTGGCTTCCGGAAGCGCTCCACCGAAACCAGCCTGAACGAAAGTGTAATCGGTAGCGTTGCCTGCGGTGTCCGTTACCGTCAGCCGTGCATCGGTATCGAGGTTGGGCAATGAACCGCCCCAAAGGTACATCTGCATGCGAGGGCGGTTACCATCAGTGGGCGTTGCAAAGTTAGCGTTGTTAGTTCCGCTGCCGTCCAGGGCTTCTGCACGCACATAGTCCCCGCCTTGTCCAACACCGGTATAATTTGTCGTTTGGAAATTGCCTGCTGCCTCATCAAAGCCATAATAATACCAGACATCGTGCATGATGTTGTTCCAGTAAAACAGGTTGGTAACCAGTGGGTCGATCTGGGTGAAAGGCCGATTGGTGGACAAGTCGAGCGGAAAGTCAAAATTGAGCGAATCTCCGCCATCCGGTTCATCACCAATGGAGGTATTCAGGTCGAAAATGTCATGGTAAGCATGCACGTTGTTCCCTCTGGTAATGGTGTATTCCGGTCCGGGCATCCCATCCTCATCATGCCAGCCGAAGGGCGAGGCTAAGGAATCAGCAGGGCTGGTTTTCAGAATGCGGCCGCCGTGGTTGGGGCTTTCCACCGTGATCGGAAAGACGCGGTACCGGCTGCCGTCGTCAGGTGAGGAAGGCGGCAGGGGGGCTTGCAAATTAAGCGTTCCTGCATGCTGATGGCCGAGGTGCAATGCCTGGTGTTCTTCTGAGGCAATGTGCGGCCCAAACTGACAGTGCAGTACCTGATCGAAGGCATCGAGGACTTCACCGGTAAGGGCATCGATACGGGCGTCCCACCAATGCTGCCCGCTTAGTTCGTAAAAGGTCACATTCCAGGCCAAACGGACGCCCCCCCGCACAGGCTGATAGGCCAAACGGACCTCGATGGGCTCCAATGCCAAACCGGCAGGATTGAAAATGGCGTGGTGTTCGCCGGGTTGCCGGTCAATGCTCAGTGGCGCACTGCTGTTCACGTTGGCATGTGCCATCAGTTTTTTCACCGCAGTTTCCATACTGATCTGCGGCTGCGTGGCATTCACCTGGCCGGACAAATCAGAAATGAAGCGGTTGCCGATACTGGATACCTCACCATTTTCCCTGATGTTCATATTCAGGATGGCGTTGCGGACCGGAATGCCGGCGTGCTGTTGCTGCAGGTAAACGTGCGTCACTTTGTTGTGGCGGGTCACCACGGTATTCGTGATTTCGTAGTCGGCAATATCTGCCGGGGTCAGTTTCAGGTCTTCCCGCGATTCCGCAAGGTAGCGGGCGGCAATTTGGTCAGGCTCAGCTACCTGGGCCGTCAGTGCGGTACCCAGCAAGCAAGCCCACATTAGTATGGGCCAATATGTGTTTTTCATACAATCACAAGGTTAAAATGTAAAAAGTTGGAAATGCGGAAAAGATACTACGAGGAATACGGTTAAAGGACAATCGAAGCCTGATTTTGTTGAAAGGCGGCTGACACTTTAGTCGGATTTTACAATCCCCTTTCTTTACCCGAACTACCAAGATACTGTATCTTTACGGCTATGCCTAATCTCACTCAAAAGCCCCTGCGGGCACTCGCTATCCTCTGGCTGTTGGCTATAATTATGGCATGGCCCGTTGGTGATTTCCCACTTGACGACGACTGGTCTTACGCTGAAGCGGTAAAGCACTGGGTAGATACCGGCGAATACTGGGTCAGCGACTGGCCGGCTATGACGTTATTCACGCAGGTGATATGGGGCGGGCTGTTTGCCAAAATACTTGGTTTCTCTTTTTACAGCTTGCGTTTATCCACGCTGGTCCTCGCCACCTTAGGCATTCTGGCTTTTCAGAAAACGATGGCCCGGCTGGAGCTGCCTGGTTGGTGGCAGTTGGCAGCGCTGCTGACCCTGGTTTTCAACCCGGTCTTTTTTGAGCTGTCGCTCACCTTTATGACGGATATTCCTTTCCTGAGCCTGATGGCGATGAGCCTTTATGCTTATTTGAGGGCGTTTGAACAAGACCATTGGCGATGGTGGGCTGCCGCCACGCTGTTCAGCAGCCTGGCCATTCTGCTTCGGCAGCCCGCCTTGCTCCTCCCCCTTGCGATGGGCATTGCCGGATTTCTGGGCAGGCCCGGCTGGCGGCGGCTTGGACTGGCATTCCTGAGTACCGCAATTGTGTATCTGTGCCTGCAAGGCTATATCCTCTGGCAGCAAAGTACACCTTCCGGCCTTCCCGGTGCTTTCAGTCAGCCCGGTAGCATTCGGCACCTGCTTACGCCGGAGCATGTGGCAGGCAGCATGCGGAATTATGGCGGCTTGTACCTGATGTATGCAGGCTTTATGCTGCTCCCGGTTTTGTTGCTCAGCCCGTACCGTCCCCGTCAGATAAGCACATGGACGCTCACAGGGCTGCTGAGTGCAGCCGGCTTAGCCCTTGTCGCGCTATCATGGGATGTAGGGCTGCTTGGCAATACGCTTCACCACCGTGGACTGGGAACGATCCCTTTGCCGGGAGTCCATCATAACGGCCATTGGCCATCTCTTCCTTCCTGGCTTGGTTTTTCAGCGAAGTTGCTGGGGGTGACCGGCCTGCTCCTTCTCATCAGCCATGGAAGCATTCGGATCATTCATTTGCTGCGTAAGTTTCTTCCGTTTAAAACCAATGGATGGCCGGGATTGCCCCCTGGACAAACCTTGCGCCTTGGACTCTGCGGTTTCCTGCTCCCTTATGTTTTATTCCTCCTGGTTAATTATGTGCACTTTGACCGGTACCTGCTGCCTGTACTTTTGAGCGGGCTGCTGATCATACGCCCCAGAGAGTCCGCTCCTCCAAAGAAGAGACTGGCAGCCCCTGCAGGTTTGTTGCTGCTTTGGGGTTGTTTCTCCATAGCCGGCACTCATGATTATTTTGCGTGGAACCGGGCCAGGTGGACCGCACTGAACGAAGCCCTGGAAAGTGGCATTCCACCCGAAAAGATTGATGGGGGATTTGAATTCAATGGCTGGTACCGGACGGGGCCTCTCCGGCCCAAACTGCCCTTTGCTCAAAGCTGGTGGTTTGTAGGAGAAGATACCTACGTAGTTAGCTTTGGGCCTTACCACAATTACACCCCGGTTGCGGTTTATCCGTTTCAGCGCATTTTACCCCCCGGAAAGGATACCATCTTCCTCCTGCAAAGACCGGAATGGGCTGCCCGTGATACAATGGTTTACGAAATGGAGCCTGACGGATGGCCTGAAGAGCCCGGCTTCGCCCAGTTGAGAAGCAGTGAAAAAACAAGCCTTTATCCAGATAGTTACAACGGCACATTCGCCTACGGTATGGCCCCGGGGCAGGAGTACGGGCTTACGCACCGCGTGTTTCCGGTAGCACCATTTGACGAGTTCGAATACCGCTTGCAGGCCAGGCATGCAAGAGGCTCAACCAGGCTCGTTTTTTCGGCCCCCGATGCCGGCCAGTTCCACTTTACCCATCAAATCCACTCTTCTTCTGCAAACGGCAAAGACTGGCAGCTCCAGGAAGGGAGCTTTCGCATCCCCCCGTCTTTTCCCTCAGATACCCTTGCTTTCTATTTTTGGAAACATCCACAGGATAGTATCTTTATTGATGACTTTCAGGTCATTTGGAAAAAAAGCTCACCCCGCTAAAAGTTAACCTTATGCGAATTACTCTTATGCTGTTTCTTTTTAGCCTCCTGCTCAGCAGTTGCAGCAAAGCCCTTTATCCCGACCGCAGCCACTTCCTTCGGGATGGGGAACTCGCCCCCACCGTAGACCTTAGCACCTACAAAAGTGTGCAGGAAAGGCCGGGTCAAAACCCAGACCTTTGCATAGCCGTAGCCATTTCCGGGGGAGGTTCCAGGGCCGCAAATTTTGGAGTGGGCATCATGCTTGGGCTGGAAGACTTTGAGGGCATGGGCTATCAGAACCTGCTTAGGGAAGTCGACTACCTGTCAACCGTTTCCGGAGGAGGCTTTGCCGGAGGGTCTTATGTGGCTGCCCTCTACGACCACAACCGGTTGCGCCCCGATGCCCCATTTGTTTTTGAGGATTATGTGAAGAGGCGGGTACGGGAAGCCCTGTCCTACTCCTACGTCGGCACTTTGGTGCGCGCCAATTTCAACCCCCGCCTCTGGTTTACGCATGTAGATGACGGCGATGCACTGGAGCGCGCTATTGACGATCAGGTGCTGGGCTATAAAAGCCGCCGGAAAGCTATGGGCGCTGATGCACCGAGTATTCGGCTGGGGGATATGTTTGTTCCTAAAGATTCAGATTTGCCCGTACGCCTGCCCATGCACATCACCAATAGTTCTACCGTCAATACCATGCAAATTTTCCCCTTCACGCCTGATGTGCTGGAGGAATACGGTATAGTGGGCTATACGCACCGGATGCAAAAGCAGGTCAATGAGTTCCCGGCCTCCTACATCGTGCCCTTGTCAGTCGGCATTAAGTCGAGCGGCAGTTTTCCCGTTTTGATTTCCAATACCACGCTCATTAGCAGCTACAGCTCAGAACGCCCGTTTTTGCACCTGTTTGATGGGGCGATGACCGACAATACCGGTTACTACACTGCCCTGCAGGTGCTGAAACAGGATACCACCCGGCATAAAATCCTGATCATAATCGATGCCGATGCCGTTGGCAACCGGTATACCTTTTCAGAAAAAGAAGGCGCTTTGTTTTCTTTGGGCGTAGCTGCCCGCCTGCCCTCCAGTGGGCTTGACGCCCGCCGTGCCACGCTCGTGCGGGATATCATGGATGCCTGTACGCCCGCCAGGATTGAGCCCGTCTTCTTTGGGTTCAATGTGCTCCTCGAAGGCAATGATGCGATGCCTCCCGATGTTATCAGGATCAGGGACGAACAAGCGCGGCTCATCCGCGTATTGAAATCGGGGGCTGAAGTATCCGGGCGCGACAAACAAATATTGTATGACCTGCTCACCTACATCGGCACAAAGTATACGATTGAGCCAGCTGAGCAGGAGCTGTTGCTGCTGGGCGGGCAGTTGATTGTCCGGCTCAGGCAGAAGCAACTGGAGGCTGCGCTTCGGTAAACTTCCGGTCAAACTGTAACCGCCGGCATAGAAAAACAGGCAGAAAGCTTTGAATTAGTTCGTATAACAATTATTTTTACAGAAACTAATTCCGAAGCCGTGCCAGAAACGCAAACACAGCCCAAATCCATTACTGAACGTCCGGACATGCCTGGCTTTACGCTGGAGCGCACTGCCAAGCGGATGAAGCAGTTCTTTCAGCAAACGCTGGCTGCTGCCGGCACTGAAATCACCATTGACCAATGGGTGGTACTGCAAACGCTCAACCAGCAAAATGGCCTGAGTCAGCTGGAGATTGCCCGGGCGACCTTCAAGGACCCGCCCACCATCACACGGATTATCGACTTGCTGTGCCAAAAAGGGCTGACCGAGCGCGTTACGGACCCTAATGACCGGCGGCGGTTCCGCATTCAGCTTACCGATGGTGGCTATCAGAAAATTGACGAAGTACTGCCTATCATTCACAGAGCCCGGGGCAAAGCCTGGGCCAACCTGGATAACGGGCAGATCGATCAGTTGATGGACATGCTCAACACCGTATTCAACAACCTCAGCACTGAGGATACCAAATAGAACCAATTGTAGCTCAGCAAAGCGGGTGCGGCACTTTTGCCCGCCCGGCTTTGCCCACTTTTGCCAAAACCAGAAAAACTGAATTTTATGCATTACCACAGCTTAGGACAAGTACCGCCCAAGCGGCATACGCAGTTCCGAAAGCCTAACGGGGAGCTCTACCATGAGGAGCTTTTCTCCACTGAAGGCTTCAGTGACCTGCACTCACTGCTCTATCATGTGAATGCGCCTACACAAATCGTTCAGGTGGGCGAGCCTTACTCCGTAGCGCCTAAAGTGGTGGCGGACAAGCAGCTCAAGCACCGAAGCCTGAAGGGGTTTGAAGTAGCGCCGGAAGAGGACTACCTCAAGAGTCGCAAGCCGGTGCTCGTCAATAACGATTGTAAGATCATCCTGGCTGCGCCCCGCAAAAGCATGACCGATTATTTCTTCAAAAATGCAGATGCGGACGAGTGCATTTTCATCCACAAAGGTACAGGCCGGCTGAAGACCATGTACGGCGTAGTGGAATTTGAGTATGGCGACTATGTGGTGGTCCCACGGGGCACCGTTTACCAGCTCGAATTTGATCAGGAGGACAACCGGCTCTTTATCGTGGAGTCCTACAGCCCCATCATTACGCCCAAGCGTTACCGCAATGACTATGGCCAACTGATGGAGCACGCCCCCTTCTGCGAGCGGGACATCCGTAAGCCGGAATTGCTGGAAACCCACGATGAGCAGGGTGAGTTCCTGTTTTACATCAAAAAGCAGGATCAGGTTTATCCGTACACCTACCTCAATCACCCGTTCGACCTGGTTGGCTGGGACGGCTATGTGTACCCCTACGCCTTCAGCATTCACAACTTTGAGCCTATTACGGGACGGGTGCATCAGCCGCCGCCCGTGCATCAGACATTCGCGGCGCGCAATTTTGTCATTTGTTCTTTTGTGCCCCGGCTGTATGACTATCATCCGCTGGCCATCCCTGCGCCTTACAATCACAGCAATATTGACAGCGATGAGGTGCTCTACTACGTAGATGGGGACTTTATGAGCCGCAAGCATGTGGAAAAAGGCATGATCACCCTGCACCCCGGTGGCATTCCGCACGGTCCTCACCCCGGCACTGTCGAGAAAAGCATCGGCAAGCAGGGCACCCATGAATTGGCGGTGATGGTGGATACTTTTAAGCCGCTGCAACTGACGGAGCATGCGGTGGGTATTGAGGACCGGGATTATTATAAGAGTTGGTTGCCGGAAGAGGTGAAGAGCCAAAGCACCGGCGCCTCCTCATGACAAACGACAAAAAAGTATTTTAACAAAAACTGAAATTCATGGATGCACTAACCAAACCAACCACTGAGACGATTCAGGACACCTTCCCCATCAACGGGACGGACTACATAGAATTTTACGTAGGCAACGCCAAGCAGGCCGCCCATTACTACCAAACCGCTTTCGGCTTCAAGCTGATTGCTTACCGCGGACCGGAAACGGGCGTGAAAGATACCGCCTCCTACGTGCTGCAGCAGGATAAAATCCGCTTTGTGCTTACTGCGGCTCTGACGCCCGATCATGAGGTGGCCAGGCATGTGCTCAAGCACGGAGACGGGGTGAAAGTCCTGGCCCTTTGGGTGGACGATGCCGAAGGAGCGCACCGTATAGCGATAGAGCGCGGCGCTAAGTCCTTCGCGGAGCCTCAGCGCATTGAGGATAAAAACGGGCATGTCGTTACCGCCTCCATTCATACCTACGGGGAGACCATTCACACTTTTGTGGAACGCAGCAGTTATGCCGGCCCATTTCTGCCAGGATTTGTGGCTATGGAGAGCCCGATGGAAGTTGAGCCGATCGGGTTAAAGTATGTCGACCACTGCGTAGGCAACGTAGAACTCGGGCAGATGAACGAGTGGGTGAAGTTTTACCAGGATGTCATGGGCTTCAAACTGCTTGTCACCTTTGATGACAAGGACATTTCCACCAAGTATACAGCGCTGATGAGCAAGGTAGTCTCCAATGGCAATGGCTACATCAAATTCCCCATCAATGAACCCGCTCAGGGGCTGAAGAAATCCCAGATTGAAGAATACCTGGATTACTACCGCAGTGCCGGCGTACAGCACATTGCGATCGCTACCAATGACATTATCCATACAGTAGACGAGCTGCGCCGCCGGGGCGTGGACTTCCTGCGTGTGCCAGACACTTACTACGATACCGTGCTTGAGCGGGTAGGCGAAATCAACGAAAGCCTGCAGGAACTCAAGCGCCTGAATATCCTCATTGACCGGGATGACGAAGGCTACCTGCTGCAGATCTTCACCAAGCCGGTGCAGGACCGGCCCACGGTTTTCTACGAAATCATTCAGCGGGAAGGCGCCCGTTCCTTTGGTAAGGGGAACTTTAAGGCCTTGTTTGAAGCCATCGAGCGGGAGCAGGAGCTGAGGGGGACGCTTTAGCGGAAGCTTAGCATCTCAGGGGCTTCCCAAGTATTCATACCGACGATAAAGTGGTCTCCGATAAAGATCGGAGCAGCAAACCGACTTGATGCCTGCCTACGTGTCGAGACACTTCGGCAGACAGGTCGGCATAAACGATTTACAGAAAGCGGCGGTAGGCAAATAAGGTTTGCTTACTGCCGTTTTTTCTTAAAAAACCAGCCTTCCCCGGGTACCTTTTTAGTGGGATAGTAAATGAAGGTGTTGAATGCAAGCTGTGAAGCCCGATCAACCAAAGGGCGTTATTGGCACAGCTGGCAGCTTTTCATTTTTCAACACTAAATACGTATCCAGATGAAGTATCTGATGATCCTGGCTGCCCTTTGCCTGGGCGCCCCCGCTTTTCTTACCGCACAAGACAGCTACCTGCCGGTTTCCACTGAGTCAGAACTAGCAAAAGCAGCCTATGTAAAAGCGCTTCAGGCCGCTGAGCATGCTGACATCCCCGCTTTTTTTGAAAACCTGCAAGCCGCGGTTCAGGCGGATGCTGACTTTTTCATGGCACACGCCTACATGGCAATTGCAGAAACCTCCTTTACAGAGTACGAAAAAGCAGTACCCCACATCAAGTCTGCCCTCGCAATTGATGCGGAAGGACTTAATAAAGGAGAGCGTATTATCCGACAAGCTCTTCAAACGCTTGAGAAAGACCCCAAAGCGGACATCGCCGAATCTATGGCCTCGCTGACGGAAGCTTACCCACAAACCGCACAGGCTTATGAACTCGCCGCCGTGTCTGCTTCCTGGATCAGCAAAGACCCGCAGGCCGCAACGAAGTATAACCTCCGCTTACTTGAACTGCGCCCCGGTCACGGTGGCACTTACAATGCCCTTGGGTACTCCTATATGGCACTCGGGCAGATGGACAAAGCCAAAGCTGCTTTCGACAAATACCTTGAAGTATCGCCCGATGAAGCCAATGCTTACGACAGCATGGGCGAGTATTACATGGTAGCCAAGGACTATGCCAAGTCGGCAGAATACTACGATAAAGCCGCTGAAATGGGAATGGAGCTTGCTGAAGAGCGGGCTGAAAAGGCGCGTGCAGCCATTACCAAAAACTAATGATTTTATATACGGTGCAGGGCAGTGCGGAATGATGCTGTCCGGCACCAACCCTTGAGCATCAAGTTTATCCTGCCAAATTATGCGTTGATCAACGCTACCCATCTTGTAAAACCACCAACCATGAAAAAACCACGCTTCGTTTTCGCCCTTTTGCTCACTTGCCCATTGCTGCTGAGCGCACAGACCGCCTCCAATGAGGCCGATATGCACACCTTCGCCCGCAAGTTCATGGCCGCCTATAACTCAGGCGATCATGCTGCATTGGCAAAAATGTACACAAGAGATGCCATACGAATTGACACCGAGGGCAAAACGACCAAAGGGCCCCAACAGATCGGTGCAGCGTTCGCAGAACAGCTGCGAAGCAACAACGTCACCCTCCTGATCCGGCAAAACGGCTTGCACTGGTCTGATTACGAGCACGCCTGGGTAGCTACAGGCACCTACGAAGTGTACGGCAAATCCGTGGTGTACGATATCGACATTGATTTAGCGGGCCAGTATACCAACACCATGCTGGAACAAAAAGGGGAATGGAAAATCGCCAAAAGCGTGCTACAGCCGCTGGCACACAAAGACCCCAAGGTGGCGCCAATATCAAGTTGTACACCGAGACCTGGGATGCCATCATCAACGAGAAGAGGTTCGAGCTTTTCAACGAGGAGCATTTCATGCCAAATGTAGTCATGCATGCAGAGCCGGAAAACATAGTCGGCATCGAAGGTATGAAGGGTTACTATCAGGCCCTGCTGTCGGCTTTCTCTGATGGCCAATTTACCGTCAACAACATCTTTGGAGAGGGTGACCAACTGACCAAGCACTGGACTTTCCGGGGCAGGCACACGGGCGACTTTTTCGGTATCCCAGCCTCGGGTAACGAAGTGGTCATGACCGGCAGCACCATCGTCCGTATGAGCCCCGATGGGCGGATTGCTGAGGAGCAGGACTTCATGGACTATATGGCTATACTTTTAAGTATGAGAAAAGGAACTAAAATTACCCTTAAGCAGTTTTAAATTTGTAATATACTCTTATACATTGTCTTGTTATAGTTGTGGCTTCTAAAAAACATAGAGGAAGAGTACAGGCACAAGGAGATGGCTTGGAAGAATCGGAGTCTTGGAGTCAGGATAAGCCCATTACTAAAGCAGAAGGTTTAACTTTGTTAGATCGACTAAAAAGCAGACTGACTAAGAGCGATTTTGAAAAACGTGAAAAGGCTTTTGAGAAAGCAGAACATTATATCAATAATGCGAGCGGGATTGATGCAGTCAAGAAAAAGAGTTTTTACTCAACGAGAAAGGATAAGCGTGTCAGAGTCGATATCGAAGTTCTCGGAGGTCGGGCTTTCGTTGCTATTATTTTACTCATTTTAGCATTGAGTATATGGATGTTGCTGTAAAAAACAAAAACGACAAATACCTATT
The DNA here is from genome assembly GCA_024742755.1 of bacterium. Classification (GTDB taxonomy): domain Bacteria; phylum Bacteroidota; class Bacteroidia; order Chitinophagales; family Saprospiraceae; genus Phaeodactylibacter. The sequence goes on along the minus strand of JANSXW010000122.1, from coordinate 3,386 downwards.
CGTAGGTTTTCTGGAAAACAAGCGGCTATATAACCTCACCGCCGCTTATTGGCACCGTATTATCTACAAGATTGCAGAGGAAAAGCAGCTCGACTTTCGGCCTTACATCAACTTATATGACATCCATGGACATAAGGAGTATGACGCCAACCCCATTTTCAGTGCCTTTTTTCCCGGCCTAAACAAAGCAGTCAGAATCATTCAAGACGAGCCGGAAGCAGATGCCCCAGACCTTACTTACTGGAAGGACAAGATCGAGCAGGAAGAAGGGCATCCGACTAAAGAATTGGTTATTGCTGTTGCCCTATCCGTGTCTTCCGCTGCAGAAGCTAAACGGCTGATTGCGGATTGGCTGGAGGAGTAAGGCTTCACTACAGTATCTCTTTCCTGTGGAACAACTTCCAATCGCAGAGTTGTATAAAAAGGTCACGCTGCGACGTAGGTGGACCCTACACAGAACGGAGTACTCTCTTTTTCTCCATTTTTTGTGCTGAATAACCCTTTGAATTTTCATACTCCAATACATAAAATTCCGATTAAAATCATGTATTAGAAAGGTAGTTTTTCCAGATTCCAGTCGTTTTCTGTTCACTCCATCCCAAAGCCAATCACTCCCCCTCCGCCAACGGCGTAATCATAATATGCGCCCGGTGCGTACCCGGATTCATAATCCATGGGTGGTGGGGCTCCACGGGGCGCTCCGGCAGCCCGGTGGAGGCAGCGGTGGCAAAGGGCATGTAGACGACGTAGCGGTACTGTGCCTGATCCACTTCTCCCGTAGCCGGATCGTACTGCGCTTCGGGGCCGTAGTAGATGTGCAAGGTGGCACCGGTCTCTCCCATGTCCAGTTTGCCAGCCTTTACTTCCTCCTCACGGATATCAAAGATTTCGTTGGCGTTTTTGCCTTCGGCACGGAGTTCCCGCCCCCGCGCCATAAAAGGCTCAAGGCTGCGGTGGTAGCAGGCAGCGTTGAAGCCTTCCTGATTGGGGTTGTCGACCAGGCAGATGAATTCGTTTGTCCCTTCCTTAAAGGTGACGAACTCTCCGGCCATATTAAAACCGATGACTTTAGCGCCTTCCCGGCTGGCTTCGGGGGCAGCCATTAAGGCAGTGGCCATTAGGGCTTCATCGGTGTCAATCGGCTGGTAGGCCGGCGTTTCCGTAGCGGGTTCACTTTCTGTCACCGTTTCATTCTCAGTGGCCTCCGGTGCATTGCAGGCAAACAGCAAGCCCGACAGGGCCAATAGACAGATCAGGTTTTTCATGGCTTTGATTTTAGTTGGTTGCCCTGAAGATAAGGGTTTTGAGGATAAGAGGGCTGACCTTTGGCGTCTTTTCCAAATCGTGCTACCTTGCAGCGCAGAAAGCAAAAACCGAACCGAATGTCAACACCGGAAGACCTGCAAGGCACCAAGGAACTCATTCTGCGCGATTTCGAGCTGCAGGAAGGCGATGAGCCTATTGCGACCGAGGAAGACCTCCTCCGCCTGCTGGCCGATCAGATTGCCGGGATGATTGAATACAATCTGGAAGTGCTGCTCAGTAACCTCTACCGCCTCGATGTGCAGGAAGCCAAGGTCAACTACGCCCTCTCCCCCCACTGCCCGGAACCTGCCAACGTTGCCCTGGCCCGCCTCGTACTCGAGCGCCAAAAGCAGCGTGCCTACACCAAAAAGCACTTTCAGCAGCCGGATTTGGGGGATTTGGATGGGCTGGAGTTGTGAGCCTGTTTCATGGAGCGGGACAAGCCCACCCTGATACCTACTGGAAAGCAAGATCATAACCAAATTAACAGCTGCCTTTCAGGCTAAAACGCAAATGTTAATTAGCTAAAACTTATCCAGCCGGAATTGGCACTATCCCGTTTTTTGCCTACATTGTAACCATAACGTGTTCCAGCCACTTGCTCGAATGCGCCTTCTGTAACTAAACACCGTGTTATATTATGAAAAACTTATTTTTCCTTTTATCCCCCCCCCCCTGCACTAGCTGTACATCAGCGCAGGGGTATGTTGGTAACTCTATTGCTTAGTGCTATGATGAGTTATCTGCCAGCACAGACGGTCTGTGATGATGTCACAGTAAGGGTTGATCCTCCTACACAGGTTGATTGCTATACTGTAAAAATTCCGGTTTACTTTGGAGCTGGAGGTAACTTTGACGCCTGTGATATGTTTGTAGAGGGCAATGTATCTGGTGCAAACTCAACTATTGAAAGAGTAGAGCATTTTTCGCCATTTTCATCATCTTCTGTAAATTTATCTTCTTTTTCTATTCAAGGTCCCGCCTCATCAAGTACCTATCTGGGGAATGTTCTTGCGCCGCCGAGTTTTGAAATTTATGTAACCACGGACCCCGGAGAATCGTTCACGTTAGCGTTTGATGAAATTTCATTTGACCTGGATGCAAATTGTTCCGGTACCCCCTGCATGTTGGACGTAGAAATTGCAAGTGGGCATGCGGATGTAACCTATGTCGGCGGCTCGCCTCTTATGAGCGGTCCAACCTCTACAGACTGTGATATTAGTGCCAGCCGCGATATCGATATCTTTCTTGATAACAGTAGCCCGATTGCCGCGACACCTGGCGAATTGGTCGAAATACCAATCAAAGTCAGAGATAATGACAACCTTACCGCTACGGTACTTGAATTGGAACGGTTGGACCTGGAAATTGCGTATACTGATGTTTATGGAGGACTCGGTCTAGACGTGGGAGGGAGTTCTTCTTTATCTTCATCTGCCACAGTAGAAACATACAGAGATCAAGAACTAATTAGACTAAATATTAGAACATCGGGAAACTCTTTTTCCATCCCATTAAATGGTATAGATGGCGAAGGTCATTTAGGGAATATTCTTGTTCAGCTACAAGAAGAACCTTTCGCGGACGGAGAAGCTGACTTTACCTTTCAGTACGCCCGGTTTAAGGAATACGATGCGGGCGGTGCCGGAGCTTGCTGCAGCCCCTCCACTCAAGGTGCCGGTACAGTAACCTTCGATGCCGATGAAGGCTTCCCATGTCAGAACAATGACCCGGAAGTGCTCATTTCTATCCAAGAGCCTACTGCACTTGAAAACGGCGACCTTTCTTTTCCCATTTTCCTGGAGGCTGTTACTGGAGTTCAGGATATCGTTTCCTTGACGGAATTATTAGTAGAGTTAGAACTGGATGCTGATGGAGGGCTGACTATTGATTCTGATACAGAAAACACGGTGGACCCTAATTATTGCCTGTCTACTTCTTGTTCAGCATTGGGCGGAGAATATCCTCAAAACGGAGACTGTATTGAAGTGAGGGCAGGAGGTACAGAAGTATCTTTTGCCTTTTGTACCGGCCCGACAACAGCTGGGTACCCGGTCAGGCTTTTTAACCTTATTGTCAGC
>JANSXW010000331.1 GCA_024742755.1 bacterium | reverse complement strand
GCCCGGTGGCGGTCCGTGGGGATGTTGAGGTGGAGGACCTGGAAGTGGCTGCGGGGGCAGACGGGTGTCGGTCTCGTGCGGGGGAGGCGAGCGGTGCCGGTCGGCTGGTCTTGGGATTCGAGCGGTGCCGGTCACTGGGTCTGCGGGAGGCGGTCGCAAAGCGGCCGTGCCCCTGGAGGATGCTGGTGGGCGCTCAACCTTAACCTCAACCTCAACCTTCCCCGGGCAATCCGAGGATGAGGTTGCCCTGGGGCGGTCTTGGAGCAGGATGAGGTTGCCGACTCTGCAAAAGGCTACGTCGGCCGGAGAAGCGCCAGGAAGTGGCTTCCGGGGCCGACCGTTGACGGTCTCCTGCGGGGGAGACGAGCGTTGCCGGTCGGTGTGGCAGGCTCGCCTGGGGCGCGACAATTAATTGTCGTCTCCGGGAAGACCGCGCGGGGCTCTCAACCTTAACCTCGGTTAGGCTTTGCCCGGGACCAACCTCAACCTCGGCTGGGCCTTGCCCGGGGCCAACCTTAACCTCGGCTGGGCCTTGCTGTGGGCCAACCTCAACCTTGACCTTGGCAGGACTGCCCCCGGCCTTACTTATCCACCAATTTCTTAATTTCCTGCTCTCTGGATTTGGGCCAGATGAGGAGGACATCCCCTTCGTCGACCACGAGGTAGTCGTCCAGTCCGCCGATGACGAGGCGTTTGCCTTTGGGGGCACGGACGAGCGTGTTTTGGGTGTCGATCAGCTGTATGGGGTCGCCTTGTACGACATTGCCTTGTTTGTCTTTGGGGCTTTCGGCGTGGAGGGAGGCCCAGGTGCCGAGGTCCGACCATCCGAAGTCGCTGGGGATGGTGTAGACGTTGCTGGCTTTTTCCATAATGGCGTAGTCTACGGAGATAGAGGGGGTGGTGGGGTAGGCTTCATCGATGAAGGCCTGTTCCTGTGGGGTGTTGTAATGGGGGCTGCCGGCGCCTAGGATCCGGTGGATGTCGGGGGCGTTTTCGGCGAAAGCCCTGAGGAGGCTGCTGACGCGCCAGACGAATATGCCGGCATTCCAGAGGTAGTTGCCGCTGTCGAGATAGGCCTGGGCGGTGGTGCGGTCGGGTTTTTCGCGGAAGGCTTTGACGGCTTTGGGCTGGGTGCTGTCGCCGGGGGCTTTGGGGTCTACCTCGATGTAGCCGTAGCCGGTATCGGGGCGGGTGGGGGTGATGCCGAGGGTGAGCAGGGCATCCTGGGCGGCGGTGAAGGCGAGGCCTTGCCGGAGGGTTTCCACAAAGGCTTCTTCTTTGAGGATGACGTGGTCGCTGGGGGCGACGACGAGGTTGGCGTCCGGGTTGAGGGCCTGCAGCTTGAAGGCGGTGTAGGCGATGCAGGGGGCGGTGTTGTTGCGGGAGGGCTCGGTGAGGATTTGGTTGTCGGTGAGCTCGGGCAGGTGTTCTTTGACGAGCCCGGCGTACTGCTTGTTGGTGACGATGAAGATGTTGGAGGCGGGGCAGAGTTTCAGGAAGCGCTCAAATGTGAGCCGGATGAGGGACTTGCCGACGCCGAGGATGTCGAGGAACTGCTTGGGGCGTTCTTCCCGGCTGGCGGGCCAGAAGCGGCTGCCGATGCCGCCTGCCATGATGGCGACGTAGGTGTTGTTGTTGTTGTTGGGCATGGAGTTTTTGTTTTGTGGGGATGATGGAATTGGCCGTGTTGTCGTAGCGGTGGCTAAGGTAGGGATTTTTGGTGTGGGAAGGGTAAAGTTTAGGGGTTAGAGTTTAGGGGTTAGGGTTTAGGGTTTCGAGCGTTGCCGGTGGGTATGGCGGGTCATGGTCATCTCGTGAAAAAGGTAGAATTTCCACCCCCGACCCCCGCCAGGATTGTAATGGTTTTTGTGTTGGGTGATGGTGGATGGCGGGGGACACAAGCGGTGCCGATCGGTTGGTCTTGGTTTTCGAGCGTTGCCGGTGGGTGTGGCGGGTCATGGTCATCTCGTGAAAAAGGTAGAATCTCCACCCCCGCCCCCCGCCAGGATGGGAATGGTTTTGTATTGGGTGATGGTGTATAGCGGGGGACACGAGCGGTGCCATAGGAGCATTCCTGGGGTCGAGCAGTGCCGGTCGCTGGGTCTGCGGGAGG
>JANSXW010000028.1 GCA_024742755.1 bacterium | reverse complement strand
TGCCGGCATAGTGGGCCTTGCTACTGCTTATCAGTTGACTGAAAAGCAGCCTGGCCTCCGTATTGCCGTGATCGACAAAGCGGCAGGCGTAGCGCGGCATCAGACCGGCAACAACAGCGGTGTCATCCACTCTGGCATTTATTATACGCCCGGTGGCTCCAAGGCGCTCAACTGCGCACGGGGCTACCGCTATCTGCTTGATTTTGCGAAGGCGCATGACATTCCGCATGACGTTTGCGGCAAAGTCATTGTCGCCGCCCGCCCTGATGAAGTGCCCCGTCTGGGAAAAATCCTGAAGACCGGGCAGGCAAACGGGCTGGAAGGCATCCGGATGATCAGCCGGGAGGAATGCCGGGAAATAGAACCTCATGTGAATGCCTTACAGGCGATATGGGTGCCCCAATCCGGCATCATCAGTTATCGGGCGGTGGCAGAAAAGTACATGGAACTGGCCCAAAACCGGGAAGGTGAGGCGCTACTGGGGCATAAGGTCCTGGATATTGACCTTCGGCCCGGACAGGGCACCGTCCTAACGGACAAGGGGGACATTACCTGCAGGCTGGTCATCAACTGTGCCGGGCTGTATTCTGATAAGATTGCGCAACTGACGATGCCGGAGATTGACCTGCAGATTCTTCCCTTCCGGGGCGAATACTACGAACTGCGCCCGGAGAAACGCCACCTGGTCAACAACCTGATCTATCCGGTCCCCAACCCCAACTTCCCGTTTCTCGGCGTACACTTTACCCGTATGATTGGCGGCGGCATTGAGGCAGGGCCTAATGCGGTGCTGGCTTTTAAGCGGGAGGGCTACAGCCGCTACGATATCGATTCGAGCGAACTTTGGGAAACCCTTTCCTACCCTGGTTTTCAGCAGATTGCGCGGAAATACTGGCGGGACGGGCTGAACGAACTTTACCGGTCCTATTCCAAATCGGCTTTTGTGCGCGCCCTGCAGCATTTAATCCCGGAAATCACCTCCGCAGACCTCGTCAGGGGCGGTGCAGGCGTCCGGGCAATGGCCTGCAGCCCGGACGGGGCACTGATTGACGACTTCCTCTTTTTGGAAAAACCTGGCGTGATCAACGTCTGCAATGCGCCGAGCCCCGCTGCCACGGCCTCCCTCGCGATTGGAGAGACGGTTGCGGAGAAGGCCCTGCGCCATTTAAATCTAAACTAACGAAAAAAACAATTTCATTATATGTCTGATGTCAAAATGAACATACAAATGGTGGACCTCAAAACGCAGTACGAGCGGCTGAAGCCGGAGATCGATGCTGCCGTTCAGGAAGTCCTGCAGTCCTGCGCCTACATCAACGGTCCGGCGGTGAAGTCCTTTAAGGCGCATATGGAATCCTACCTGGACGCCCGGCATGTCATCCCCTGTGCCAATGGCACGGACGCGCTTCAGATCGCGCTCATGGGGGCAGGCCTGCAGCCGGGCGATGAGGTGATTGTGCCTGCCTTCACCTACGTCTCCACGGCCGAAGTCATTGCGCTGCTCAACCTGAAGCCGGTCATGGTGGATGTGGACCCCGACACCTTTAATGTTACAGCCGATTTGGTAGAAGCGGCGATTACGCCCAAGACCAGAGCGGTTGTCCCGGTCAACCTCTTTGGGCAGAGCTGCGACCTCGAGCCCATCATGGAAGTGGCCAAAGCCCATGGGCTATGGGTCATTGAGGACAATGCTCAGGCTATTGGGGCCGACTATACCTTTAAAGACGGGCATACCCAAAAGACAGGCACCATCGGCCACATCGGCTGTACGTCCTTCTACCCTTCCAAAAACCTGGGGGCTTACGGAGATGGGGGCGCGCTGTATACCAATGACGAAGCGCTGGGCCCAAAACTGCAGATGATCGCCAATCACGGCCAGGTGAAGCGCTACTACCACGATATGGTTGGTGTCAACTCGCGGCTGGATAGCATTCAGGCGGCCATTCTGGATATCAAACTAGGGCACCTTGATGCTTACGCAGCAGCACGGCGGTCGGCCGCAGATTACTACGATCAGGCCTTTGCAGGAATTGCCGGATTGCAGACGCCGGCACGGGACCCCAAGTCCACCCATGTTTTTCATCAGTACACCCTCAAGGTAGCTGGCGGAAAGCGAGACGATCTGCAAAAGCACCTGCAGGAAGCCGGCATCCCCAATATGATTTACTATCCGGTGCCCCTGTACAAGCAAAAAGCTTATCAGCAGGCTATGGATCAGCAAATTGATCATCTTCCCGTTACAGAAGACCTTTGCAATTCGGTGATCTCATTGCCTATGCATACAGAACTGGATGAGGCTACCCTGGCGCACATCGCCGATCAGGTGAAAGCATTTTTTAAAAAATAGAGGACAGAGGGCGGAGGGCAAACCTCTGCCGCCCTCCCGGATTCCCCATTCCAAAAAAGTTTAAGACTCCCTACTTATGTTTGATGCACTAAAAAACCGCGAGAAAAAAATCTCCGTAATTGGCCTTGGATACGTTGGCCTGCCGCTCGCTCTTGAATTTGCACGCGACTTTGAAGTGATCGGTTTCGATATAAATGAAGACCGTATCCAAATGATGAAAAACGGTGAAGACCCTTCGGAAGAACTGGATGGCAGCGCTTTTGACAATAAGCGGATCACCTTCACGGCCGACCCGGCTATGCTCAAGGAGGCGCACTTCCACATCATAGCGGTCCCCACGCCGGTGAGCGAAAGCAAAGTCCCCAACCTCAAACCGGTACTCTCTGCCTCTGAAACGGTAGGCAAGGTGCTGAAAAAGGGGGACTATGTCATTTTCGAGTCCACCGTTTACCCGGGCTGTACCGAAGAGGACTGCCTGCCTATCCTGGAAGAACTTTCGGGGCTGAAACTCGGCCAGGACTTCAAAATCGGCTACTCCCCTGAGCGCATCAATCCGGGCGACAAGGAACGGACCATTGAGAAGATCCTGAAGATTGTCTCCGGAAGCGATGAGGAAGCCCTGAAAGAGATTTCAAAAACGTATGGCGCCATCATCAAGGCGGGTGTTTATGAAGCGCCTTCCATCAAAGTGGCAGAGGCGGCCAAGGTTATTGAAAATACACAGCGCGACCTCAATATTTCATTCGTGAATGAGCTGTCCATCATTTTTGACATGATGGGAATCGACACGAATGAAGTGCTTGAAGCGGCCGGCACCAAGTGGAATTTCCTGAAATTCTCACCTGGCCTTGTGGGCGGGCACTGCATTGGCGTGGACCCTTACTACCTTACCCATAAAGCCAAACAACTGGGGTACGACCCTCAGGTCATCCTGAGCGGACGCCGCATCAATGACGGCATGCCTGGCTTCATTGCCAAACGGCTGGCTCAAATGCTGATTCAGCGGGGCAAAAACCCAAGTCAGACCAAGGTGCTCATCATGGGTATCACCTTCAAGGAGAATGTAGCGGACATCCGCAACTCCAAAGTGGCAGACCTGGCAAGGGAAATCATGCAGTACTCCATCAACGTGCACATTACTGACCCCTTCGCTTCGCCCAATGAGGTAGCGAAAGAGTACAAGCTGACGCTGGTGGACAATGCCTCAGACGATTACGATGCAATTATCGTGGCCGTCAATCACCATGCCTACCAATCGCTGGATTTTGAATACTTCAAGTCCATTTGCAAGGAAGACCCCATCCTTATGGATATTAAAGCCATATATGAAAAGCCCGGTGCAGATGCCGGACTAACCTACTGGAGACTCTAGCCTTTTGATGAGGCTTCCCCATAAAATCATAGTCCTGAAATCTTGTATTTCGTAAAACAAAAAGACCTCCAATGAAGACTGCGATTCAACAACAACCCGAGAACCACCTGAGCAATATCGAAAGCAGATGGTTTGCCATTTATACCAACTACAAGCGCGAAAAGATGGTAGCGGACCGGCTGAAAAAGAAAGGCATTGAGCACTTTCTGCCGCTTCAGAAAGTCACCCGCAGGTATACCCGCAAGGTTAAGCACCTGGAGCTGCCGCTGATCAACTGCTACCTGTTCGTCAAGATCAAAAAGAGCGAATACATCCGGGTGGTGGAGACACAGGATGTGCTCAATTTTGTCCGCTTGTCCAAAAACCTGATTTCCATCCCGGAAGCAGAGATTGACGTTTTGCGCCTCGTAGTGGGCGAAAACATTGAGGTGGAAGCTCAGGAAAGCAGAAGCCTGAGCCTTTGCAACGGAGACGAAGTGGAAATCCTGGGCGGCGGCCTGACCGGCATGAGGGGCATCCTGCTAAACCAGAAGAACGAAAAGAATTTCGTGATCCAACTGGAAAATATGGGCTACTCCCTTATCATGGATATTGACCCGGGCCTGCTCCGGAAAATCAAATCCGGAAGCGCCCGGACCGATAATGAGCCGAAAGGTGGCCGTTTTAAGGATTATTTGTAACATTCCCTTAAACTGTATCGTACTGATTGTTGGGGTGCAGCGTATGTAAATTCTTTTTGGCGGGTTTGCATGAAAAGATTTAATATCCTAAATTGCATGTCACTACTTCAAACCTTCGAAAAGCTACGATATACACCCTTTCGAACAACACTATTGCTCTGTGAACGATGAAGCATTGTGCCAAGCTGGTGTAGATATCGCTTTGTCCAGCTTCAGAGCATTTGTAGCTTTGGTCAAGGTATTGACTTGCCATCAAAATCGTTTGCACACTCAATTGACGACATATACGACGTACCGTTCGTCATTGCGGACTGACCGTAGGATAATCCGTGCCCCACAGGGGTGATGGGTACGGCAATATATGGCTGGTATCAAACATTAGACAAATATGCATTCTTCATCTTTACAACATAACTTAACACCATGAATATTGCTGTAATTGGAACGGGCTACGTAGGGCTTGTCACTGGCACTTGCTTTGCAGAAACCGGCAATCATGTCATTTGCGTAGACATTGACGAAAAAAAGGTAGAACGCTTAAAACAGGGAGAAATCCCAATATACGAGCCCGGGCTCGATATCCTCTTTGACCGCAATACCAGACAAGGGCGCCTGAAGTTTACCACCAACCTGAAGGAAGGGATTCAGGGCGCTGAGGTTATTTTCCTGGCCCTGCCCACGCCTCCGGGCGAAGATGGCTCTGCCGATCTTTCTTACGTGATGGGCGTAGCGGCTGACCTTTCGGAAATCATTGATGCCTACACGGTGGTGATCGATAAGAGCACAGTACCTGTAGGCACGGCTGAGAAAGTCCACGCAATCCTGTCCGACAAGCTGTCTGAAGACCTGTTTGATGTGGTATCCAATCCGGAATTTCTCCGGGAGGGTGTCGCAGTTGACGATTTTATGCGCCCGGACCGGGTAGTGATTGGCACATCCTCTGAGCGTGCAAAAGAAGTAATGTCCCGGCTTTATGAGCCCTTCGTCCGTCAGGGCAACCCCGTATACTTTATGGACGAGCGCTCAGCGGAAATGACCAAGTACGCTGCCAACTCTTACCTGGCCACCCGTATTTCCTTCATGAATGAGATCGCCAACCTCTGCGAAAAAGTAGGCGCGAATGTAGACATGGTCCGTTTGGGCATGGGCAGCGACTCCCGTATTGGCAAGCGGTTCCTCTTCCCCGGCGTAGGCTACGGGGGCTCCTGCTTCCCTAAGGATGTTCAGGCACTGGCCAAAACCGCTGCTGAAAATGGCTATGACTTCCGTATCCTGAATTCTGTGATGGGCGTTAATGACAAGCAAAAACACATTCTCAGCAAAAAGATCATTGACTACTACGGCGGCAACCTCAGCGGCAAGACCATCGCAGTATGGGGGCTGGCTTTCAAGCCAAATACCGATGACATCCGGGAAGCGCCGGCGCTTACCATCATTGAAGAGCTGCTGAATGCAGGTGCTTCCATCAAAGCCTTTGACCCGGAAGCGATGGAAAACGTCAAGCAGGTATTTGGCGACCGGATACAATTTGCAGAAGAGCAGTACGAGACCCTGATCGGTGCGGACAGCCTGGCGGTTATTACCGAATGGCCAGTGTTCCGCGCGCCTAGCTACAAGGTGCTCCGGGAACTGCTCAGCGAGCCGGTTATTTTCGATGGGCGCAATATCTATGACCCCAAGGTGATGAAAGCTGAAGGGTTCTACTACGATAGCATCGGCCGGAACAAGGTCGTGCAAAAAGCAGAAGCTTAAACCCCACTGCCCTCCCCGACACCTGCCGCGGAGGGTATTTTATTCAACAAGACGAAAGCTTTAAATCTCAGCCATGAAAAGAATTCTTATAACCGGTGCTGCCGGTTTTTTGGGGTCCCATCTGTGCGACCGCTTCATCAAGGAAGGGTTTCACGTAATTGGGATGGACAACCTCCTGACAGGCAGCCTCGATAACATCAAGCACCTGTTCCCGCTCAAGGAGTTTGAATACTACCACCACGATGTATCGAAGTTTGTGCATGTCCCGGGAGACCTGGACTACATCCTGCACTTTGCTTCCCCTGCCAGCCCGATTGACTACCTGAAAATGCCGATCCAAACCCTGAAGGTCGGCGCTTTGGGCACGCACAACCTCCTCGGCCTTGCCAAAGCCAAAAACGCCCGTATCCTTGTTGCCTCCACTTCGGAAGTATACGGCGACCCGCTCATCCACCCGCAAAAAGAAGATTACTGGGGCAATGTCAACCCGGTTGGGCCGCGCGGTGTCTACGACGAAGCCAAGCGCTTCCTGGAAGCCATCACCATGGCTTACCACAACTTCCACGGTGTGGAAACCCGGATCATCCGTATTTTCAACACTTATGGCCCGCGTATGCGCGTCAATGACGGCCGGGCGCTGCCTGCTTTCTTCTCTCAAGCCATCCGCGGAGAAGGGATTACCGTCTTTGGCGACGGCTCTCAGACCCGCTCCTTCTGCTACGTAGCCGATTTGGTGGAAGGCATCTACCGCCTGCTGATGAGTGATCATCACCTGCCGGTAAACATTGGCAACCCGGATGAGATCACCATCAAAGAGGTCGCCGAAGAAGTGGTCCGGCTCGTGGGCAACCCCGATGCAAAGATCACCTACAAGCCGCTGCCCAAAGATGACCCAAAGGTCCGTCAGCCGGATATTACCAAAGCCCGGGAAATCCTGGGCTGGGAACCTACGGTAAGCCGGGAAGAGGGCCTGAAAATCACAATGGAATATTTCAGGGAAGTCGTAAAAGTTTAACGATGGTGCCGGGGGAAAGCCCCCGGCAATTTTCCCTACCTTTGCGAGGTTATTGAAAAAACGCAATAATCCTCTATGTTCAACCTCTTCAAAAAGACGCCTCCCCTTGGTGATTACGCATTTCTGGAAACAGATATGCATTCCCACTTGCTGCCCGGTATAGATGACGGTGCCAAGGATATAGAGGACAGCCTCTCCCTGATTGCTCAACTGCAGGAGATAGGCTATCGCCACCTCATCACCACCCCGCACATTATGGCGGACCTTTACCCCAACACTCCGGAAATCATACGAGGGAAACTGGCGGAAGTACGAACTGCTGTAAAGGCTGCCGGGCTGAACGTCACCCTCGATGCTGCCGCCGAGTACCTGATGGACGAAGGTTTTGAGCCGCTGCTTGAAGAAGGCAACCTCCTTACCCTCCCAGGCAACCGCGTATTGGTGGAAATGAGCTTCATCTCCGCTCCACCAAAATTAGAGCAATACCTTTTCCGGTTACAAACCAAAGGCTACCGGCCATTGCTGGCGCATCCCGAGCGCTACCTGTTTTTCCGGGAGGACTTCAAACGGTATTCCGAGCTAAAGGACCGGGGCTGCGAATTCCAACTCAACCTGCTTTCTCTGATGGGATACTATGGCAAGCCCACCCGGGAAAATGCCGTGGCCCTGCTAAAAGCCGGCCTGATTGACTATTTGGGCACGGACCTCCACCACGACCGGCACGCGGACAACCTCAGGGCGGCATTGGAAGACCGGAATATAGCCAAACTGCTCAAGGGCAAAAGTTTTAAAAACGCCCAACTGCAATAAAGGCATTGTGCCCTGATTCGTGGTAATCGCCTAACCTAGGCGTGCTAGTCAAATTTCCGGGCCCTCTCTTTTTCTATACGGCTCCTTAACAAGCATGCTCTTTACCCACATATGGCCAGTGCCCTCCTTTAAGCCCCTGGAAAATAGGAGGTGTCATTTACGAACATTATTTTTGAGAAAGTTCAACGAAAAACCATTCAAACCTGAAGCCATGCAATTGAAGCCTTTGCCTATCCTGCTCTTTCTGAGCCTTACCGTAAGTGTCTTTGCCCAAAAACCTGCGCTCACCATTGAAGATATCGACCGTTGGAATACCATAGAAAAGGAGGCGATTGCGCCCAATGGCAACTGGGCCAGTTACGAACTCACCCCCAATCAGGGCGACCCTACGCTCATGCTCTACAACCATAGCAAAGCGGAATCCCGGTCCTTTGAGCGGAGCCATAAAGCTGCGTTTAGTGCGGACAGCCGGTTCCTCGCCTTTCACATCAGCCCGGCAGAGGACACCCTGAAAGCCCAAAAGAGAGCAAAGGTCAAGGACAAAGACCTGCCAAAAGACACCCTCTCCATCGTGGAGCTGAGCAGTGGGCGCCAGATAAAAGTCCCCCGCCTCAAGCGCTTCATCATGCCTGAAAAATGGGAAGGCTGGATGGCGTATCAGCTCTTGCCTGCTCCCAAAGATACCGCCCTGCCTGACAGCATAAAAGTCAAGCCTGAAAACAAAGAAAACGGCAGCCTGCTGGTTATCCGAAACCTTCGGACCGGGCAGGAAGACTCCATCCCATTCGTAAAAGACTTTATTGCGGCAGAAGAATCGCCCCGCTTTTTGATTTACTCGACCGGTGACGATTCCACGTTTCAGAAAGGGGTCTATCTCTACGATGGCCCGGATGCCAAACTCAGCCCCCTCCTCACCGGCAAAGGGCACTACACCCAACTGAGCCTGAGCCGGGATGGCAGGCAGGCCGGCTTCCTCGCACTTCAGGATACTACAGAATTCAGAGTGGTCCCCTACCAGCTTTGGCACTGGAAAAGCCAGCAGGATGAAGCAGTCACGATTGCGGACAGCAGCGCGGCCTTCCTTCCGGACCGATGGCTGATCAGCGAGCATGGGCAGCTGGAATTTTCAGAAGATGGCAGCCGCCTGTTCTTTGGCACCTGCCCGCCCCCCGTCCTTCAGGACACCACCCTCCTGGAAGAGGAGATTGTCAATGTGGAAGTCTGGGCCAGTCAGGATGCCCGACTTTATACCCACGAAGAGGAGTTGCTGGAAGAACGAAAAAAACAAAGCTACCGCGCTGTTTTTCATACCGATACCCGCCGCCTGTTGCAACTAACAGATGAGCAAATGCCGGAACTGGTCCTCGGCAACGAAGGCAACGCCCGCTATGCCCTCGGCAAAGATGGCGCGCCTTACCTTCAGCTGCTTAGCTGGGAAGGCTTTCCGCAAAGGCATGACCTCTATCTGGTGGATGTTGAAAATGGTAAGCGCCAGCCTATTGTGAAAAACCTGCCCGGTAACGCTGACCTGTCCCCGATGGGCGACTATGCCTATTGGTATAATGTCGCGGATACCTCCTGGGTGGTGTACGATATTGCGGAACAGCAAACCAGAGCGATTGCCCGGGATATCCCGGTCCCCCTATACGATGAATTGGACGACCACCCTATGCACCCCTATCCGCACGGGACGGCAGGCTGGACAACCGATGATGATTTTCTTTTGGTGTATGACCGGTACGATGTCTGGCTGGTTGACCCCAGCGGCAGCCTGGCTTCCAACAACCTGACTAAAGGGCGGGCATCCCGGACACAGTACCGCTACATTAAGCTTGACCCTGAAGAGCGGTCTGTAGAGGAAGTCAAACCAATGCTGTTCTACACCTTCAGTGAAGCGGATAAGTCCTCCGGCTATACCTGGTTCAACATCCACACGGGCGTAAAGGACCGCGTGCAATATGGGGCGTACAGCTACGGCCGGCAGATCCAAAAAGCCCGCAATGCAGATGCTTACCTCTTTTCGCGGGAGAGTTTTGAGGTCTTTCCCGACTTGCTGATCAGCAATGATCATTTGTCGAATTTCAAAAAGATCAGTGAGGCCAACCCTCAGCAGCAGGATTTCCGTTGGGGAACGGCTGAGCCCTACCGTTGGACCGGAGCGGACGGACAGGATATGGAAGGGATTCTCATCAAGCCTGAGGGCTTTGACCCCGGGCTTCAGTACCCGATGATGACCTATTTCTACGAGCGCTACGCTGACCGCCTGCACCGGCACTGGACGCCCACTTATCCCCGGTCCATCATCAATTTCCCCTTTTATGCCAGCCGGGGGTATGTGATTTTCATTCCGGATGTCCATTACCGTATCGGATATCCCGGCGAAAGCGCGCTGGATGCCATCACTACCGGCGTCACTTCCTTGCTGGACGAGGGGTTCATCGACAAGGAACGGCTGGGCGTGCAGGGCCATAGCTGGGGCGGCTATCAGGTGGCTTACCTGATCACCCAAACCGATTTATTCACCTGTGCTGAATCCGGAGCCCCTGTAGTGAATATGACTTCTGCCTACGGAGGCATCCGCTGGGGCAGCGGGCTGAGCCGGATGTTCCAGTATGAGAAAAGCCAAAGCCGGATTGGTGGTACTCTTTGGGAAAAACCCCTGCGGTATATCGAAAATTCTCCACTGTTCTATGCCGATAAGATCAACACGCCGGTGCTAATCCTGCACAATGATGAGGATGGCGCGGTGCCCTGGTATCAGGGCATTGAGTTTTTTGTCGCCCTGCGCCGGCTGGGCAAACCGGCCTGGCTGCTCAATTACAATGACAACCCACACTGGGTCATGGGCAAGGAAAACCGCCGGGACTTCATGCGCCGGATGCAGCAGTTTTTTGATTACTACCTACTGAACGCCCCAATGCCAAAGTGGATGGACAAAGGCGTCCCCCCTCTGGAGCGAGGAATTCATCAGGGGTTTGAGCCCGCAGAGGACCGGCGATAGTGGTAAATCTGCCAGGAATTGTAGAGGTTTTGGGCCAAAATGTAAAATATGGGGCCCAGGGCTGCAACAGGGCTAAAGTACGTGAGGGCCAGCCACAGGCTGAACATTGTATTCTTTCGCCCGAGGGCCAATCCGGTCTCCAGAGGCAGGTGCCCCCGGCCAAGCCACTCCCCTGTTTTGAACTGAAACAAACAGAGGGCGGTGATCGCCAGGCCGATGCCGGCAACCACCCCTACACTTTCTGACTGCTGCCCCCGGAAGTAATCAGAGGCTGCGGCGGCGGCAATAAAAACATTGACCAGGAACAACCGGAAGGATAAAAACTGGTATTTCCTAATGATACCTGCCCCTGTTATCCAAAGCTTGCGCAGCAGAAGGCTTCCCAAAAGGGGGATGAATATCAGGGAAGCTATCGGCAGCGCAATGTCCCAAAAAGAAAACGCAGCAGCTCCCCCACCAAGAATCGCACTGGCGGTAACCGGCAACACCAGCGCAACAATGGGGCTGGTCAATAGCACCGATGTGGTCACAAACCCCACCTCTGCACTCAGAAAACTCGCGATGACCGGGCCTGCTGCCGCAGTCGGGGCAGATGCTATAGCGAATACGGCCTCTGCCATTGCCGGTTGCCATTGCCGGAGCGCAAAGTAGAAGAGCAGCGGCAATATGAGATTAAGCCCAGCCACAAAAATATGCAGCCGGTGGAACAGCCGGAACGAAAGCTTCACCTCGAGGAAGGCAAAGAAGAGCATCACCATTAAGTTATAGCGGATAATAAAGGTGAAACGCTCAGCCGAAGGTACACACAGCCCAATCAATATAGCAACAAGAATAGCGATACTCCTGCCCAACTTAATCCAGATCGTTCAGCATATTCTGCTGCCGGTTACTGAAATTGAACGCCTCAAAAAGCGTAAGGGAAAGCGCCTCCTCGAGATTGCCGTACACTTTATTGTAATCGCGCATGCTCGCTTCGATGACCTCTATGGCTTCCGAACGGCCGTAGGTGTGGGTGATTTCGCACTTGGGTTCCTCACCGGGCAACTGTTTGTAGGTTAAAAAGTAGTGCTTCAGCCGGTTTACCACCGTTTCCGGAATGTCGGAGATGTCACGCCACGCACCGTAGACTTCATCTTCACGCAAAACTGCAATGATTTTATCATCAGCCTCTCCGCCGTCTATCATGCGGAACCCCCCGATGGGTATCGCCCGCACAATGACATTACCATGGGTAATTTCCCTTTCGGTTAGCACACAAATATCGAGTGGGTCATCGTCGCCTACGATATTTTTCCGGCCAGTTTTTTCCTGGCAATACTCGGCTACCTCATCTTTGCAGTACGTTTGAGGGATGAACCCGTACAGGGCCGGTACGATATTGGAAAACTTCTGGGGCCGGTCAATTTTAAGGTAACCGGTTTTTTTGTCGATTTCGTACTTGACTGTATCGGAAGGGATAACCTCAATGAATGAAGTAACCACCTGAGGGGCTTCTTCTCCAATAGAAATACCGTGCCACGGGTGCGAAGTGTACCGCAGCCCAATCATCTTCCATAATTTATCAAAAGCTTGCTGACTCATTTTCTTTGCTTAGATGAAGTATACAATTATAAGGTAAAGGAAACAAAATAAGGAAACAATGATTAATCCCCGGTCAAATATTTAGCCTTGACTTTTCTTGTTGCAAACAGGTGATCGCACTTTGGGCGATTGGGCCGGAATCTCAGCTGGGTGATATTCTAAGGTGGCAATTTGCCGGGCCCATACTTAGACTATGTTTGGAGGTTAATCCTATTGCAAACCATACAATTATACATAAGTATTTTTAAAATTTAAATTTCAGTAATTCCTTGGAAAAACTAGACTTTTAGCTGATAAATTATAAAAAAATAAAAGCTATGCCTATATTATTTATTTAAATATAGACATAGCTTGTCTTCTCTAAAGCAAAACAGCAATAGAAAATTAAATATTTATCATGTTAAATTGTGCCTGCTCAGGACTGCTCTTCCATTGGCATATCATCATCATCGTCGTCATCGACTTCGATATGACCCCAGCGGATTCCCTTTTCTATCTTGTAAGCACAATTTTCTGAAACACCGAACTGTTTAGCGATAATTTTTCGCTTAGTTTTGCCTCTTTTCAGCAATTTCTTCATCATTCGGACCTGTGTTTCAGTAAGTTTATAGTTTTTGGTCCGGGCTGGCCTGCCTTTGTGATTTGGGTTTTTTTTCTGATAAGCTTTCCACTCTTCTTCAGTAGCCCAAACAAGGTTTGTCCAGTTGTTATTGCTTTTGTCGTAATCCTGATGCAGGATGTACTCCTGCTCGTCCGATTCCCGATCCACAAAATTTTCTGCAACAAACCGATGCACATAGACAATGCCTGTGCTGCCGTCTTTAAGCTTTTGGTTGAGCATGACTAATCCGCCACGGGCTTTGGCTCCTTTGAGGAGCCTTTCCCTTCCGGTCGTTTTTTCAACACTCTTAATACGGCCAAAACTGGAAATTTGGTAGTCGCATGTTTTGGTTTCGCGCCCGAATTCTACGGGTGCCCATTTTTCGTTCCAAAAGGATTTGACCTTAGGAACATCGTCACCTTTTTGAAGTGTGGCTTCAGAGGTGGATGAATTTGATTTTTGCATAATGTAACACTCAGTTGATATTATCTTTATTCCCCTTTTTTTGCTAAATACCAGCAATATGGTTTCTCAGGGAGGGAAATTCTAATTTAATTTAAAACATTTTGCTTTTAAAAGCCCTCCGAAAAGTGCCTTCAGAAGAGGCAGCAAGTGGAGGTTAAGCTAATTTATTAAGCTTAGGCAGATGGTGTTTTCAGGGTTGCCTGAACATCAGGACTTCAGTTTAAGCGGTTGTATGGGGTAGATTATCGTCGCGCAAGTCAAAAACTTAAACGATTTGTTTTGACCACTAAGATAACTTTTTCTATGAAATTAAAGTGAAATAAAAGTATTATTTTTGACTTCATTTGCACTATTTGATTTTTTGTTTAGGTATTTTTTAAACCTAATAATACGAGAAACAAAAGTAATGCCAAAAATAAAATCTCACTAAAGCTATCCTTCAAAATCAAACATTGCTGACCATAAGTGGTGAAAGTGTGACATCAAAATAGTCTTTCGCCTTTTATTTTCAATAAACACGCTCCTTTAAAACAGTCGGCTAAAACTTTTGTTTCAATCGCTGAGATTTGTTTGTTTAACGTTTTTTTGGCAGAAAGAATTGTGTCTGTCAAGGCCCTTCACATTGATTTATCCTATATAAGAAGCCTTTATCTAGCGTAAGCCTGAGTTGTTTTAAGCCTCATCTGGTTAATGGTAGCTTGAGGAAAGTGTTACAAGAAAAACAGCCTTTAACCAACCTTTCCTGATACCGCTGCTCCCCGATCAGCAACATTCACTAAACTCAAAATCCGAATTATTGTAAATTATACACTAAGCAAGGGTAACAAAATACGGGCGCCCCTAAACTTCGCCCAACATAGTTTCAAGAACTCAAACATTGTGTATTTTACACAAATTATTACTGTCTTTTTAGGCGTTAAAATAGTATCATTCTTCGTCAATCTAATAGTGGAATCCCCTGCCGATACCCTCTACATTTGTAACTGTATTTGAAAATGTGCTATTCAATCACTCAAGACCAACAATGACTATGAAAAAGTTAGCAACCCTTACGATGGCAATGATCTTTATGATGAGCGCTGCCACGGCTGCGCTTGCCACCGACTATATGCCTTTTATAAAGGTTTCTGCCATCCCTTCTGAAAAGAAATTTGCACTCACCATTACCAACCTTAAAGAAGGTGCGGAAATAAGCCTGCGCGATGGCGCAACGGGCGCACTGCTCGTTTCAGAGGAAGCAGCTGCCAAAAAGACTTTCGCAAAAGTCTTCAATCTCGATAACCTAGAAACAGGCATATACTACGTGAGCGTGAAAACTTCCATGCAGGAGATCGTGCAGCCCATTACACTGACTAAGTATGGCGTGGAGGCAGACCCCAATAAGGTTAGAAAGTTCTACGCTCCCATATTTAAGGTGCACGGCAACCAATACGTGGACGTATCTTACTTTGCCGGCAAACTCGACGATGTGGTGGTGACCATTTTCAACAATAATGGTTCTACCGTCTACAGAGAACGCCTGGACAACGTATTATTGGTGGAAAAGCGGTACGATCTGAAGACCCTCCCATGGGGCCGCTATACCATTCAGGTTGAAACAGAAGCCAATGTGTACACCAGGGATTTCGATGTACGATAACTAAGCCTTGGGCTAATAAAACTAGTTAGCTAAGCCAATATAGGTCCGGACGCACTGCGCTTTCGGACCTATTTTTTTGCTCGGAACTCCAATACTTCCTCAGTGGATTGAGCCGTAAATATTTGACAGTTGAAGACCAGGCACTACAGAAGGCTTAAGCGTGAAAATACTATCAAATAATTCGGTCAGTCGCACTAGTTTTCAAGCCTTTGGCAGCGCACCTCTCAGCCCCAATTCAATCACCTCGAAATCCTTGATGTTACCCTGGTCAACGGTAAACCTCACTATGGTTTTGACCTTGTGGAAACCATGGTTGCCCGCTGCCCCGGGATTGACGTGCAAAAACCCCAGCTTCTTGTCTGGCATCACCTTCAGAATATGAGAGTGCCCGCAAATGTAAAGGTCAGGCGGCGCTGCCTGCAGGATGGCGCGGACCCGCCGGTTGTAGCGCCCGGGATAGCCTCCAATATGGGTCATGAAAACATCTACGCCTTCCACCGAAAACCTGAGGTCTTCCGGGAAGCGCCGGCGCAGGGCCCCGTCGTCAATATTGCCATATACTGCCCTCAGCGGCCGGAATGCCTGTAGCTGATCAGCCACGCTTGCATCACCAATATCTCCGGCGTGCCAGATTTCATCGCAGGGCTCAAAGTATTTGAATACACTTTCCTCCAGGTGGCTGTGCGTGTCCGAAATCAGTCCGATGCGCTTCATATTTCAAGGACGATCTTTCCAAACTGCTTTCCCTCGTCCATCCGTTCGAAGGCCATAGCGGCTTCCGCTATGGGGAACACCTGATCAACTACCGGCTTTATTTTGTGCTTGCTGACGAAAGCAACCATATCCTGGAACTCCTGATCGCTGCCCATCGAAGTGCCCAGAATGGCAATTTGCTTCCAGAATATGAGCTGTGGGGAAAAGTCAGGCACCTTGCCTTGTGTGCCCCCGTACGTCACGATGCGGGCTCCGAAATTGCAAATCTTGGGAAAACTTGCAAAACCGGGCCCTCCGGCGCTGTCGATGATAAGGTCAAAACCACCGGATGCCTTGCCCAGGGCTTTATGCCAGTCTTCTTCTTTGTAATTAGCGCCGCCTTTGGCGCCCATCTCCCTGGCCCGTGACAATTTATCGGGGCTGCCGGAGGTTACAAAAACTTCTGCCCCGGCTGCTAAAGCAAACTGAAAAGCAAAAAGGGCGACGCCCCCACCGATGCCGGAAATCAGGACTTTATCCCCGGGCTTGCACTTGCCTTTTGTGAATACCGCCCGGTAAGCGGTAAGCCCGCCGAGGGGCAGCGCAGCCGCCTCCGCCCAGCTCAGGTGGGCAGGCTTGTCTACCAGCCGATCCGCGGGCACACTGATTTGTTCGGCCATTGTGCCAAAGGAAGGCATTCCCAGGATGGTATAGTCGGGCTTTTGGTGCGCCTGCTTGTCACCCCAGCCTATATTTGGATTGATGATTACTTCCCGGTTTCCTGCTACTCCGGCACCATCAGAGCCCAGTATGCCAGGTGTTTTAATGCCCGGGTACATGCCCTTTGTGATCCACACGTCCCGGTGGTTGAGCGCTGCGGCTTTCAGATGGACCACCACCTCTCCGGCAGCAGGTACAGGAGCCTCAAAATCGCGGTAAACGATAGGCTGCCCTTTTTCTTCCAATATGATGGCTTTCATGTTCAAATTTTAATAGGTTGGTTTTGGCACCAAAACATACCCATTTTTTGCATACTCCCCAAAGTCATCGTAGCGAATTTGCAAATAACCGCTCTTTCCCCAGGTGCTGCCATAGCTGCTCATGACTTCAAACACCTGCTCCACCTCATCGTAGCCGACTACCAGCAGGGGGTAAACCGTGTCCGGATTGCGGGGGGCTTTCCAGGTTTGCACCCGCACCATTTGCTTGAGCTCGGGGCTGGCATGCAGCTCGATCAGCACCGGATTGCCGCGCATCAGTGCTTTTTTGGTTTCAAAAACCCGCTGCCGGCCCTTGGTCGTTTCCCGGAACAGGTGCAGGTAGTTGTTGATCTGGTATTTTTGGGCCGCATAGATCGCATTGGGCACCGAGGGGGCATCATAGGGCATGATTGCGGCGCTCACCGTGCCTTCTCCCGCCAGGAAACGGCAGGCCTCCTCCAGATTTACCGGTTTTCCGGAATTCTCAAGATTGACTGAAATATAATCCGGGCTCAGATTGTCCTTGTAGTTATTTTCCAGGTTGACGTAAAACTCCAGGCAGGTCGCCAGCGCGTAACTCAGGGCAGAGCCTTTGGCACCGATTTTTCGCACCGGCATCATGTAGGGCTTCACGCTCTGTTGTACCAGGTTATCGTTAGGATCAATCGCCACGCCCGAAACTACGGGCATCAGGCGGTCGATCCAATCTGCATCAGTCACGCCAAAGGCTACGGCGTCGGTGGCTTTAAAAGTTACGCTATCGGGTTGGGCGGACAGGCTGTTGCCCCACATCAGGCAGCAGCAAAAAACAAACAAAAGTCGATTCATGGTGTCTGGTTGATTTTATTCCCAAACGCAATACCTGGTGGCTTTCGTGCTTTGGACTTGTTTAAAGAACCGCCATTCCGTAAATGCTTTATGCCGCCCTCCTATTTTTTTTGATCCCCACAGCACCATTCCCAAAACTCATGCGTTGTATTGAAAAGCAAACGCCTGAACATGAAAATTGCCAAACGCCTACTGATCGCCTTCTTCCTCCTCATCGCCCTGTTCCTGGGAGCCGCCATCGCCATTCCTTACTTTTTCAAAGACGAGCTGGTAACGATGGCCCGGGAGGAAGCCAACAAAGCAGTGAACGCGGAGGTCGGCTTCTCGGACGTTAGCCTTTCCCTGCTGCGCAGCTTTCCTGATTTCAGCTTGCGGATCGACTCTTTCTCTGTGATCGGGAAAGACGCTTTTGAAGGCGTCCCCCTGGCTAAAGGCGCCTACGCGGCTCTTACCCTCGACCTCATGTCCGTCATCCGGTCCAGCGAGCCGGTAGCGCTAAAGTCTATCCACCTCGAACAGCCCGAACTTAATATTATCGTGCTCAAAAACGGGATGGCCAACTACGATATCACCCTGCCTTCCGATGCGCCTGCCGATACCACCTCCGCATCCGGCGACTACAGCAACCTGGTCATTCAGCTCGCTTCCTACAGTATCGCCAACGGCAGCCTGCTCTACGATGACCACAGCCTGGACACTTACCTTGAAATCAAAGGGCTCAACCACTCCGGCTCCGGCAACTTCACCATTGATGTTTATGATCTCGATACGCATACCGACATCGCCGGCCTGACTGTTGCACAAAGCGGCATCACTTACCTCAACAGCGCCAAAGCGGAGCTGGATGCCATCTTCAATATCGATAGCCCCAACAGCAAATACACGCTGAAAGACAATCAGCTTACTGTCAATGCCCTGCAACTCAACGCAGATGGTTTTGTGCAGCTTGATGGAGACAACATTAATATGGAACTGGCTTTCAACAGCCCGCAAAACGAATTCCGGCACCTCCTGTCCCTCATCCCCAATGCCTACATCGAAGGGTACGAGGACGTGGATGTAACCGGCAAGTTCACTCTGGAGGGCAATGTATCCGGCACCTACAACGGTACAACGGAAACTTATCCCGCTTTCGCCATCAGCACTTCCGTGAGCGACGGGCGGGTGAAATATCCGGACCTCCCCCTGAGCATCGACAATATCAATACCAGAGCTAATGTCAATAGCCCCAGCAGCGATTTCAATGACCTGGTGGTAGATGTGCCCAGGTTTTCCATGACCCTTGGCGACAATCCTTTTGAAGCCAGCTTCCGGCTGCGTACGCCCATCAGCGACCCTGACCTTCAGGCTTCCGCCAATGGCCGAATCGACCTGGCTGCACTTAGCCAGGCCTTTCCAGTGGAAGGCATAGAAGAAATGGCGGGGCTAATCATCGCCGACCTTAATATCGACACCCGCCTTTCCGTCATTGAGCGGGAGGATTACGAACAAGTCAATATGAATGGCGACCTTCGGGTTCAGGGGCTCACTTATGCCGCTGCTGGCCTGCCCAAGGTTCAGATACAAGATGCAGCGATGGGCTTTTCTCCTCAGTTTGTTGACTTGCGCAGCTTCAAGGCTCAGTTGGGCAAAAGCGATCTGCAGGCTTCCGGCCGTATTGACAACCTTCTGGCCTACTTTTCTCCGGAGAAGACCATGACCGGGCAGCTTAAAGTCCGCTCTGATTATTTTGACATCGGCGAGTGGATGCCCGAAGGCGAGGAAACGGCAACAACTGGCATGCCGGACACCACTTCCTCAGCAACCTCCGGAGAAGTGTTTGACCGCTTCGACTTCCAGCTGGATGCACAGGCTAAGGAAATCGTTTACGACAGCTACACCATAAAAAATGCGCTGGCAGTGGGCGACATCCGGCCCAATACCCTGCGCGTCACCGATATTGGTGCTCAAATTGGAGAGAGCGACTTTACGGGCAGAGGGGTCATTACCGGTATTTTTGATTACCTCTTTGAGGATGGCGTACTGGGCGGCGACCTGCAGGTGAATTCCAACCGCCTCAACCTCAACGAACTGATGCCGGAATCAGAAGCGGCAACCAGCGAAACGGCTGCTGAAGAAAGCTACGGCGTCATCCCCGTGCCCCCAAATATTGATATGGAAATGATGGCGAACATCGGCCACCTGACCTACACCAATATTAACCTTAAAAACGTCAGAGGCCACCTGGTCATCGCTGATGAAGCCATTGTACTGGACAACGTGCGCGCTAACGGGCTGGGCGGTGAACTCGCCATGAGCGGCAGTTATGAGACCACTAACCCGGAAGAGCCTGGGTTCAGCTTTAAGTATGACCTGAGCGGGCTGCAATTCCAGGATGCCTTCAGCACCTTTAATACCTTTGAAAAACTGGCGCCCATAGGCAAATACATCAAGGGGCGTTTCAACAGCACCCTGATCCTGGACGGCAAACTCGGGCAGGACCTCTACCCCAAGCTAAGCACCCTTAATGCGGAGGGCTTTTTGCAAACGATCGATGCTGTCCTCCAGCAGTTCAAGCCGCTGCAGTCTATCGGCAACAAACTGCAAGTGGAGGAATTGAAAGAAAATATCAGCATAAAAAACACCAAAAACTGGTTTGAAGTCAATAATGGCACATTAGAACTGAAAACCTACGATGCCAAAATTGCCGGCATTGACATGAAAATCGGCGGCACCTACAGCATTACCGACCTGATGAACCTCGACATCAAAGCACAAATCCCCCGCGACAAGTTGTCCAAAAACGCCCTCGGCGCAGCCGCCAACAGTGGCCTGAAACTACTGGAATCCCAAGCCTCCAAACTGGGGCTGAATATCGGACAAAGCGAATTCATCAATGTTGGCATCGATCTGAAAGGGGCTATTGAAGACCCCAAAATCGGCATTAAGCTGCTTGGTTTGGATGGGTCCTCAGGGGAAGATCAGGGGCTGGTCGATCAGGCCAGGGAACAGGTCCGCGACCAGGTCAATCAGCAGGTGGAAGAAGGCAAAAAAGCAGCTGAAGCAGCCGCAAAAAAAGCAGCCGATTCTTTGCGAAACCTGGCTAAACAAGAAGCAGAAAAAGCTGCCGAAGACCTGAAGGATCAGGCAAAGGAGACCCTAAAGGACAAACTCGGCGAGCAACTCGACTCTACTACCCAGAAAAAGGTTGACGACGTTTTGGATAAAGTCGGCGGCGATGCGACCGACAAGATCAAAGACAACCTGGATAAATTCAACCCTTTCAAGAAGCGGAATAACAGTGGCGGGGGCGGGCGTTAACTTCTCTGTTTCCCTTCTGCTGCGGGGCCCCTACCTGAAACCGCTCCCGGGATCAGTGAAAATCAGTGCAATCAGTCCAATCAGTGTTACAACTCCCCACGCACAACGATAGTACGCTGAGGACGCTGATCTTGGCAAGCCCGTGCCGCCACGCGAAACCTCAAAGACTACATCTCCACCAAAGTAACCCCATCGCCCCCACGTTCCTGAGGCGGATGCGTAATATCCATCGGCACATTGTATTCCCGCAACTTTCGGCGAACCGCTTCCCGCAAGGCCCCACTGCCTTTGCCATGCACAATCTCAAGATGGGCAGCATTGGCAATCAGCGCCTGATCCACAAAGTCTTCCACCACTTTAAGGGCCTCCTCATAGCGCATGCCCCGGATATCCAGCTTCGGCTGAAAGCTCGCCGTATCCGTAGAAGTTTCAGCTTTTACACTCTTGCCGCTCTGCACCTCAAGGGGCGCATTGGCGTGCTGCAAGTCCCGAAGTTTGATCGTCATCCGCATGTCCCCCATACGGACCACCGCCCGGTTTTTCTCAACAGCCTCTACCGTGCCGGTCGCGCCGCCCGTTTTCATTTTCACAAAGTCGCCTGCTTTGATGGCTTCCTTCTTTTTGTCTTTCTCGGTGGGCTCGTAGTAGATTTTTTCACGCAAGTCGGTGACTTGTTCAGCCAGTTTGCCGCGCTGCTGTTTGACCTGTTGGGAAATCCGCTTGGCCTTTTCCAGGTTCTGCTGTTCTTTGATCTCCCGGATGAGGTTTTCCATCTCCCGGTTGTCGCGGGAAGTTTGCTGCAACGCCCATTCCTTGGCTTCCAGTTTGACCTTTTTGCGGCGGTATTCCAGTTCCTTGTGGAGCTGCTCGTAGTTTTTAATGAGGGCATCCAGCTTTTTCTGCTTGTCGGTCAGCTCAGCC
Organism: bacterium; assembly: GCA_024742755.1. Taxonomy (GTDB): domain Bacteria; phylum Bacteroidota; class Bacteroidia; order Chitinophagales; family Saprospiraceae; genus Phaeodactylibacter. The sequence continues at coordinate 32,633 of JANSXW010000028.1, read as the reverse complement.
AGCTTCTCCTCCGCTTCTTGCTTTTCCTGCTGCAATTCCACGAGCAACTGATCCACCGCCTTCTCATTTTTGCCGGTGCGGTGCTTGGCATAATTCAGGATTTTCTGGCTCAGCCCACTCTTCTCCGCTATTTCGAAAGCATAGGAACTGCCCGGGCGCCCCACCTGCAGTTCATAGGTCGGGGAGAGCGTATCCTTGTCAAAATTCATGGAAGCATTGACAATGCCCTTGGTTTTGAAAGCGTAGATTTTGAGGTTGGAATAGTGCGTGGTGATGACCCCATATATCCGCTGCTCATTGAGCTGTTTGAGAATGGACTCCGCAATGGCACCACCGATTTTAGGGTCGGTACCAGATCCAAATTCATCAATCAGGACAAGCGACTCCTGATCGGAGCGCTCCAGAAAGTTCCGCATGTTTTCCAGGCGCGAGCTGTAGGTACTCAGGTCATCCTCTATAGACTGCTGATCGCCAATATCGGCAAAGAGTGCTTTGAAAATGCCCATCTCCGATTCCTCACCCACAGGCACCAGCAGCCCGGCCTGCAACATCAGCTGCATCAAACCGATCGACTTCAGGGTAATGGACTTGCCACCGGCGTTGGGCCCGCTGAGCATGAGGATGCGGTTACCTTTGAAAAGGACAAAATCGAAAGGGACCGTGGTCTTGCTAAGACGTTTGTTTTTCAGATACAAAAGCGGGTGCCGCCCTTGTTTGATCCCAAAGTGGGGCCGGCTAAACAGCATTTTCGGCATGACGGCATTCATCTGCCGGGCCAGGCGGGCCTTAGCCTGCACAAAATCAAAGTGGATCAGGATCTCCTGATAGATGCGAATATCCTCCCGGTATGGGCGAAGCTCCGCGCTAAGCTCCCGGAGGATGCGGTATATCTCCCGCTTCTCGTCTGTTTCCAGGTCAAAGATGTCGTTGTTGATCTCGATAATGCCTTCCGGTTCAATAAAAGCCGTCTTACCGGTAGTCGATTCATCGTGAATGATACCGCGAATGCTGCGCTTATGCTCAGAAGGCACACTAAGCACCCGGCGGCCGTTACGAAAGCTCTCCACATTATCCGTCAGCCAGCCCTTGGAGCGGTACTGATTGATGATGACGCGGAATTTTTGCTCCAGCTCTTTCTGTTTGGAGCCCAGTTGGCGGCGGATGCGCATCAGTTCCGGAGAGGCGTCCGGGCGGATGTTCCCCTCTTCGTCGATTACGCCCTCAATGGCCTTGATCAGATCCTCATTAAAAGACACCTCGCGGATGACCTTGTAGAGCGTAGGATAGGTTTCCCGGCGCCTCGCGTTAAAAAAGCGGAAAACATCCCGGGTGAATAACAGGATGAGGTTCAGGTTTTGCAGGCCCTTTATGGGCAATACATAGCCTTCCACTTTGAGCATTTCCAGCTCCTCGTCCACCGACTCGTAGGCACGCACCGGGAAGTGGTCATTGTGCTCTATTGAACGCACAAACTCCTGAGCCTCACTCAGTGCCACCTCGATTTGCGATTTCCGGTCGGAGGGTGCCAATTCACGCACCAAAGCCCGGCCCGGCTCGCCCATGCACTCCTGCTCCAGCAGGTGCAGTACTTTATCAAACTCTAATTTCTCGAACAGATCTTTCGGTAACAGTTGCATCTTCTTCATTTAGGCAATGCTCAAACAGTAATTCTAAACAGCCGAGTTCCCGCTAGGTTTATTTATTTGCCCAACTGAAATTTTGGGCGGCTAAATTAACTTTTTCCCTTCCCCCAACCTAAATTTGGGGCTTTTCGAATTTAAATCGACCAATTGTGGCGGGCAATACCTACGGACAACTTTTCAGGATAACAACTTTTGGGGAATCCCACGGGCGGGCCATTGGGCTGATTCTAGACGGCTGCCCGGCCGGGCTCGAGATTGACGAAGCATTTGTGCAGGAGGAACTGTCGCGCAGAAGGCCCGGGCAGTCCAAGATTGTCACCCAGCGCAAAGAGGCCGACAAAGTGGAGTTCCTTTCCGGTGTCTTTGAAGGGGCAACTACCGGCACGCCGATCTCTATGGTCATTTACAATGCCGATGCCCGCTCCAAAGACTACAGCCATATTGCCGATAAGTTCCGGCCTTCCCATGCCGACTTTACCTACCACGCCAAGTGGGGCCGGCGGGATTACCGGGGCGGCGGGCGCTCTTCGGCCCGGGAGACAGCCGCACGGGTAGCCGGTGGTGCCATTGCCAAACTGCTGCTGCAACAGCATGGCATCGACATCAAAGCTTACGTCAGCCAGGTCGGCCACCTCAAGCTGGACAAAGGCTATCAGGAACTGGATCTGCAACAAACCGAGTCCAACCCGGTTCGTTGCCCGGATGCGGAGATGGCCGCCCATATGGAAGCTTACATCAAGGAGGTCCGCAAAGCTGGTGATACGGTGGGCGGCGTTGTGAGTGCCGTGATCACCGGTTGCCCGGCCGGATTGGGCGAGCCCGCGTTCGATAAACTCCACGCCGATCTGGCGAAAGCCATGCTAAGCATCAATGCCTGTAAGGGTTTCGAGTATGGTTCCGGTTTTGATGGCGTGCGCATGCGCGGTAGTGAGCACAACGATGTTTTCCGCACAGAAGGCGACCGAATTGTCACCGATACCAACCACTCCGGAGGCGTACAGGGCGGCATTTCCAATGGAATGGACATCTACTTCCGCCTCGCTTTCAAGCCGGTGGCTACGATTGTCCCTGCACAGGATTCGGTAAACGAAGCCGGAGAAAAAGTAACGGTAGAAGGCAAAGGCCGGCATGATCCGTGCGTGGTGCCCCGGGCGGTGCCCATAGTGGAAGCCATGGCAGCCCTGACCCTGGCCGACCATTTGCTGCGGCAGCGAACGGCAAGGGTTTAAGGCAACCCCTGCTCCGCTGATCCGGGCGTCAGCTCATCCAGCCCGCCCATTTTTTTGAGCAGGTCGAAGGTCTCCCGCGCCTCGGCTTCATCCACTACCTGAATGGCAGCGCCAACGTGCACCAGTACATAGTCGCCGGCTTTGGCTTCCGGCACCATCGTCAGGTTTACCTTTTTCATAATGCCATCGAAGGAAACCTTGCCGATCCGGAAGGTTTCGTCGAGTTCTTCGGTAATGGCTACGAGTTTTCCCGGAATTGCCAGGCACATAATCAGGAGTTTTCAGTTTGACGAGCTTCCAGCCAGGCGTACCAGGCATCCATGCCATCGCCATTGGTGGCAGAAACTTCCAGAAATTCGATGTTTGGGTTGACCCGGCGGGCGTAATCCATCGCCTTTTCCACTTCAAAATTGACGTAGGGCAGCAGGTCGATTTTATTGATCAGGCACAATTGGGCAGAGTGGAACATGTCCGGATATTTGATCGGTTTGTCGTCTCCCTCTGTGGTGCTGATGATGACCACCCGGTAGTTTTCGCCAAGGTCGAACATGGCCGGGCACACCAGATTGCCTACATTCTCAATAAACAACAGACTGCCGTCCCGCGGCTTCAGCTTTTGCAGGGCCTGCTGCACCATGTCACTTTCCAGGTGGCAGCCCTGCCCCGTATTCACCTGTGCGACCGGTACGCCCACCGCGTCAATCCGGTCCGCATCGTTAAAGGTTTGCTGATCTCCTTCGATGACATAAAAATCAGTCCGGTCTTTCATATCGCGCAGGGTCCGCTCCAGTACAGAGGTCTTGCCGGAACCGGGAGAACTCACCAGGTTAATCGCCAGCATGTTTTTGGCTGCGAAATAGCCCCGGTTGCGCTCAGCCAGCAGCTGATTGCGATGCAGGATGTTCTGCTCCAGTTCCACCACCGCCTGCCTGCCATGATCGTGGCTGTGGTCATGCCCGTGGTGGTGATGATGGTGATCGTGCCCGTGATGGTGGTCATGCCCGTGGGCGTGATGATGGTCATGCCCATGATGGTGGTGGTCATGCCCATGGGTGTGCTCATGATGGTGGTGGTGGCCTTTCTCAGAAGGCAAGGCTACTTTAGGCCCCTGGGCATCGCTGCCGCATCCGCAAACTCCGCACATAATAGTTTAATTATTGGAAGGTGCCGGCTGAGGCGATTCGTCCAGTATGAAAGCAAGGGACTTCACGTTCAGCTCTTTGCCGGCGGTAATCTTTTTAAAATAGCTGTTGCAGTGGGGGCAGGCATCGAAATGATGCTTCAGCGCAAAAGGTTGTTCACACTCCAGGCATACTGCCTGCCCCTCTGTACTTTCAATGATTCGATCAGCCCCTTCGAGGGCAGTGCCGGCTACGGCAGAAGGCCATACGAAATACAGGGACTCCAGCTGAACGCCCGCCAAAGCACCGATTTGGAGCGTGATGGACTCAATGCGTGAAGCGCCCGATTCCCGGAAAGCCTTTTCTGCTATATCAACAATGCCCAGGGCGATCGACATTTCATGCATTATTCCGCTGCGCTTTTCGGTAAACAAAAAATCCGATAACGGCTACAGAAGCCAGTACCATTGGAATCAAATGATCCGGCGAAGCCAGGTAGTGGAAAAATTGGCCGCCATGGCCTACTCCGTGCCCGCTATGGGCAAAAAGGGTAACGGGCAGTAAGGCAGCAGCGATTGCGATAGGCTTTTTCATAGTTGTAATAGATTTTAGATAAATGCAATGATAAAAAAGGTCGGAGGTGAAAATAGTGACTTTTATCACCTCTGATGCTGATAAGCGTCATAATTTTGTCATTGTGCACTATTTTATTTTGCAGCACGACTATAAGCAAACAAAAAATGCTGCCGAAATGAAATCCAACAAAAACAAACGGGAGACCTACCTGCAGAGTGTGCTCAAGCAGGGGTACTCCCGCCGCGACTTTATGAAGTTCGCGACCTATATGGCTGCTTACATGGGACTGGAAACCAGCGTGGTAGGCCAGGTTGCCAAACAGCTGGAAAACACCCCCCGCATCCCGGTCATTTGGGAGCATTACCAGGAGTGCACCTGTTGCAGCGAATCTTTCATCCGCTCTGACCACCCTATCGTATCGGATATTATCCTCGATAAAATCTCTCTGGACTACACCCTGACCCTTATGGCAGCATCCGGGCATCAGGCGGAAGCCGCAAAACATGCCACGATGGAAAAATACCACGGGGAATACATCCTTTGCGTGGAAGGCTCCGTCCCCCTGGGCGACGATGGCAACTACTGCTGTATTGCCGGGCGTACCGCGATCGATCACCTCAAAGAGGCAGCAGAAGGTGCAGCGGTGATTATTGCCTGGGGCAGTTGTGCTTCCAATGGCTGCGTGCAGGCCGCTTATCCCAACCCGACGGAAGCTGTGCCTATCCACAAGATCATCAAGAACAAGCCTATAGTCCGCGTACCTGGCTGCCCTCCAATCGGTGAGGTGATGGCCGGTGTGATTGTGCACTACGTTACCTTTGGCACCTTGCCGGAGCTTGACCGCCTCAATCGACCTAAAGCCTTCTATGCCAAGCGTATACATGACAGCTGCTACCGCCGCCCATACTACGATGCTGGCCTGTTTGCCGAGTCCTTTGATGACGAAAACGCCAAGAAAGGCTACTGCCTCTATAAGGTAGGCTGCCGCGGGCCGATGACCTACAACTCCTGTGGTACCATCAAATGGAACAACGGGGTAAGCTTCCCCATTCAATCCGGCCACGGCTGTATAGGATGTAGCGAAGACAACTTCTGGGACAACGGGCCTTTCTACGAGCGCATTTCCAGCCTCAACGGGTTCGGCATTGAAGCTTCAGCCGATCAGGTGGGCAAGGCCACAGCTGCTGCCCTTGGTGTCGGCGTTACCGCCCACGCCATCGCTGCAAATGTCGCCAAGCGCAATGAGCTGAAAAACAGTATTGCCGAAGGCACCCGCAACGAAAAGCAAGTCAAAGAAGATTAATATTCCCGGTTAACCAATCACACAACCATGTCAAAGAGAATTGTCGTGGACCCTATCACGCGTATTGAGGGCCACCTTCGTATCGAAGTAGAAGTAAAAGACGGCGTCATTGCGGATGCCTGGAGCTCTTCCAGTATGGTGAGGGGCATTGAAAAAATCGTTTGTGGCCGGGATCCCCGGGATGTGTGGGCATTCGTACAGCGTACCTGCGGGGTTTGTACAACGGTGCACGCCCTGGCTTCCGTACGCTCCGTAGAAGATGCCCTGGATATTGTGGTGCCCCCAAATGCGGAAATGGTCCGCAATATGATGGCTACCGCACTGTACATGCACGACCATGTCGTCCATTTTTACCACCTTCATGCCCTGGACTGGGTCGACGTCGTCAACGCCCTCAAGGCGGACCCCAAGGCGACTTCCGAACTGGCACAAAGCATTTCGCCCTGGCCCAAAAGTTCGCCGGGCTACTTTGCAGACATCAAAAAGCGGATCACCCGTTTTGTAGAAAGCGGGCAGCTGGGCATCTTCGCCAACGGTTACTGGGGGCACCCCGGCATGAAACTGCCGCCGGAAGCCAACCTGATGGCCGTTGCCCACTACCTGGAGGCGCTGGAATGGCAGAAAGAGATTGTCAAGGTCCACACCATCTTTGGTGGCAAAAACCCGCACCCAAACTACCTCGTAGGCGGTATGGCTTGCGCCATTAATACCAATGACCCCGGCGGACTGAATGCAGAGCGCCTGGCTTATGTCCGGCAATTGCTGGAAGAGGGCAAAAAGTTTGTGGATGAGGTTTACATTCCCGATCTATTGGCTATCGCCTCCTTCTACAAAGACTGGGGCAGTATCGGCAAAGGCTTCGGCAACTACATGTCCTACGGTGAGTTCCCAACCAATGGGTACCGGGATGTTTCTTCCTTCAAATTCCCGCAGGGGGTCATCCTGAACAACGACCTGTCCAAAGTCCACGATGTCAACCACCGCGACAACGACGAAATCCGCGAATTTGTCAACAATTCCTGGTACGACTACACCAAAGGGGACGAGGAATCCCTCCACCCCTGGGAGGGCGAGACCGAGATCAATTACTCCGGGCCCAAGCCACCGTACGACTACCTGGATATCGATAAGAAATACAGCTTCATTAAGACGCCACGCTGGAAAGGGCTCCCTATGGAGGTCGGCCCGCTGTCCCGAGTCCTGGTGGGCTATGCCCGTGGCAACGAGGAGATCAAAGCGGAGGTAGATGCGGTTTTGAAACACCTGGATGTACCGGCTGAAGCCCTGTTTTCCACCCTGGGCCGCACGGCTGCCCGTGGCATTTGCGCCAAGCTGACCGCCAACTGGGGCCTGGAATTCTACGATCAGATGATCAACAACATCAAAAACGGGGATACCCGGATGGCAAACACCGAACGCTGGGAACCGGAAACCTGGCCGGCTGAAGCCAAAGGCGTAGGCTACATGGAAGCACCGCGCGGCGCCCTGGGCCACTGGATCAAGATCAAGGATGGCAAAACCGAAAATTACCAGCAGGTCGTGCCTTCCACCTGGAATGCGTCCCCAAGGGACCCCAAAGGGCAACGCTCTTCCTACGAGTCTACCCTGATCGGTACCCCCGTAGCAGATGAGCAACAGCCGCTGGAAATCCTGAGGACCATCCACTCCTTTGACCCCTGTATTGCCTGCTCGGTACACTTGTACGATGAGGAAGGCAAGCATATTTCACAGGTGCGCCATTTGTCCTCCTGCGAAATTTAACAGCAAAAACCTGAGACCATGGCCACTGCCAAAAAAGACCTGACCTTTAAGCGTGTATATGTCTGGGAGCTTCCTGTCCGGATTTTCCACTGGGCGAATGCACTTTGTATCACTGTATTGGCTGCAACCGGCTTTGTCATTGCCAATCCGCCGGCCATCATGTCCAGCACGGAAGCCAGCGGGCAGTTTTGGTTTGGGACGGTGCGCTACATCCATTTTGCCACCGCCTACATTTTCCTTGGGGTTATGCTACTCAGGATTTACTGGGCGTTTGTCGGCAACCGTTATGCCAGCTGGCGCTCCTTCCTGCCCCTGACCCGAAAAGCGCTGCAGAACATTCGCCACGTACTTCAAATTGACATCCTGCTTGGTGTGGACAAGGAGCACCGCCTGGGCAATATTGCGATTGGGCATAATGCCGTTGCCGGCGCCTCTTATGTGGTGCTGTTTTTCTTAGCCTTGGTACAGGTAGCCACGGGCTTTGGGCTGTATGAGCCCATGTCTGCCTTTTTTGTGGCGGACCTGTTTGGCTGGGTGATCCCATTGTTTGGAAGCGACTTTACGGTCCGGTTGATCCACCACGGGGTGACCTGGCTGATGATTCTTTTTGTCATTATCCACGTTTACCTCGTCTTTTACCATGATTGGCTGGAAGGCCGGGGTGAAGTGTCCTCTATGTTCAGCGGCTATAAATTTGTGCTGACGGACCGGATCAAGCCGGAAGACACGCTGGAAGGGGAAGCCCCGCCCGCTCAGGAAGAAGCGCCCTGGACCGAAGAAGAAAAGACACCGGCAGCAGAAGCACACTAAAATCAACATGCGAGAACTCGAAGCAAAACTCAGTCAGCGGATAGCTGCGCCCGATGCCACTGCTCAGCGCCCGTCGATACTCTTGATTGGCATTGGTAATTATCTCATGGGCGATGAGGGTATTGGAGTGCAGTTTATCCAATGGCTGGCCGAAAACAACCTACAGCTCCCTGATACGGACATCCTGGATGGTGGAGTGGGCGGTTTCACGCTCATGGGGCATTTTGATGCCTACGACAAGGTCATCTTTGTGGATGCCACTATGGACCAAAAACCACTGGGAACGGTCTCCCTGATCAAGCCGCGCTTTTCCTCCGATTTCCCGAAAGGGCTCACTGCGCACGACTTTGGGCTTAAAGACATGGTCGAATCCATGTACCTCCTGGGCAGGGTCCCTGAGCTTTACCTGTTTACCATCTCCATTGAGGAAATACAGCCCATGAGCGTTGCCCTCAGCCCGGCCGTGGAAGACAGCATCCCGGTGCTGGTAAAGGAAGTAGGGCAGCTCATACAGCAGCTGGCAACGCCCGAAGTGGTATGACCGCTTACCGGTTCGCCAGATTTGGTTCCCGGGCAGCACCCCTCGAAGGCACATCTGCCATCGAAGCGGCCGTTGAGGGCCTGGCTGCGGGTGAAATCATAGCCATACAGCACCCATCCGGGTTTCAACTCCTGACGGATGCTGCCCATCCAAAAGCCATACAGCGGCTCCGGCAGCGCAAGGGCACGCCCCTGCCGCTCCCCCTACTCTACCACGAGCTTTTCATCCTTACCGAAGATCTGGAAGTCGATGCGGCTGACATGCTGGCCCTCCAATCGCCTGAACATCCCATTGTGCTGCTCACCCGGACTGCTGATCCGCTATCGCCCCTGGCTTTTGATGCCCTTGCCCCTGGCCTTTCCAGAATTGGGGCAACCCTGCCTGGCACGCCACTGCTCAGTCACCTGATGGCGCATTGGCAAAAGCCAGCCGTTATCAGCAGCGCCAACCGGCATGGTGCACCGCCGGCTACCCACCCGCAGCGGGACAGGACCAAACTGGCGCCCCTTGCTGATGCGATACTCTTCGAGCTTCCGCCCCAGGCAGCATCCGGGCCAGAACCGCCGGTCCTCCTCCACAGCCCCATGAACCACACTGAAATACGCTTCCGGCCAGCAACAAAAGCTCAACATCCTTTGGAGGAGCTGAGGGCGCTTAGGCAGAAGTCTAAACTGGAAGCACACAACAGCCTGGGGCTTTTTTGGGATGACCGGGGCTGCCTGCAGTACCGGATGACCGGTCAGGCTACCGAACCGCTGCGGGCTGAAGGCGATTGGGGAGGATTGTTTAAAAAGGCGGGAGCGATCTTACTAGGCCTGTCCGAAGCGCACTACCCCTACGAAGCGGCCCTGCGTTTGGAATCCGCCGCCCACGTTTACTTCCGGCATAATTTCCCAAAACGCACTTTGTCTTTCCTGCAGGACTGGGATGGAAGGACTGCGGTACCGGAGCACCTCCTGAACGCCATTTCGGAGGCCCACGCGCAAGGGCACGAATCAACGCTGATCGCGGCCCGGCTGCACCTGTCGCTGGCGGATTACGCAGGGCGGCAGGCTGAAGCACAGCAGGCCGATAGCCTTTTACTGGCTGGCCGGTACTTCAAAAATGCCTGGTTGTTGGACCTGATCTGCCGGTTCTGGGGCAGCACCTATGCGATTGTCTGCTGAGTTTGAAGCTGACTGCCCACTTTTTCAATTATTTCCGCATCCAACCCATAGCCTTTCAGCACCTTCAAATCTTCCAGTACCAGGTCGGTTACTCGTTTTTTGTCGGCCGTAATTTGGGTTTTGACGCGGTGGTAGGCCTTCATGGCTTCCTCCAGATTGCCAAGCATTAGCTGTACGTGCCCGTAGTTGACAAAGGGCTGAGGGTCTGTAGGATTGAGGCCGATGCCTTTTTGAGCAGGGGCCAATGCCTTATCCGTTTGTCCGGCCAGCAGGAATAGCCAGGCCTGATAAGCATAGGCTTGCGCTAGCTCCTCCTCCATAACCCGGTTGCCAGAGTACTGCTGATGGTAGTTCGCCAGTGCATCCACAATTTTATGCTGCCAGTCCAGCTTTTCGGTATGTTCCAGCGTGGAGAGCTGCTCCTCCTGCCAAAGTGCGGTTTCCCGCATCAGCCGGGCCGCTTCCAGGGTGGCTTGGTCAGCGTTGGAGAAGAAATCCCTGAAATAGGCAAGATCACTCTGCATGCTGTTCAGCGCAGGCGACTCCTGTTCTATCTGCCCAAGCGCTTCTTCAATGACTGGCAGCATCGCCCATCCTTGCGCTTGGTATTGCATATCGGCGGTAAGTTCCAGCAGAGACTGAAAGAGGGTCGCCATATTCAGGGCGGTCACGGCCACATCCGGCATAAACCCTTCGGGATGACCGGCAGCCAGCTGCTGCCGTTGCTCCAGGGCCATTCGATAATAAGGCAGTGCCTCTTTGTAAGCCTGCTTTTCATCGTAAAGCACACCGAGGTTGTGGTAAAGGGTGGCCTGATATGGCAGGAATAAGCCCGGCTGCTGAGTTTCCAGCGCATCGTACTGTTCCAGGGCCCGCTGATAGTTAAGAATAGCCTCCTCCCGCTCTCCCATTTCAGTGAAGAGCACCCCGAGGTTGTTGTAGGTATTGGCTACGAAGGGCAGAAAGTCTTCCGGGCGCGTTTCCGAAAGGGAGGTGTACGCCTCCAGTGCCTGTGTGTAGGACAGGACCGCTTTGCTGTAGGCCTGCTCCTGTTTTTGAGCAAAAGCAAGATTGTTGTAGCCCGCAGCGATTAAAGGCAGGACCGAGGGGTCATTCGACAAAGCCGCTTCGTAGGCGCGAATGCCCTGCTTCCAGTAAAGCTCAGCCATCAGCGGGTCCTCATCGGTGTAGCTGTCGGCCAGGGAGGTCAGGGCATTGCCCAGGTAGGGCTGAAAGACGGCCTTTTGTTTGACCAGGCCCTCGTAAAGCGCCACAGCCTGCTTGATGCTTTTGCGCCAGTTGTAGTGATCGCCGCCCCGGGCGGCTGCCTGTGCGCGGTTGAATACCGTGAGGGCAAGATAGGGTTGAAAAGTGGCCTCATCGGTCTCCGCCAAAGCCTCGTACCGCTTGACGGCAGCCCGGAAATAGGCATCCGCTGACTTATACTGCCGCAGGGCAGCCAGCAAATTGCCGAGGTTATTGCCCAGGCCAGCCATTTGGTGCCTTTCGTCCGCATCCATTTCCGGTTCGGCTTTTTGGTAAGCTTCAAAGGCTTGCTCGTAATTGCGCACTGCAATATTGGGTTCTCCCTGTTCCTGATAAATAGCGCCTATGGCACTGTACACCTGCCCGCTGAGCAGCGGGGCTGCACATTGGTTCAGCACAGATTCATAGCTGTCTGCGGCCTGCCTCCAGGCACCACTCTGATAGTAAACCTGGGCTTCCTGCAATAAGTCGTTGATTGTGTTTTCCATTTCTTTTCTGATTTATGCGCAAGCCGCTTTGACCAAATCCAGGTAAGCCATGCGTGACATTTCGGTGAATCCCAGGTCGGGCGTATCAATGGTGGGTTTTTGAACATCCACAAAGTGGTAGCCTTGTCCTTGTAGCTGCCGGGCCAGCAAGCTCAGCGCGATCGCCCCGCCCCCTTCCGTGCCGCTGTACGTATATTCTGCGAAAAAAGCTTTGCCAATGGCTACCCCAAAGATGCCGCCTACCCAGGTGGTCCCGTGCCGGACTTCCAGGGAGTGGGCGTAGCCTTGCTCAAACAGGGACAGATAGGCTTCGGCCATTTGCTCCGTCACCCAGTTTTCGCCCATAGGCGGGATGTTTTGAGCTTCCTGTATTTGACGGAGCAGTGGCTCAAAATGCTGATCGAAAGTGACTTCCATATCCGGGCGGTAGCCGGAGAGCTGTTCCGGCGGCCCTGCATCAGCCGGCTTCAAAATTAAACGGGGGTCAGGCGACCACCACTTGATAAAATCCATGGGGCCGAACCAAAAGTAAATGCCGCTTCGGTAGGCATTCAACAGGCGCCCGGTGGAGAGGTCCCCTCCGACCGCAATCATCCCCTGTTCGTCGGCAAAGTGTGCAGGTGGGAAGCCTGTATCGGCTTCGCTGAGTTGGAAAAAAGGCATGGCTTATGCGTATTGCTGGTCGAAAAATAAAGAGGCATGCCCACTTGTCAGATGCGATTTGTCATTGCGCCAATAAAAAGTTTGTGGCGGGTGCCTTCTTCTTCCTCATTTTTCCGCACATTTGGTATCACAGACATACCTCCCCCCTATTCACCATTGGTATCACCTTCGATGAACAGACTAAACTACCTGAAAATGAATATTGCTGCCTGGCCCTGTACCGGCTTGTTTGGGCTGCTCGTGCTCCTGGCCAGCTGCGGCGGCGCCAACCAGGCGCATGAACACGCCAACGCCCTCGTCAATGAAAACAGCCCCTATCTGCTGCAGCACGCCCATAATCCGGTCAATTGGTACCCCTGGGGAGCGGAAGCCCTGCAAAAAGCGAAGGAAGAAGACAAGCTCATCGTGATCAGCGTGGGCTATGCCGCCTGTCACTGGTGCCACGTAATGGAGCACGAATCCTTTGAAGACTCGACGGTAGCCCGCATTATGAATGAAAACTTTGTGGCGATTAAAGTCGACCGGGAAGAGCGCCCCGACGTGGACAATATCTACATGACGGCCTGTCAGCTGGCGGCTGAGGGAGGATGCGGCTGGCCCCTGAACGCCTTTGCGCTGCCCAATGGGCAACCGGTCTGGGCGGGCACCTATTTTCCGAAGAAAGAATGGCTGGAAGTGCTGAAATACTTCGCCGATCTCTACCAAACCGACCGGGCTAAACTGGAGGAGTATGGCCAGCTGCTGGCTGAAGGCATCCAATCGGTCAGCCGCCCCAAACCGCTGGAGGAATCCGCAGCTCTTTCGCGTGAAGCTTTACAGGCAGGCGCCTCAGCCATCCTCGAACAAGCTGACCTTCAATTTGGAGGGCTGAAAGGCGCGCCCAAGTTCCCGCTCCCTTCCGTCTTCCGGTTTTTGCTCCGGCAACACGCCCTCACCGGGCAGGACAGCCTGCTTACCTTTGCCACCACCACCCTGGAGGCCATGATGAGCGGTGGGCTCTACGACCACCTTGGCGGAGGGTTTGCCCGCTACTCCACCGACAGCCAATGGGCGGTCCCCCACTTTGAAAAAATGCTCTACGACAACGCGCAGCTCGTCAGCCTCTACAGTGAAGCTTATCAGCTTACCGGCGAGGAAGCCTATAAAACCGTACTGGAAGAAACCCTCGCCTTCATCGCCCGGGAAATGACCAGCCCCGAAGGCGGCTTCTACTCCAGCCTTGATGCAGACAGTGAAGGGAAAGAGGGCCGCTTTTACACCTGGACGGCAGAAGAAGTGACTGCGGTGCTCGGTGATGGACAGCCGGCGCAGGTATTCATGGATTATTACAGCTTCCGCCCCGGCGGTAACTGGGAAGGGCGCAATATTTTGATTCAGGAAAAAAATGTGCAGAAAATTCTGGATGAGTATAAGATATCTCTATCTGAGTTAAAGCAAACAATTACCGATGCCGGGGCAAAACTCTTTGCCGCCCGCGCCAAACGCCCCCGCCCCGGGCTGGACGACAAGCAGGTGACGAGCTGGAATGCCATGATGATCAGCGGCTATGCCCACGCCTATCAGGCGCTGCAAACACCGGGCTACCGTGAGGCAGCCGTTCGGGCAGGCGAACTGCTTCAGGAAAAGCTGGTGCAGGACGAAGGGCGCATCCTCCGCACCTATAAAGACGGGCAGGCTAAAATCAACGGCTTTCTGGATGACTACGCCTTTACAATTGAGGCCTTTTTGGATTTGTACGCGATCACCTTTGAGGAAAAGTGGCTGGAACGCGCAGAGGCCCTTGCCCAATATGCCCTTGAGCATTTCTCTGCTGAAGACAGCCCGATGCTGTACTATACCTCTGATCTCGACCCGGCACTCATTGCGCGGACAGCTAAGACCGAGGATAATGTCATCCCTTCCGGCAACTCCACAATGGGCCGCGCCCTGCTGCACCTGGGCACTTACCTGTACGACACCACCTACACACAGCGTGCCCGGCAAATGCTGCAACGCATGACCGGGGAAATGGAGGAAACCACCGCACCTTCCTACTTTTCCAACTGGATGAACCTCTACAGTGAGCTGGCTTACCCGCTCTACGAGGTCGCTATTGTAGGCGAAGCTTTCGCTGAAAAGCGGCAGGCCCTGCAACAGCGTTACCTGCCCAATGCTTTGTTCCTGGGCGGTGCGGGCGAAGGCAGCCTGGAGTTGCTGAAAGGGAAACTGCAGGAAGGAGAAACGTTCATTTATGTCTGCCAGAATAAAGTGTGCCAGCTACCAGTACAGGAGGCAGAGGCGGCTGTCCGTCAAATGCAGTAAACTCAGACTTCAAAGCCTTCCTCGTCCATGACCCTGCCATTGATGCAGCGGATGATGCGTGCCGGGAAGTTCTCGATGATGCGGTAATCGTGGGTAGCGAGGAGAACAGCCGTATCGTTATGCTGGGCGAGGCGGCGAAGCAGTAAGAGAATGTCATCGGAGGTTTCCGGATCGAGGTTGCCGGTGGGTTCATCGGCAATAAGCAGCTCGGGTTTATTGAGCAGGGCGCGGGCAATGACCACGCGTTGCTGCTCGCCGCCGGAGAGCTGGTGCGGGCGTTTTTGTTCCTTGCCCTTCAGACCGACCTGTTCGAGCACGTCAGACATGCGGGCCCGCATTTTTTGCTCGTCCTTCCAATTGGTCGCTTCGAGCACAAAACGAAGGTTGTCCTCGACGGTACGGTCGGAAAGCAGGTTGAAATCCTGGAAAACAATGCCCAGTTTACGGCGCAACAGTGGGATGGTTTTGCGGTTGAGCTTAGCGAGGTCAAAGCCAGCCACCTCCCCTTTGCCCGGGCCCGGAGGCAGGGCGCCATAGAGGGTTTTGAGCAGGCTTGATTTGCCACTGCCGGTCCGCCCGATGAGGTAGACGAACTCGCCTCTTGTGATGTTCAGGGAAACACCACTCAGCACCTGATGGTCCATTTGCTCAATGGCCAGGTTTTTTAAGTTGACGATGATCCGTTCATTCATAGGCAGGGGCTTTTTTAGGTAGCCAAATATAGGCATTGTGGGGAGATCAGGCAGTCTCTGCCGCATTTTCTGACAAAAATCATCCCTCAAAAGCCCCCCCTTCCCTACCTTTGCAGAATTGACAACGATTTGACCATGCCAAAGCCCGCAGGAGGAACAAACTAAGCGTATGTTTGTATTCATTACAGCTTCAGCAAATTTAACCACAGCGGAGCACTTGGCTTAAAACTGTAGACAAACCGATAGTAGCATGAAGAAAATATATATCATCGCGATCATCATGGTAGGGGTTGCCATCGTTATGCTTACGAGCGCGGCAGATGACATGAGCACTTATGCCACCTTTGCGGACGCGGAACAAAGCGGGGAGCGGGTAAAAATCACCGGTCAGCTCGCCAAGGACAAGGAAATGCACTACGATCCTGAAGTAGACCCCAACTACTTTAGCTTCTACATCAAAGATGCGGAAGGGGATGAGCGCAAAGTAGTCCTCCTTTCAGAAAAGCCGCAGGACTTTGAGCTTTCGGAGCAGATCGTGCTGACCGGCTCCATGAAGGGGGACGAGTTCGTGGCCACCGACATGCTTATGAAGTGCCCTTCCAAGTACAAGGAAGAAGAAGTTTACATCAAAAGCGAAGCACAATAATCCATTAACCTTTGCTGATGACCACGAACCCCGAAGCCTCCCGAAGTCTTCGGGGTTTGCTGCACTCAGCCAACGACAGGCCCATTGCACTGCGGGCCGTTCACATCCGATCAACGATAACACTCCATGCAAGACATTCAGTACGTAGGCGAACACCTTATCCCGGGCTATATCGGACAGCTGGCGATTATGCTCGGATTCACTACGGCATTGCTCTCTACGATAGCTTACTTTTTTGCGACACAGCGCCGCGAACAGACCGCTGAGGCGGCGAACTGGCTCCGGATCGGCAGGTTTTCCTTCCTGATCCATGGCATTGCCATTTTCATGCTGATTGGCACCATGTTTTATGTGATGATCAATCAGTATTACGAATATCAGTACGTTCAGGCGCACGTCTCTGAGGACCTGCCCATGAAGTACATTTTCTCAGCGTTCTGGGAAGGGCAGGAAGGCAGCTTTCTGCTTTGGATGTTCTGGCACATCGTGCTCGGTGGTGTCCTCATGGCTACCGGCAGGCGCTGGGAAGCCCCTACCCTTTCGCTGCTGTCTTCCGTACAGGTCTTTTTAGGCTCCATGATCCTCGGTATTTACATCGGGTTTGGAGACGACCCCATGCGGCTGGGCAGCAACCCTATGATGCTGCTCCGGGATGTGGTGGATGCGCCGATTTTCCAAAGTGCCGATTACGTATCGCAGATTACCGGCACCGGGCTCAATCCGCTGCTGCAAAACTACTGGATGACCATCCACCCACCGACTTTGTTCCTGGGTTTTGCCTCTACCACCATCCCCTTTGCCTATGCCATAGCGGCCCTCTGGACCAACGATCATAAAGCCTGGCTGAAGCCTGCCCTGCGCTGGAGCCTGTTTAGCGGCGCCATTCTGGGTATCGGTATCCTGATGGGCGGTGCATGGGCCTATGAAGCGCTCAGCTTTGGTGGGTACTGGGCATGGGACCCGGTGGAAAACATGTCGCTGGTGCCCTGGCTTTTCCTCATCGCCGGCATTCATACCAATCTAATTGCCAATGCAACGGGGCATTCCATTCGCAGTACGCATATTTTTTATGCCTTGACGTTTATCTTCATTCTGTACTCCACCTTCCTGACCCGGAGCGGGGTGCTGGGAGATACCTCCGTGCATGCCTTTACAGAAATGGGGCTGGAAACCCAGCTGATTTTGCTGATTGGCTTTTACATCGTGCTCTCTGCCGCCCTGATCGGCAAGCGGTACCGCAGCATTCCGGCACCTAAAAAAGAAGAAGCCACCGCCTCCCGGGAATTCTGGATGTTTATTGGTTCGCTGGTCCTGCTGTTCTCCGGTCTGATTATCTCGGCTTCCACTTCACTGCCGGTGTACAACAAAATCATGACGTACTTCGACCCCGATTACATCGGCCGCGTCATCACGGATCCGGTGCCTCACTACAATAAATATCAGATTTGGATTGCCGTCTTTATCAGCCTGCTTTCCGGCATCAGTCAGTACCTCCGCTTCAGAGAGCCAAACTTTGGCAAGCAGCTCAGAAAATTTAGCATTCATACCGGTGTTGCCCTCGGCATTTCTGCCCTGCTGACTTACCTGACCACACTTTGGATCGCCATGAATGCCTGGCAGTACACCGTTATGCTCTTCTTCGGGTGGTTTACCATCGTCGCTAATGTGGATTACCTGTTCACGGTAGCCAAAGCCCGGCTTAAGATGGCGGGGTCTGCCGTTTCCCATGTGGGTTTCGGTATGATGATCATCGGCATCTTGGCCTCCGGCCTGAATCAGGAGGTAATTTCCAACAATACCTTTGTGATGGAGGGGCTCATTGAAGGGGCTACCGAAGAACAACTGCGCAAAAATGTCATCCTCTTCAAGGACTCGCCCCTGATCATGGGCGACTACGAAGTGACTTACGTATCGGATACCGTTAGCCAATATTCCCGGACTTTCAAGGTAAACTACAAGCGCCGGGATGCTTCCGGGGACGTGGTTGAGGAGTTCAACCTTTATCCGAATATCCTTTACGACAAATCCTTCACCAAGGTAGCGGCCTCCAATCCGTCGACCAAGCGTTACCTGGAGCGTGATATTTTCACCCATATCGCTTCTCTGCCCAGGGTGGAAATTGATATGGAATACCGCAAAAACCGGGAGGACAGCCTAAACTACAAAGTGTACGAAGCCCTCATCGGAGAGACAATCGCCTTTCAGGACACCGTGCCTATACGCGATCAGGATACCTTCTTTGTGAAGCGTTTCCGGGCAGAACTCGTCAGCATTGACCGGGACCCTTCCCATCCTGATTACACCAAGGAAGAAGGGGACTTGCCTATCGGGGCTACGATCCGTATTCAGCGGCTGGACGAAGACAGTATGTTCACCGTTCAGCCGGTGCTGGTCCTGCGGGGGCAAATGCTATACAGCTACCCCGTGCAGGTCAATGACATCAGCTCCAAAGTGCGGCTGAGCGAAGGCATTTTTGATGCCGTGTTCGGGCGGGAGGTCAATATGGAGTACCAGCCGTTTACCTTCAAGGAGGGAGATCAGATTACGTACAACGGGCACACCATTCAGTTTGCAGGCTTTAACAAAAACCCGGAGCATGAAGCCTACGAGCCTCAGGAAGAAGATATTGCCGTAAGCGCTATGATCAGCGTACAGGGGCAGGATGGGGCTTCTTATATGGCGCAGCCGCTTTACCTCATCCGCGGCAGCCGGCCGCTCAACCTCAAAGACGAAATCTCCGAGCTGGGGCTCCACTTCCGCTTCACGGGTATCAACCCGCAGGAAGAAACCGTGGAGGTCATGATCGGGCAGGCAGAAACCGGAGGCGAGCACCCAATCCCATTTGAGGTGGCGACTGACTCTCTGCGCGCCGATTATATTGTGCTGGAAGCTATTGAATTCCCAGGCATCAACCTGTTCTGGCTCGGCTCAACGATGATGATGATCGGGCTGTTTATGAGCATGTTTGTGCGGATGCAGCAGCGGCGTCAGGTTGCTTAAATGAAGTACGGCGCAAATGGGATAAGCGGGCGGAAGTTGGCAAGTGTTCCAGCTTCCGCCCACATTTTTTAAAACTGCCCTCGCCCATCCCCGTTCGTTCGGTTGTACGGGATGTTCAGGAAGTCCAGGGAGCCCGGTTTCACGCGGATGTAAAAGCTGTAGGTGCCCCGAAGTGGCTGCCAGTTGGCGCCTGCTTCCCAGCAGTGGAGGTCACGCTGAAAACCCACCGACGGATACGTGATACCCTTACGTACAAAGTCATACCCAAAGTTGCCGATATTGATAAACCAGTTGGGGGTCAGTTGAATGCTGCCGCTGCAGTTGATGGTGTTGGTGGCGATGAAGAAAGTATCCCGCCCGTCCGGCATCCCTTCCCAATTGAGGGAAAGGTTATGGCTGATGCGGAAATTCTCGAAAAGGCTAAGAAAGTCCGTTTCCTCCACCCGCTGCAACCCTCTTTCCTGCCTTTCCAGTTCGGCTTCTGCATCGTAGATTTCCTCCTCCTTATCTCCTTTGAAAAGAGCCCTGATTTTGCCCACGGTCAGGTTGGTATTGAAACGAGCCGTAGCCTGATCAAAACGCAGCAAGCGGTTTTCGGTTTCCCACAACAGGTCGTCTACCCGCCGCCCGTTCTCGTTCACCCGGTAAGGGTCGAAAGTGGCGCGCAGGCCTACTGTAGTCATGCCTTTGAACATCCGGGTGGTACCCGAAATATTGACCGGGCTCCACTTGAGGGAGTCTGCCGCAAAGTTGTAATTGCCCGACACGATGATGTTGTCAAACAATTTGAGCTTTTGCTCTGTGGAATCCTTCTTGGAGAAGTACTTCGCTTCAAAAATGTTGTTGAGGCTGTAGCCAATACTCATTTGTTGACCGGCGGTGGAGGGGCTGCCAAAAATGCCGCCCTGAAAAATGGAGTAGGTATCGAATTCGTCCCGGGTGTTGGGGTCCCTCACTTCCCGGAAATAGCCCAGGTCAGGATTGGTGTAATCAGGGGTGTAGCCAAAGGAGATGTTCGGTTTCATGACATGGCGGATACCCCGCAGCCACCCCTGCCCAAAGCGCATGGTCCCGAAAATCTGTGTATTCAGGCTAACGCTGGCGTTGAACTGCCGGTAAGCTTCGAAGCCGCCTACCTGCCGCTCGGTAATTTCCCCGTAGGAAAGGGTATCTACAAAATCTATGCCTCTATCCGTAATCGTGTCCAGTTCCAAAGCCGTAGGGTCAAAATCCCGGCGCAGGGTGCGCAGGTACCACACCTCATCGTAATTGACGGATGGGTTGAGGTTGAAGTATTTGAGTACTTTGAAGGACGTACCGAGATTAGCGCGCTGCTGCATCCCAAACTGGGCATTCTCTATCGTCTCCTGCGTGAATAGCGTAGAGTCCTTCGCCTGAAAACGGTTGCGGGCTTCGGCATCGTAGCGGAAGGTAATGGCTTCGTACCACTTCTCGGGCCCGGTCCGGTTTTTGCGCTTGAACGGGTTGATGGCCTGCGTCTGAAACCTTACGTTGGGAAAGCTGACCGTAACGTCGCCCGTATTGGAGTTCTGGTTGTGGTTGAAGGAAGCGGTCAGGTTGATGGGCTTGTCCCGCCAGTTCTTTCGGAAGTTCAGGTTTGACCGCAGCTGGTTTTCCAGTACCCGCTGATCGTTGAAGACCCGCTGCTGATAGTTGTTGCTCTGTATATTGATGGACCCGCCAAAGTTGATCGTCGGGTGGGCAGACTGCGCCTGTTGGTGGCTCCATTGAAAGATAAAAGACTTGGGCTGGGAAATATTGCCCTCCAGGTCTTCGCTCCTCCGGACGTCGTAGCCGATATTGAAATTGCCGTTGTACTTGTAGCGCTTGTTGTAGTTGGACAGCGCATTGACGCCCCAGGTCCCCTTGAGGTAAATATTTCCCGTAAGGGACAGATTGAAGTGGTCGCCCAGCGGGAAGTACCAGCCGATGCCTTCCAAACCAAAGCCCCACTGCGGGGAGTACTGGTAATCGCGTGGGAAGAGCAGGCCGGTCGATCGCCCCTGCGGGATCGGGAAAAAGCCAAAAGGCAGCCAAACCGGGGTAGGCACGTTCATGATTTCCAGATTGGAAGGCCCTACTACAACGAGTTTGTTGGGAATGACCTTCTGCTTGCGGCTGCGGATGCCAAAGTGGGGCTCCTCATGCGTACAGGTCGTAAAAATGGCATTGGAGCTGTACACCACGTTTTGGTCTTCCGACAGGCTGTCCTGTGCCTCCTGCGTAACGAACTTGGACTTTTGCCCGCGGACCACCACATCATTCTGCGTGGTGACCACATCGTAAACCACCCCTTTCTTTGTCGAAAAGTTATAGCGCATACTGTCCGCCGTAAAGCTCTGGCTGGCATCCGAAAACTCCGGCAGGCCTGCTGGCCGCCCAAGGCTGTCCGGCATACCCGAAGCCGTCACGATATTGGTCTTCCAGTCAAATATAATATGGTCCGCTTTCAGGTTAATCGTGGTGTAGGTCACTTCCGCCTCACCGTAGAGGTGCACCCGCTGATTGGCGATATCGTACACCATGGAATCGACAGCGGAGTACTGCACCGGGGCATCAAGGGAGTCCTTAGACAGGGAAATTTCGCGGGTTTCGCGCCGGCGGGGCAACAAGGAATCCCCCGGCAGCGTATCTAAAGAGGCCGTTACCCGGTTCGGGCCGAAAGGCAAGGTATCCCCCGGCATGGCACGGGCTGCGCTGTCCGCCCGCATCTGAGCCGATGGCGGCCGTTTATCCCGCTCATTTACAGGCTCCTGTGCCAGCAGATTAGGCAGGATGCCCAGAAGGAATACAATAATTATTGGTAACTTTGTCTTCAAGGATACAATTCTAAGTTGTGCTTATGACGAAAGCGGTAACTTTTCTACCAACGCTGTTTCTACTCGCTTTGCCGTTGACCGGTACCGGGTTTAACTTTTCATTATCCTTTCCGGCACCAGCTATGGCTGAGGCTGCCTGCCCTCCGGTTCCCGATCATTCGGGCTGCCCGGTGCACAGGCGCGGCAAAGTTATAAAACCTGCCAGATTATCGGAGGATTTCTCTAAAGGGATGACACTTCCCCTTCCGGCTTTTCGGCAAGCCCTGGGCTACCCGCCCGATTACCGGATCAAAACCGTAGTCATTGACCCCGGTCATGGCGGGCACGACCCCGGCTGCCTTGGCGGCCATTCCCGGGAGAAACACCTGGCTTTGGCCATTGGCCTGAAGCTGGCCGAGGAGATGCGGCTCCATTATCCGGGCCTTAATGTGATCCTAACCCGTGATTCCGACGTTTTCATCCCCCTCCACGAACGGGCGGCGATTGCCAACCGCAACGATGCAGACTTGTTCATCTCCATCCATTGCAACTATATGCCGGGCTCTTCAGCTACCCAGGGAAGCGAGACGTATGTGATGGGCCTGCATACCGCAGAGCACAATTTGAAGGTGGCTAAGCGCGAGAACGCAGCCATCTTGCTGGAGGAAGATTATGAGGCCAACTACGACTATGACCCCAACTCTCCGGAAGGGCATATCATGCTGAACATGTTCCAGAGTGCCTACCTTGAGCAAAGCATCCTTTTTGCCGAGAAGGTAGAAGGGCATTTCGCGAAAGCCAACCGCAAAAGCCGGGGCGTCAAGCAGGCCGGCTTCGTGGTCCTTAAGGAAACAACGATGCCCAGCGTACTGGTGGAAACGGGTTTTCTCAGCAACCGCGCTGAGGAGGCTTATCTGATGACCGCGCAGGGACAGGCAGTGGTGGCCGGTGCGATGCTTGCTGCTTTTGAAGACTACCGGCGGCACGTAGAAAACAGCCCGGAAGCTCAGCCATTGGCAGCAGCGCCGGTTGCCGTTCCGGCACGCGTCCTGCAGCAGGAGGAACAGCGCCAACCTGATCAAAGGCCGGACCCCAACCCACCCCCATTGTCCAAAGGCCGCTACCTTGTTGCCCGTTCCCCGGAGACCACGCCCAAGTCCTATGCGACGCCGGCTGAGCCCAATCCCACCCCATCTGCTTATCAACGGAAGGCAGAAAGTGTGGAGGTCAGCCCCGAGCCAGCTATACGGCCATTGACCCCTCAGCCACAACAGGCCATTGAAGAGCGCCCGGTGCTCCGGGAAGTTACGCTCCATGACCTGGGGATCAGCCTGCACGTTCAATTGGCTGCTTCCAAAGACCCACTCGATACCTCTCACCCCAAGTGGGACAATACCGGCTACCTGATCGAGGTGGTACGGGAAGGGGAATTTTTCAAATACCAGGCCAAAAACTTCACCTCTATTTACCACGCCACTCAGGCCAAGCTGGCACTGGAAAACCGCGGGTTCCCGGGTGCATTTATCGTAGCGTACCGCAATGGCGCACGCATTTCCATGGATGAAGTCCGGCAGGCTTTGGGCACGCCTTAGCACCTGTGAGGGCTGGCAAATGACAGCGCTGTTAGAATCTAAGGCTGACAGCTCCTGTTCTCCTGAAGAAGTAAACGGCCGAAAATTACCGTTTTACCCTAAAGGGCTATACCTTTGCGACGCTTAAACTAACACGACCATGTCAAACGAAGTAAAGGTAGGTCTTCTCGCTATTGTAGCCATCGCGGTCTCTTACTGGGGCTATAAATTCATCATGGGCAAGAATGTCTTGCTCAAATCCAATACCTATAAGGTCTACTATCCTAAAGTGGACCGCATGCAGATAGGCACGCAGGTCTTTATCAATGGTGTCCCCGTGGGGAGCGTGGCTAAGGTGGACCTGCTCAACGACGTGGACCGCACCGTAGAGGTTGTCCTGGATCTCATTCCTGATATGACGATCCCTAAAGATACCCGTGCAGTGATTGTATCGACCGGCTTTATGGGCGGCAAGGCGATCATGCTTATGTACGACAAACCCTGCTCCGGAGACGATTGCGCAGAGCCCGGCGACACGCTGGAGGGCGAATTCAGGGGGCTGCTGGACTCTATGGTCGGAGAAGAAGCTGTGGGCGATTACGCTGCCATCCTTCAAAAAAGCCTTCAAAAAGTCATCGATACGCTCAACTACGCCCTGCTCAGCGAAGAAAGCCAATCGCCCATTGCCAATACCATACGCAACCTGGACGCAACCATGGCGAACCTCAACTCTTCCACTGCTCAGCTCGACCAACTCATGCGGCGGTCATCCGGCAATATCGCGGGTTCTTTAAAGAATGTCGAATCCATCACCGGCAACCTGGAGAAGAACAATGCCAGAATTGCGGAAATTATCGCCAATGCAGATAGCCTGAGCAGTCAGCTGGTCGCTGCCGACCTGGAAAAAACGGTCAATGAGATCAACGCTTCTATTCAGGAACTGAAAGGGACGCTTGAAAATGCCAACAAGGCAATCGCTGGTATTTCCGGCCTGGTTGATGGCATTAAGGAAGGAGAAGGGACTCTGGGGCAACTTATGAAGGATGAGGCTCTGTACCGCAACCTCTCTAACCTTACCCGTGAAGCCGATTCCCTGGTCACGGATTTCCAGGACCGCCCCTACCGGTACATGCCGCTTAAGAGCCGTCGGAGAGTGGAACGTTATGACCGTCAGGACGCTCAAGAGGCTGGGAATTAAGGTAGCGCCCGAAGTGGTGCATCACCCAGAGGTGCGCGAGTGCCTGCGTCAGGTTGTAGACCAGCCAGGGCAGGCGCGGCACAAACTCGTGGATAGCCGCAATAACATACCGGCCTCCCAGCACACTGCGGAACTCCAGCCAGCCATGATCCCGGCGCTTCACCAATTGCCCGCCGACGATATAAAATAGCTGCCGGTTGGCATCACTGCGGTCCGGGATAAACTTCAGGTGCAGCAGTTCAAAACCTCCAATACGAAAAACAGTGGTCTGCCCCCGGTGGTCTGCCTTGAGAATGTACCTGAAGTGCCGGGGCAGCCAGGTCTGATACCGTTTGGCCACCCATATCGCGGTGTGATCGCCCGGATTGGGCAGGCGCTGTACGCTTCTTACCGTATTTTTTTCTTCTCTGCGTTGCTGCTCGCCCGCTAAGGGTAAGGCAGGCACCTGTTCCCGCTGCTGCAATGCCTGCCGCGCTGCCGCTTCAAAATGCTGAGTGGGCGGCACTGCTTCCATCAGCTGATTGGGCTTTCCTTTGAGGTCCCAGCGCAACGTGGCGATCAGCGGGGAGACCATGGTCGGGCTCAGCCCGGAAAATAAAGCCACCCACAGGCGGGAAAGCCCCGGCAGATTGAAAGGCAGGGCGTAAATCCAGCGTTTTCTGCCCTTCAGCTTCGCCAGGCTTTTGAGCATATCAAAATAAGTGGTCACTCCTTTCCCAACGATGTCATACTCCGCATTGAAATAGTCGGAATTCCCCAGCACGGCGTCAATGACCCTCAGGGTGTCGTCCAATCCGATGGGCTGGGTCTGGGAGCACGTCCACCTGGGGCACAGCATGAGCGGCAAGCGGTCCACAAGGCGGTCCAGGATTTTGAAGGAAGTCCCGCCCGGCCCGACGATGATGCCAGCCCTTAGCGTAGTAAGCGGCACGGGGGTGCTTTCCAGGGTTTTTTCTACTTCCGCACGGCTTCTCAGCGGACGGGCATCCGGCAGCTTCCCTTCCGGCAGGATACCGCTCAGGAAAACGATTTGCTGTACCGCGTTGAGCTCGGCGGCCCGGGCGAAGTTGTCTGCCAACAGTAAATCGGTATTGTCGAAGGAACCTTGGTTGAGGCGGGTGGAGGGGCGCATGGAGTGTACCAGATACAGAGCGTAGTGCGCGCCTTTGAGCGCTTCGCGGCTGGCGGAAAGGGAGTACAGGTCAACCTGCCGCCATTCCACATTGGGATCTGCCTTTTCCGGGGACATGGTCTTGCGGCTTAGCGCGATAAACCGATATTTATGCCGGTATCGGTCCATAAACCAGCGACCAATAAAACCAGTGGCTCCAGCAATAGCGACGGTAGGTTTCATATTCACCAAACGGAGAAGCCAGCAGAAGGTTCGCTATTCTTCTGGCTGTAAAGGCAAAGCCGGCAACGCGTCGTTGCAAAGCGCCTTCAGCTCACGGGTAGTTTTCTTCAGGCGGGGGTGCAGGAAATCAGGCGCAATGTCCAGCAGAGGGGCCAGCACAAAGTTGCGCTCGTGCAAATGTGGGTGAGGCAAGGTCAGCTGATCACTTTCCCAAATGAGGTCATCGAAGTACAAAATATCAATATCAATCAGCCTTTGTCCCCATTTTTGAATCCTTACCCGGCCCATTTCCAGTTCGATCTCCAGCACGGTATTCAACAACCCGATAGGGTCAATCGAGGTTTCCAGCTCCAATGCCTGATTGAGGAAGTCCGGTTGGTCCCGGATGCCCCAGGCTGCTGTTTCAAAAACCCGGGAGGACTGCAGGACTGGCCCCACGGCCTCCCTAAGCGTAGATGCTGCTTGTTTCAGGTTCCTGAGCCTGTCGCCCTGATTGCTGCCGGTATGTAAAAAGACCCGTTTCATATGCGTGCGAAGGTAAAGTTTTATTCTGATACCCGGGATTCCCCCCTATGCAAGTTGCATTTAAAGACCGATCGGTTTATTTTTGCATTAATCATACTAAAACTCATGCCAAAATCAGACCGCACACGCCAGCAGATCATCGAAAAAGCCGCTGCTTTATTCAACCAGCACGGGTTCGCCGGCACTTCTATGGGCGACATCATAAAAGCGACCGGACTGTCTAAAGGCGGCGTTTATGGCAATTTTGCCAGTAAAGAGGACATTGCCGTGGCTGCTTTTCAGCACGCTGTTGATCAGGTGCACCAGCAAGTCCGGGCCCGGACCCGCGTCATAGAGCACCCCATTGATAAACTTAAGGCTGTCGTTTATTTTTATAAGGAGCATGCCGCCCAGCCGCCCGTGGAAGGCGGATGCCCGATCCAAAACACAGCCATTGAGGCAGATGACGGCAACCTGCTGCTCAGGGAACATGCCATCAAAGCCGTGGGGATTTGGCACGACCGGATAGTGACTACCCTGAAAACCGGGCAGGAAAAGAAGCAGGTCCACCCTGACGTATCTCCCGAAGACTTCGCCACCCAGTTCATTGCCACCCTGGAAGGCGGGATCATGCTGGCCCAGCTGCACAAAGATGACCGGTATTTCAGCCCGGTTGCCCAGCTGCTTTTGCAGATGATTGAACAACTCCAACCCTAAATTTCCGAATACATGCCCATCACTAAATCTATTTGCTACCTCTCCTCTGATTACCAAGACCCCTCGCCGGAACAGCCCGTCCGCTATCCGCCGGTTTTAAAGGTTATCCGGTTTATGTTTGGCCTGTTTGGGTATATATTCCCCAGAGCCATGGCCAGGCTGGCGTACCGTTTTTTCTCCACGCCCCGGATTCGCGCCCGGCACAAAACCAGTGATGCCCTGCTCGAAAGCGCCCGCTTGTTTGAGTTTATGTACGGCAGGCAGCTGCTCAAAGGATACGAATGGGGTTACGGAGGCCGGACCATCCTGCTGGTGCACGGGTGGGAATCCCGGGGCACCGCCTTGCGGACGTTTGTCCCTCCCCTGGTCGAAAAAGGCTACCGCGTGGTCGCCTTCGATGGGCCGGCACATGGCAATTCTGATGGCAAGCGGACCAACCTGCCCCACTTCGGCGGGGCCGTCCGGGCCATTATCAATCAGATTGGCGGGGTGCACGGCATTATCACCCATTCCTTCGGGGGCGCCTCCACGGCTTTTGCCCTTTCCAATCTCGACCCGTCCATCAAAGTCGAGAAGCTCGTACTGATCGGTGTGCCAGACAAGATGGAAAAGGTCCTGAACAACGCCATGGAAACGCTAAACGTCCCGCCCCCGGCAGCCCGGGCGTTTATCCGCTTTATCGAGCAAAAAGTGAAGTTCCCCCTCCATCATGCCGACACGTCCAATGCAAAAATTGAAGACAGTGTGGGAAAAGTGCTGATTGTGCATGATGAAACGGACGCGGTGGTTTCAATAGAAGAAGCCCGCTCCATTTTTGAGGCCTGGGACAACGCCAGTATGCTCATTGCCAAAGGTTACGGGCACTACCGGCTGATGAAAAACCCGGACCTGATCCGCGAAGTGGCCGGCTTTATTCACGGGGGTGCCTGACCCCGGTTTTATGTTGACCATCCGACCGATAAAGAAATGTGGGAGGTGTAGTTTCAAATTTTGATTATTTTTAGCCAAGTTCAAGCCTGATTTGGGCTGGAAAAACAAACATTAACTTGGCAAGCATGAGAATACTTTCCACACTCACTGTACTACTGTTATTGCAATTTGCCCTCTCTGCCCAACCCGTCAATGACGACTGTGATGGTTTAATCGCACTTGGCACGCTCCCGGCCTGTAATGATGAGATCTATGACAATATCAATGCGACACCTTCCAACATAGGGGCAGAAAACATCCCCTCCTGCTTCAACGGGGGCAGTGTCGACCGCGATGTCTGGTTCTCTTTTACCACAACGGATGATATTATTGATGTCACCGTCACCTTGCAGGGAGCAACGGATGGCCCTAATGGCAGCATCCTGAACCCACAGATCAACATCTACCGGGGCGAGTGCATGTTCGATGGCCTGGCTGACCTGAGCTTTTGTTCTTCCGCTGCGGATGGCGAAGCAACGGCACAGGTAGACATCATCGGGCTGACCCCGAATACGACCTATTTTATACGGGTCAATGACTACTCTCCCACTGGCACGCCCAATGCAGGAGATTTCCGCCTGTGCGTGGAGGAATACGTACCCGCCATTAATATGGGTGATGAGACGTTCACCTCAGCCTGTTTTGGCACACTTTATGATTCCGGTGGGCCGGATTCAGACTACAGCAACGGTGAGAATGCCACTTTCACGATTACCCCTTCCACCCTCTTTGAGTGTTTGGAAATCCAAATACAAGACTTTCAGCTTGAGAATAATTTTGATTTCTTAAATATCTATGCCGGCCCTAATGCCGGTGGCACGCTATTGGGAAGCTATACCGGAGGCAATACGGACCCCATCACCCTACAAACTTCTGAACCCTCCATCACCATAGAGTTCACCTCAGACGGATCAGCCACCGCTCCCGGCTTTGAGCTCACCTGGAATTGCAGCCCGCTGGCTTGCAGTGGTTCTTCTGTGGACAATCCGACCGTGATCAGTGGTCTTCCCTTCGAGGGCAGCGGATTTACGACCTGTGGCGAAGCGGGGACCATTGCGGAAACGCCCTGTGGGCCTACACCATTCCTGAATGGGCCGGACTTTGTGTTTTCCTACACGACGGATGGCGGCTTTTGTGCAGATGTGATCGTCAGTGGAGCAGACGCCGGTACTGGTGTGCTTATTTTGGACGGGCCGCCCCTCGACCCCGCTACCGAGTGCGTCGGCCTGGGTGGCGGCGGTTCGGCATTCGGGACTAATTTTGAATCGCCCGGCACTTACTACATCATCGTAGCCAACGGCACAGGCTGTACCGAATTTGACCTCTCGATCACAGAAGCGGAGTGCAACCTTGAGCCTTCCCTGCTCAATGCGCTTTGCAATCCGCTCAACGGCTGTATACCTCCGGACAACCTTCCCTCTGTTTTCACCTTCAATCAGGGCTTTGAGGACATTGCCTTCAACCCGGGCCTGAACGATGGGTGCTGGTTCAATACCGGCTCTGCGGACCCCAACTACTATTGGTTTACGATAGAAGCGCAGGCAGCGGGGCCTTTTGGCTTTACAGTGGAAGCCGCTAACCTGCCTGCCGAAGATTCAGATATCGACTTTCAGGTTTGGGGGCCGTTGGACAAGGATGAAGTATGCAGCGACCCGCAGGCCATCGTAGATTTCGTGGAAAACAATCAGCCCATCCGGTCTTCCTATGCCGGCGGGGCTGACCCCACCGGACTGGCAAGCATACATCCGGTCACCGGCATTGAGGTCCTTGATGAATTCGACTGCGCGCCAGACCCTAATGGCAACGTTGACGACTTTGCCTCTGTCATTAACTGCCAGCCCGGTGAAGTTTACGCAGTACTGATTAATGACTGGGGAGACAATATCCAAAGTGGAGCGATTGCGGTGGACTGGTCTGCTTCTGACCCGGATGTGCTTGCCCCAACGCCTGTGGAGCTGCTCAATAGTGACACCGCAATCTGTCAGGGCGAGAGCGTACAGCTCTTCCTGGAAACTTCCGTCAACAACATTACCTGGCTCAAGGATACCACCACGCTGTCGTGCGATGACTGCCCGGACCCCTTGGCTACTCCTACTGAGACCACAGAATACGTGGGTTTGGTGGATGCTGTTTGCTATCAGGATACCGTGAGCGTACTGGTGCAGGTTTATGACCTTGATGCCGGGCCTGACGTGACGGTGTGCCGAAACGAAGAAATCCAAATTGTGGCGGGCAGCAATTTCCTAAACGCCACTTATGAGTGGGTGCCCCCCACCGGTCTGAGCCTCAGCTGCACGGAGTGCCCCGACCCGTTTATCATAGCCGAAGCCGCCGGGACCTACACCCTTCCTGTGACCCTGTTTGCAGACAATTGCACGCTGGAAGATGTGGTCACCATCACGGTGCTGGACGCGGAGGCTCCGGCCATAGCCATTTCACCTGACCTGGACATTTGCCTTGGAGAAACCGTTTCCGTTGGCGGTGCTGCCACCCCTGGGGTGGATTATACCTGGAATGCCACTCCCGGTGGTTTCACTTCCACAGATGCAGACCCTTCCGTCACGCCGGATACCACCACCACCTATTACGTCAGTGCGCAAAACCAGGAATGCCCGGTGCCTTCACTGGACAGCGTAACGGTCAATGTTTCCATTCCGCCAGTGATTATGTTGAGCAGCGACACCGCTGTTTGTCAGGGCGACCCTCTGGTTCTAAGTCAGCTTTCGCCAGAGCCGGGCGTGGTTTACAATTGGGCCGGCCCGGAGACGATTCAAGACCCTGCTGCGCTCAATACGGTTATCTTTCCGCAAAACGAGGGGACTTATACCCTGACCGCCGTGCGCGGCGCCTGTGAGGAAACCGCTTCGACGAATGTGGGGATCACACCTATTAGTATTGACATTCTCGCAGAAGACACCCTGAGGATTTGCCGGGGAGAAGTGGAGCTGGAATTCATGACGAATATCGTGCCGACTTCAGAAACACCGCTTTGGACGGCCTCTGTACCTGGTTTTGACACCCTTGTGGCGCCTGCAATAACCGTTAGCCCGCAAACAGCCACCACCTACTACGCTGAAGTAGCGGTAGGCAGCACCTGCTTCCGCAAAGACTCCGTTTATGTGGTTGTGGACAGTTTGCCAGTGGCAGGTCTGGGTATTATGCCTTTGGATACGACCGTGTGCGAAGGCGAAATCCTCGTATTGCAATCGCCCTTGTATGAACCCTCCGATTTCTCCGGAATAACCTTCGAATGGGGGCCGGAAACCGGGCAGGAATCTCCGGATTCACTCTACAACCTCGTCATCACAGGCGTAGATACGGTAACCTATTTCAGAATAACCCAAAACGGCGTTTGTACGGATACCTCCTTCGCACAAGTCAATGTAAACCCGACGCCGACGATCACCATCACGCCATCTGACACCACGATTTGCAATGGCAACAGCGTCGATTTCCAGGCTACGGTGAGCGATAACGCCACTTCCTTTGAGTGGACCGGCGGGACGGAACAACTCAGCTGTACAGACTGCCTGAACACCTCTAGCAGCAATCTCACTCAAAGTACCACCTTTACGCTCGAAGCCTCCGTGGGCGACTGCCCCACTGAGGTGAGTGCGAATGTGAACGTGCTTCAGCCGCCACCCTACGAGCTGGAAGTTTCGCCCATCATTTGCGAAGGGGAAAGCATACAACTCATTTTCAATACCGATCCGGGCTACAACTACACCTGGACCGCCACAGACCCGGACTTTGGCACTATTGAAGAGGGCGCACTCACCGTAACCCCCGATACCACAACCACTTACTTCCTTGTGGCCGGCGATGGCATCTGCCCGGATGTGGAAGATCAGGTGCAGGTAAGGGTGGTGCAGGCCGCAGAGATCAATGCGGTCAACGTTGCGCCCACGGACCTTTGCTCCGACGAAGAAGTGACCTTCAGTGTGGATATCGACAATGCTATTGCCGAAGACCGCTACGAATGGATCGACCCCAACGGTAATGAGCTCGCTACCGGGCAAAGCGGCACTTTCCAGCCCACTGTATCCGGTACCTATACCTTGATTTACATTAGTGCGGCGGAGTGTGGCACCCTTACGGAAACGTTCGACCTGACCGTTTCTCCAGCCCCGGCCGTTGAACTGGCCAACGATACGACCATCTGCCTGGGCGAATCCGTGCAGCTCAACTTCGCGGAGGATGAGAATACCACTTATTCCTGGACTTCCACAGACCCACTCTTCAGCGATTTCAACAATCCGCAGCCGGTGGTCAGCCCAACGGAGACCGCGACCTAC
>JANSXW010000435.1 GCA_024742755.1 bacterium | reverse complement strand
TTCAGCCCAGGATGGCGCTTTCACGAAACCAACTCTTGACGCAACCCAACCACCCACAGATGAGTTTGCAAACCGGCTTGCAGGCGCACAACCTCCAGGCCCCTTTCAGACCTGGAGCCTTGAGAGCCTTGATGAGGCTGCGCACAAACCTCTTTGCTTCTTTGGGTGGGGGCTTATGCGCATGCTTCCGGTTTGGGCAGCAACGCTGCAATGGCCATCGCAGGCTAGTGAGCACGATCCCGGCATTAGTTTCCTTGAGCTGTACATCCATTTCATCATGAGTACCGGGCACCGGATCCCCATTAACACCGGTACGCCTAAGCGGCCCCACTACGTGCTTTACCATGACCACCCTGGTGCAAAAGCTGTCCCTCGCACGTACAATGTTGAAATTTTGGACTGGATTTTTTGCGTCGATATTTACAAACGGCTCATGGACAGGCCTCTTTTCCCGTTTGCAACATCCTCGGAGGTTCCCTCTATGCGGTATTTTTGGGGTACGAAAAAGCTTGCGGGTGTTGTGGTGCGGCCGTACCTGCCCGACTACGAACCTTTTCTTGAGCATATGCAGTACTTCCGGTGCGATACAAGGACCAAGCATAGGCCTGGCCTCCATCGGATACCAGACATACCTTGCCTATCTGGAGTGCAGCGGGTCGACTTTGAGGGCGACACCACCGAAAATCTCCAGCGGGCGAAAACTGCCTGGATGAAACGCTGCAGCCGCTTGATCCGTCTGAAGAAGAAGGAGGCGGTTTTATAAGCTCTTGATCTGTTTCACCTTGCTCGGTTCGTGGAATGGCACTTCACTACCCTCTTTTCAGGGGCATTTTTACCTTCCTTCAGCGGTGCTTGGGAAAGGTTTTCTGCATGATCATATTTCAGAACAGTGCCGAAGGCGCTGGCGATTCCCGCCAACTCGCTGAGTCGCTGGGAGGATATACCCGAACTTTCTGTCCCCTTTTTATTTAATTTGCCCGCTGGTCTTTGGGGTTGACCT
>JANSXW010000430.1 GCA_024742755.1 bacterium | reverse complement strand
TGCGGCCTTTGCGAAACCCTTCTTCCACTTTGCGTGCCCCAACTATAAAGCCCTGCACACAGCGTCCATGAAGGTTCACGCTAAGCACGCCAAGATTTGCGCTAAGTGCGCCAAAAATTCAGTGGGCAGCATCACTCCGCGGCCTTTGCGAAACCCTTCCTTTGCGACCTTTGCGTGAACCCCTCTCTCCTAGAACAACACCCCCAGCCGCAGCACAACGCCCCGCGCTACGCCTTTGCTGTCCTCAGCATCCTGATTGGAAACGCTGTTGTCCAGGTAAACGGTGTCATCATCTTTGGTCACATCCGTGAAGCCAAACTGCAGGCCAATGCCCGCTACCAGAGAAGTGCTTTCTGAAACGCTGTACTCAATGCCGCCATTCAGGCCCCAGAAAAGGTTCAGCAGGCGTACGTCCGGCCGGATGTTGATGTCATTGCATTCTTCCGCATCGTCAGCATTGCGAATATCGCCTTTGGCCTGCGTGCGGAAACCGATGCCAACATTAGGCTCCATGAAGTAGCGGATATAGCCAAATTCCCGGGTGCGCATTTTCAGCCCGATCGGGATTTCCACGTACTGAATAGAATATTTCAAATTGGGTGCCTGCTGCTCTTCCATAAAGAAGGCACAATCGGCAGGGACTTCAGAGTTGGCCCAGTAGATACCGGTATTGGAGTGCAGCAGTGTCCCACCTGAATTGAAAGAGAAGCCTAAGCCTGTAGCCAGTGCATAGTTTTCCTGAAAATAAAACTCGCCCATCAGGCCCAGTTTCAGGCCCAGGTTGGTACCATTGGTGCTGATGGAGTTTTTATCGGTAGACATCCAGTTGAAAGCGGGGCTGACCTGAAAGCCAAAGCGGACCGCCTGCTGAGCCTCCGCTAAGGTGGAAAGGCCAATCAGGAAAGCAGCAAAAACAACAATTTTTTTCATCTTCTTCAGTTTTTGTAAGCAGGTGTATGATCAGGAAGCGTCTGTGCTCTTGATGCAAAAATAAACGTACATCGTCAAACGTGGC
>JANSXW010000226.1 GCA_024742755.1 bacterium | reverse complement strand
GCGCGGTAAAGGAAGTCAACCCCTACGAGTGGCTCCACCACACACTCCAGCACATTGCAGACACTAAGCTCTCCGAGCTCCATACCTTGCTCCCCGGCTATACCGCTAACGCGGCAGACCTGTAGTTGCTCGGACGCTTACTAATGTTCTTACGCTCATTCCTTGAATCATCTTCATAGCATTCATCCTTGCAGCCTACAAAGGAAACTATTGCTAAGAAGCATGAACAGCACAAAGCTGTTACTTTAAAATAACTTGCTTTCATATTGTCTTTTTATTAATTGTTGAAATATTGTACACATCAAATGATTCTGTAATCAAAAAATCCAAGCCAACTGAATTCTTAGTATAAAAGCCAAACTGCTTTTCCGACCGAATTAAACTAACTCAGTATCGATTTTTGACTATCTATGCTAGCAATTCTCCCGAAAAATCATCGCATCAAACAACTCCCCAGGCACTTGATGAATTTCTACGAAGTGCCGCTCCTCGAAGTCTTCCAGAATTTCTTCATCTGTCCCCTTAAGTCTGATGCTAAAGGGTTTAGTATAACTCCGGGTATAGAAACTGCAATTGGGATCCCGGCGCACGATTAAGTTGGCAGAACTTCCCAAGTACCTGATAGCACTATCCAACCCTATGTTAGTAATGTGCAAGTAGGTGCTGTCGCTATCATACTCATATTTGTGAAATGCCAAAGCACTAAAGGGGTCCTCTCCGCTATGATAGTGCCTAAGGAACGCTGCCGTATTCTGACAAACCAGGTAAGCGGGTAATTCCTCGTAATCAATATGTAAATCAAATATATCCAGTGCACTCTCTTCCACAAATCTAGCCTCTTGTTTTATCCCAGTCAAAGACAAAACCTCCCATTCCTAACACCCCATTTTGGCTTAGATTCCACTTACGTCCGTATCAACTATCTCCTGTAATTCCTGCTGCTCCGCATCAGAAAGCGTATCCCATTCAACAGCGGAAGTAATCAGATTAAGCGACAAGAGGAGCGCAACAATTGCTGGTATCATTTTTCAAAATGTTTTATGGTTAATTGGATACAGCAAAGCTATCACCATTGACCTTTCCGCTCAAGGACAAACTTTTCGTTTTCTAACACCTCATTTGCAGAATAAAAACACTTTAGTGTTTCCGCATTTTAAGTTTTATGCCTATGTTTATTGCAATTGCGCAAAACTCCATAACTCTCTATATTCTAAACCCGGTGCCCCGTGTGCCCCAACTAACGCCAATATGAAAGCGCTACGTGAACTCGTTGACATTGTCACCAAACACAAGAAAAAGCAAATGGAAGTGATCGGGCTCGATAAAGACAGTCCGAACCGCTATGATGAATTCTACGACCTGCTCGTTTCCGAGCAACTCCCCACAGAGCAAGATGCGGCTCAGTATTTCTTTGGAAAAGACAAGTCAGCTTCCTTTACCCAATACCGTAACTTCCGCAATAAATTCTTCCGAAGACTGGTCAATGCTGTCTTTTTGCTGGATATTAAGAAGCCGATGTTTAGTGAATCACAGACTGCTATGTACCATATTCGGAAGAATGCAGTTGCCGCAAGAATCTTAGCTGCCAAAGGTGCCACACATGCCGCTGTTGAATTAGCAGAGAAGACTATAAAACCGGCAATACAGTATGAGGCGACTTTAGAAATATTGGAACTGGCAAGGATTATCAAATCCAAATATATACTACTTACCGATAACCCTAAAAAACTTTTGGAAGCTAAAGCTATCATTGATAAGAGCCTTCTAGACCTTAACCTTTCGGTAAAAGCAGAAAGCTTGTATTATGACATAATCAGATATTATAATACCTCAAGAAGTACAAAACCAGAGGTGGCGGCACTTGCAGAAAAATACAAAATAAAGCTTG
Source organism: bacterium (assembly GCA_024742755.1). Taxonomy (GTDB): domain Bacteria; phylum Bacteroidota; class Bacteroidia; order Chitinophagales; family Saprospiraceae; genus Phaeodactylibacter. Next base: position 5,079 of record JANSXW010000226.1, on the reverse strand, counting down.
AGAAGGAATTACCCAAAAGTGAGTCTTATAGATTCAGGTTTTTTTATTTTACTATTGTCAAACTAGCCTGCACTACCCGTCACAACTACCTGGGCTCCATTAAAGTTTGTAAGGAGGCTATAGCTGACCTAAAGGAAAGAAAAGCTGCAACCCCTCCAGCCATTGCCACATTCCTGCAACCCTTGATTGTCGCCGCCACCATGCTCGGCCAATTCGAAGAAGCAGAAGCTGCTGCTGCCCAACTCGAAGGCTTGAATTTACCTGGCTCTCACAACTGGTACAAGGGTATGGAGGTGCTCGTCTTCTTCCGCCTGCACCAGCAAAACTATCAGGAGGCTTACCGGGTCTTTAAGCAAGCGCGAAACCACAAGCGGTTCTCTCATCTTTCGGCAGCCAATCAGGAGCAATGGCACCTCTTTGAAGCTTATGTCCATCTGCTAATTGCGATGAGTAAGATTAAGCAGTCAGAGGCGGAGGAAAAGCGTTTGAAGCTTCGCCCGGCCCGGCTGCTCAATCAGGTGCCGCTGTTTTCTAAGGATAAGCGGGGACTGAATATTCCTATCCTGATCGTACACGTCATTTACCTGCTCCACCTGCGCCGGTACGAGGAGGCGTATGACCGCATGCAGGCGCTGGAAAAATACGCCGACCGGCACCTCAAAGCGGCTGATGACAACTTCCGGTCCTACTGTTTCATCAAAGCGCTTTCTAAAATCCCGGCTTCTGATTATCAGCGGGAGGCAGCGCAGCAAGCCGCAGCGGAACTGCTCCGGGAAATGGGGCAGCAACCCCTGCAGTTTGCTGATGCGCCACATGAGGTGGAGCATATGCCCTACGAGCACCTGTGGGCTTTGGCGATGGAAGCATTAGGCGCAGGCAAGGTGCGCGCTTCCGCAATGTAGGCTACCACCCAAATGCATAGTAACGCTCTCCGGGCACATCCTCATAGATGCCCTCCAGGAGAAGATTACCCTTTCTCCTCCTTTAGCAACTGCGCTTTAAGCTCAGGGTAAGCAGCGAAGTAGCCATCCACAAGGTGGCGGCTGGCCAGGAAAAAGATGCGCTTGCCGAAAATACCGGACTCCCGGAATTGTACGGTGGCGAGCTGCAGGAACAGGAACCGGCTCAACCGGAAGTTGGAAACATTGTGGAAAGGGTAGCGTGCCGTTTTAAAGTAGTTGGTGACGTACAGGAAGTCACCATCGGCTTCCACCCGCTTGAGGCGCAGGAGGGTGAAGGCAAACAAAAGCACACCAGTAACATAGAAGAAAACCATGCCCCCTTTGAAGTAAACGGCCGGGGTATTGCCAACGTAGTCGTACTGATAGAACAGGGCCGCAAGGGTGCTCGCCCCAAAAAAGACAATCCAGAAAACCGGAATGAAAAACTTCAGCAGCAAAGTCGCATTACTTGATAGTCGGTGCATTAAAATTCTTCGTTTTCTCGGTTAACACGGGCAGAAACTACAATACTGACCTCGTACAGGATATAGAGCGGAATGCCAATCAGAAACTGCGTGACCACGTCAGGCGGTGTGATCATCGCGGCGAGCATCAGGATACCAATGATAGAATGCCGGCGGTACTTTTTCATACCCTCTGGCGTTACCAGCCCGATTTTGGACAGAAAATAGACGATAATCGGCAGTTCAAAAATCATCCCGGCCGGAGCCGTAAACATGATCATGTAGTTGATGAAGGACGACATCGTGGGCGTATTCTGAACGCCTGGAATCTGATAACCTGCAAGGAAATTCACCGCAAATGGCGAAATGATGTAGTACCCAAACAGCACACCGAGCAAAAACAAGCCGGAGCAAATGCCCACCATGCCCCGTGCTGCCTTGCGCTCTTTGGAATACAAGCCGGGCTTGATGAATTTCCAAAACTCCCACAGCACATAGGGGAAGGCTATAATGAGCCCCATGATGAAGCAAACCTTGATGCTCATAATGAACGGCTCACCGAACCCTGTGGCAATTTTCGGGAAATCCGGCGGCACAAAGCACATCATATCCCCGAGGCCTACCGAATTCGACAAGTTGCAAATGGCACGGTAAGAAAAGAAATCCGCTTTAGTCGGCCCGAAGATGACCGTATCAAACAGCCACCCCTGAAAGAAGAACAATACAATACCCAGGCCCACCACAGCTATCAGGGACCGGATGATGTGCCAGCGCAGCTCTTCCAGGTGCTCCAGGAAGGTCATTTCCTGGGTCTCCTCCCCGGTACCGAGCTTGTCTACGTCTATTTGGTCGAGTGGCATATGCGTCTGCTAATTTTCATCTGCAAAAGTAACAAAAAACCGGTGCCCGGCAATTTTAACATTTAGCCCCTGTAACGGATGCTAACCACAGCATTATGAGGGCACAACATCGGAAAAACCGAGGGTAAAACCTTCGCTCCTCTGTCAAATTATTTACTAGTTTTTTAGGACCATCGCTTAGTCTTATTGTTTAACCGGGCCTGGTAAGCACCGCTGCACCTGACTGACTGTCATTGCACTGTACCGGCGTATCGGCTTGCGCACCACGCATGTCTTGCTACCGCTATGCCCACAACGTAAGGAAAATGAAGTGTTATCTGATCCTCGCACTGAGCCTGCTGCTCACGCCCCTCTTTGCGCAGACCGAAAGCACCCGGCTGCCGCTGAATGACATTACCCACCGCACCCTCCTCCACGAAGAGCGCCCCTTGCCCTACCCACCAGTACGGGAAGCCGACATCCTCTGGGAAAAACGCGTGTGGCGGGTCATTGATACGCGGGAGAAAATCAACCTGCCTTTCCGCTACCCCAAACAACCTTTTGTGACCCTTTTGACCGAAGCAGTAGAGTCCGGCAGGCTGCAGGCGTTTAGCACTGCTAACGACGAGTTCAGCCTGCCGCTTTCGCAACAGGAAGTTACCGGCATGCTCTACCGCATTGACACCGTACCCATCTATGACTTTGATACCGATACGGAAATTTATCAGGTGGTTAAGGATGAGCTCAATCCGGAAGATGTGAAGCGCTTCCGCATTAAAGAACACTGGTTTTTTGATACCCGAACCTCTACCCTGCAGGTGCGCATCCTGGGCATTGCGCCCCTCATTGAGGAGTATGATGACAACGGCAATTTCCGGTACGAGCGCCCCCTGTTCTGGATTTACTACCCGGATGCGCGCCAGCTACTCGCTCATGCAGAGGCCCCAACCGATGGGCTGGCCCACAGCCCCATGAGCTGGGCTGATGTCTTTGACATGCGCAAATTCTCCAGCTACATCATGAAAGCCTCCAACATACAGGATGAGCGCCTGGAAGGCACCTATACCGGCGTGGACCTCCTGCAGCAATCGCAAAGGCTGGAACAGGAAATCTTCAATTTTGAGCATGACCTTTGGTCCTATTGATATTTGTTGGCCAGAGCACAAAAGTCCATTCTAGTTGTTACTTTTGCGGCACGCTTAACAGAAATAAGCGTATGGGGCGCAGGAAAGAACGGTGCCCCGCCGCAGAAGAAAGATTATGGAGATATTAATGTATACCGGGCTGTTTATCGTTAGCCTGGGTGTGTTGTTGAAGGCATCAGACTGGTTTATTGACTCCGCGGAGCAAATTGGCTTATCGCTGGGGGTTTCGCCCTTTATCATCGGGGTCACTATTGTGGCTTTTGGTACTTCCCTGCCGGAACTGGCGACCTCTATCGCCTCTGTGCTCAGTGGCGAATCGGAAATCGTTACCGGCAATGTCGTGGGCTCCAATATCACCAATATAGCCCTGGTGCTGGGGCTGGCGGCTTTGGTTGTCGACAAAATTGAACTCGAGTACAACATCTGGCACGTGGATATGCCCTTCCTCTGGGGCTCTGCCTTTTTGCTTTGGTTTGTGCTCAGGGACCTGCACTTTTCGCTCTTTGAAGCCATTCTCTTCATCATGGGCATCGTGGTCTTTCTGGCCTACAGCTTCAAAAGCGAGCAGGAACCGGAAGAAATCGAGCGCCCCACTGTGACCTGGAAAACCTATACAATGCTCATCATCGGCGGGGCTTTTGTTTACCTCGGTGCAGACTACACCATCCTGGCTATCCGTAAACTATCTACATTTGCGGGTATTGACCCGGAAATCATTGCACTCTCTGCGGTGGCCCTGGGCACTTCCCTGCCGGAGGTGATCGTGAGCCTCAACGCCGCCCGCCGGGGCAAGGCCTCTATCGCCGTGGGCAATGTGCTGGGCTCCAATATTTTTAATACCTATATCGTAATGGGCGTTTCTTCCTTCTTTGGGAAGCTGGTCATCCCCACCAATATCAATGAGCTTTTCCTGCCCCTCATGGTAGCCATGACGATCCTGTTCGGCATCATGTCTAACAATAAAAAAATCACCCGCTGGGAAGGCGTTTTGCTCCTGATGTTCTACGCTTTCTTCTTCGGGCAGCTTATCGAATCCGCAATCTAATCCTTATGGCACTGATCAAACCCGTAAAAGGCATTCTTCCTCAATTTGGCGACAACTGCTACCTGGCTGAAAATGCGACCATCGTCGGCGATGTGCAAATGGGCGATGACTGCAGCGTTTGGTTTCAGGCGGTCATCCGTGGCGATGTGCACCGCATCCGTATGGGCAATAAGGTAAATGTGCAGGACGGCGCTGTTATCCATTGCACTTACCAAAAAGCGCCGACTACAATCGGCAACAACGTCTCCATCGGGCACCGGGCGCTGGTACACGGCTGCACCCTAAAAGACAATGTGCTTGTAGGCATGGGCGCTATCGTCATGGATCACGCGGTAGTAGAAGAAAATGTACTGATCGCAGCAGGTGCAGTAGTCCTGGAAAACAGCCACCTGGAATCCGGCTACATCTACGCTGGTGTACCGGCACGTAAGGTTAAAGCCCTGAGTGCCGAAGCCTTTAGCGATTCCATAGAGCGGATTGCTAATAATTATGTGATGTACAGCGGCTGGTTTAAGGAGTAGTGTTTTGCCGAGTATCAGATGACGGGTGCATTAGGCGGTATATCTACAGAAGACTTTGTAGAACCTGTATAGATAGATCATGGAGTCGCATCTCCTACTGTTGGCAGAGGGGAATACCTGTTCT
>JANSXW010000377.1 GCA_024742755.1 bacterium | reverse complement strand
TGCGAAGTGAACAAAGTTTCGAAGCTTTGGCGCAATTCTTGCTGATGCGCGTTGCTGAACATCAGCTTGTAGGGACCTAATTATTTTGGTTTTTTGGTCCCCAAACCCTGCAAAATTCTTCAACCAGCTGAACGTTTTTCCGATGTGACTGGTCTTTGTCACTCCGTTTTTGGTGCAAAAGCGCTAACGGCGAACTCCGAAAAGTGCGTTTTTTCGTGTCCGGCGCCAAAAGTGGTGCCTGGGCCTCCAAATTCGCTCGTTTTCCTCCGAAAACCGGCTCCAGGCGTTCGCCGTGCTCCGAAATCCGTTTTCTGGCCCGAAAAGCCTGCGAATTCCAGCCCGCTGAGCTCGTCACCGCTTGTCACTGCTTTGTCACCGCTCGCTTTTTGGGTGCAAAAGTGCGCAAAAGCGGCCCCAGTTCTTGCCACAGGGTTTTTCGCGGCCCGGCAGCCCGCCGAGGACCTGGCTCGGAGCCCGACAGCCAGCCGAGGTTCTCCACGTAACACGTCAGCCTGCTGAATTAGTCACCGCCGATGTTACCGGTCTCTAACACGTACCATCGGGGCAAGGTTGGCTCATGAATGCCCCGCAGGACAAGTGTCCTTCGCCGGTCTCGTCATGAAGGACCTCGCCTCATCCCCAGTGTCCAACGCCATCGGACACTGCGTCATTCCACACTTCGCGTACTGGTAGGGGCTGTTGCGAGTTGATATATAATTATACCACCCTGCGCTACGAAGGCCCCGAATGACCCATAGCGACTCAAGTGAGGGCGCGTTGCGAAAGTACAACACCCCAGACTACTCCTAAGAAAACATTTTTGAAGGACCTGTCCCGGAGGTCTGGACAACGGAGAGGTGACTGACGGCACGCGCGTCAGCAGGACAGCTGGCCCTCGCTCTGACGCTACGCTCAAGTAACTGACCTGGCGGTGAACACGGCAGCCACAACGCCGCTGCCACCCAGTCCCTGGACGACCAAGTCACCGCCGAGCTGGCCTCAAAGCTGGATAGCAGCGCGCTGGCGGCGCCCCTAACAACGGCGGCGGCCCACGGACGGACAGGTGGCTGCGCACGGAAGCAGCATCGCCGCGCTGCAGAGCTCGCTGACCACGGGTCTCTCCAACAAGGCAGACCAGTTGGCCTTCGACGTGCTGGAGGGCGTGGACCTGAAGCTGTCCATCGCCTCAGCCAACAACGCCACGCTGGCCACGGTGGCGGCCAACTACGGCCTCAAGACGGCGGTGGACCAGCGCTCCCTAGACATAGCGGCGAGGATCACGCCGCTGGAGGTCGACACCAAGGTGGCCAACGCTCTCCTGGGAGCCGTCACCGCCGCAGCGCTGGCCTCCGAGCTTGCGAGTCGAGACGCCTCCATCTCGGGGCAGGCCTCCAAGGCGGAC
>JANSXW010000328.1 GCA_024742755.1 bacterium | reverse complement strand
TGTCCCCTCGAATGAGCCCCGGTAGTCATCAACAACAATTTTGGTGATGCCTTTCAAAGCATTCGTCACCCGGTCTACCAAAACCACTTTAATGCCCTGTTCCATGGCTTTTTCAAAATGCTCAAAGGACTCGGTTTCCAGCGACAGGGTCGCCACGATACCGGCTACCCGGCTGGCAATGAGCGTATCCATATAGGTTTTCTCCCGTTCGTAGGAGTTATTGGTTTGGCACACGATGACGGAATACCCCATTTCGAATGCAGTCTCTTCTATATTGTGCACCAGGGACGAGAGGAACTCCCGGTTGAGCTGAGGCACAATCACGCCAATCACCTTGGTCTGATTGGTGGAGAGGCTGGTGGCCAGGGCGTTTTTTTGAAAACCAAGCTTCAAGGCTGCAGCCCTTACTTTGGCTTTGGTCTTGGGGCTGATCCGGGCATCATCATTAAGGGCACGGGAAACAGTAGATATCGAAACACCGGCGGCCTCAGCCACATCGTAGATGTTTATTCTGCTTTTTTTCTTCATTTTGCCGTTTGTTAGAACGTGTGCCCAATTGGTCAAAACCATGAATTTCGGGCGGCCTTTAGTTCAACGATTCTTTGAACGTGCTTCTGTAAGTATGGTTCCGCAAAATTAATTGATTTTATTTAACGAATCTACAAGGGCTTGCATGGCAGCGTTTGGCAAGCAGCACAATTATCTATTGCATCTATTCCCTGTAAACGATGGATTTGCAAAAATAGAGCAATTTTGTTGATAATTTATCAAGCGCTTGCGCCAGTTCGAACTGTAAAAGCAGAAATGGGGATTTATATCCTATTTTATTGGATTTATCGGCCGACAAACCAAAGTTAAAATTGTTCATGAATTTTTCAACAAATAAAAAATTGTACAAGCGCTTGCATAAGTAGAAACGGATTGCTAGATTTACGTCATCATTCGGCTAGCACCCGATCGTGTGAAACCAAATTCGATAGTTCAAGACCAATACCGAATTATGGAAAACCAAAACTCCTCCAACGCCCACCAAAAAAACTGGCAAGCCTATTTGAATGGCAACGATCAGGCCTTCGAAGACCTATACCTGGCTTTTGCCGACCGATTGTACATCTATGGTTCCAACCTCACCATAGACAAAGCATTGGTAGAAGATGCCATTCAGGAAATCTTCTGTAAGCTGTACCAAAGAGATAAAGACCTGATTGAGGTTAAGAATATCCGGAGTTATCTGTTTGTAGCGCTGCGCAACCACATCCGGAAGAGCCTGAGCACGGACCGCAACCACGAGCAGCACCAAAAGCGGTATCAGTCTATGCAGCCCATGAGCGAGGAAGTGCCGACGCCCTCTTTAGGAGGCGATGGGCAGCCCTTGCAGGCCTATGTGCGCCGGGCTATTGACGACCTGCCTCCGCGTCAGAAAGAAGTGCTCTGCCTTCGCTTTTTTGAAGGCTTCGACTACTATGAGATTTCCGATATCATGAAAATCTCCTATCAGGTCGCCCGCAACTATGCTTCCCGTGGAATGAAGCGCCTGAGGGCGGACTTGTTCACAGACCCGAAAGTGCAGTATAAAAGTGTAGTCATGGCGGTTTAAAAAAGGGTTTTTCCTTTATAATTCCCCTTTTTGCCGGGAAAAAGCAACTTTATTTTGATTACAGTTGCTTTATCTTCAAGAACCTTTGGTCGAGTTATCACAAATTATCCGGTTCTATCAGAACGAAAGGTAACATGACCAAAAAGCATTCCACACCGCTGACTGCTGAACAGTTGCTGAATGACGATCAGTTCGTCAGTGCTGTTTTGGAAAGCCGTTCCTCAGTCGAAGCCTATCATCAGGCTCATCTCCGGCAATTTGGAGATGTTGCAGATGTTGTTGAGGATGCCAGGAGCGCAATACTGAGCATGCAGCGGCATTTCCAGGCACAGTCACCTTCACAAAAAACATTAGCCACAATATTGGAAAAGATTCGGTCAAGCTGACCGCAATCATATTACGTGTTGAAACTTAATTCATTAACCTAACCGTCTAGCTTATGAAAAGCTTTACACTCCCATTGCTATGCCTGATGCTAGTCTTCAGTGCAGGAGCAGTACACGCTAGAGGGGACGCTGCTCCCGGGGCCAACCCCGGGGCGGAATCCCT
>JANSXW010000159.1 GCA_024742755.1 bacterium | reverse complement strand
TATGAACCCCGCTGAAATGCGGGGCAGGCTCTGGCGTCATCTTTTTTAGCTTATTTGACCCGCCAAACGCGCTAAAAAAGATTTAGCCAGAACCACAATTCCTTGATTTTCATGACGAACCCGCTCCAAACATAGTCTAAAGCAAGCAGCAAACCAGGCCCGATAAGCCAAAAAGCCCATACTCCAAAGGGTACAGGCTTTATGGCTCCCGGTAAAGGCCGGTACTTACATATTCCGCCGGTACTGACCGCCCACCTCATACAGGGCATGTGTAATCTGCCCCAGCGAGCAGTGTTTCGTAGCTTCCATCAATGCTTCGAAGAGGTTGCCGTTTTGGATGGCGACCTGCTGCAGCTGCTTCAGGTGTTGCGCTCCCCGGTTGGCATTCGCTTTGTGCAGCTCGCGCAAGCCTTTGATTTGCTCTTCTTTCTCGTCCTTGGTGGCGCGGATGACCTCCCCGGGGCGCACCGTAGGCGACCCTTCTTTGTTCAGGAAGGTATTCACGCCGATGATGGGCAGTTCGCCCGTGTGCTTGAGCATCTCGTAGTGGAGGCTTTCATCCTGAATCTTGCCGCGTTGGTACATGGTCTCCATTGCGCCGAGTACGCCCCCGCGCTCGGTGATACGGTCGAACTCCATGAGCACGGCTTCTTCCACCAGATCGGTCAGCTCTTCAATGATGAAGGCGCCCTGTAGCGGGTTCTCATTTTTAGCCAGCCCAAGCTCGTGGTTGATGATCATCTGAATGGCTACGGCGCGGCGCACGCTTTCCTCCGTCGGCGTGGTGATGGCTTCATCGTAGGCATTGGTGTGCAGGCTGTTGCAGTTGTCGTAGATGGCGTACAGCGCCTGCAGGGTGGTGCGGATGTCGTTGAAGCTGATCTCCTGCGCGTGCAATGAACGGCCGGAGGTCTGAATGTGGTACTTCAGCTTTTGGGAGCGCTCATTGGCGTTGTACTTCTGCTTCATGGCTTTGGACCAGATGCGGCGTGCCACCCGCCCGATGACCGCATACTCCGGGTCTACGCCATTGGAGAAGAAGAAGGACAGGTTGGGCGCAAAGTCGTTGATGTCCATGCCCCGGCTCAGGTAGTATTCCACGAAAGTGAAACCATTGGCCAGGGTGAAGGCCAGCTGCGTGATCGGGTTCGCGCCGGCTTCCGCAATGTGGTAGCCGGAGATGGAAACCGAGTAGAAGTTGCGCACCTTGTTCCAGATAAAGTATTCCTGCACATCGCCCATCAGCTTGAGGCTGAATTCGGTGGAGAAAATGCAGGTATTCTGCGCCTGATCTTCTTTGAGGATGTCGGCCTGAACGGTGCCGCGGACGGAAGAAAGGGCTTTCGCTTTAAGCTCGTTGTAAACGCTTTCCTCCAAAATCTGATCGCCGGTGAGGCCCAGCAGGAGCAGCCCGAGCTGATCATTGGTTTTGGGCATGTCGGCGCGGTACTGCGGGCGGGGCAGCCCGTGATCGTCGTAGAGCTCTTTGAGCTTGGCTTCGACTTTGTCCTCCAGTCCATGCTCGCGGATGTACTTTTCGCACTGCTGATCGATAGCGGTATTCATAAAGAAGGCGCAAATCGTCGCAGCCGGCCCATTGATGGTCATGGACACGGACGTCTTGGGGTCGCAGAGATCAAACCCGGAGTACAGCCGTTTGGCATCATCAAGGGAGCAGACGCTTACCCCGGAATTGCCAATCTTGCCGTAAATGTCCGGGCGGTAATCCGGGTCTTCACCGTAGAGCGTCACGGAGTCGAATGCCGTGGACAGACGTGCGGCGGGCATGCCTTCAGACAGGTAGTGGAAACGCTTATTGGTACGCTCCGGCCCGCCTTCGCCGGCAAACATGCGGGTGGGGTCTTCGCCCTTGCGCTTGAAGGGGAATACGCCGGCAGTGTAGGGGAATTCTCCCGGTACATTTTCCTGCAGGGACCAGCGAAGGATTTCGCCCCAGTCCTTGAAGCGCGGCAGCACCACCCGTGGAATGCGGGAGTGCGACAGGGAAGTCGTGAAAGTTGGTACGCGGATTTCCCTGCCCCGCACCTGATACACGAATTCGTCGGCTTTGTACTGCGCCTTTTTGTCTTCCCAGGTCTCAATGATGCGTTTGCAGTAGCCATCGAGCCCCAGTTCCACTTCCTCGTAGGCCTTTTTCAGGCTCGCCAGGGTTTCGGTTTTGTTGGGCAGGTTGTCCTCCGCCTCAATCGCTTTGATGGACTCATGGAGGGCGAAGAGCTTGCGCGCTACCTGTTCCTGCCGGTCCACCCAGTCGTCGTAGTTGCGGTTGGAGTCGGATATTTCCGAAAGGTAGCGGACCCGCTTAGGCGGAATGATGAATATCTTTTCGCTCACCTCATCGCTGGCCATGAAGTCGGACCTTAGGTCAGCTCCGGTGCGCTCGGCGAGCACGTCCATCAGCGTGCGGTAGAGCTTATTCATGCCCGGGTCGTTGAACTGAGAAGCGATGGTGCCAATGACCGGCATCTCGTCCAGCGATTTGTCGAAGAGCATGTTGTTGCGCTGATACTGCTTCTTTACATCGCGGAGGGCATCCTGCGCGCCCCGCTTGTCAAATTTGTTGATGGCAATCACATCTGCGAAGTCGAGCATGTCGATCTTCTCCAGCTGCGTGGCGGCCCCGTACTCCGGCGTCATCACATAGAGCGACATATCGGAGTGGTCGATGATTTCTGTATCGGACTGCCCGATGCCGGAGGTTTCCAAAATAATAAGGTCGTACTGTGCGGCTTTGAGGATGTCGATGGCGTCCTGTACATGCCTGGACAGGGCCAGGTTGGACTGCCGGGTAGCAAGGGAGCGCATGTAAACGCGGTTCTGCGCCAGGTTGCCCGTGACGGCATTCATGCGGATACGGTCGCCCAGCAAGGCACCGCCCGTCTTTCGCTTGGACGGGTCCACGGAAATGATGGCGATGGTTTTGTCTTCGAAGTCCATCAGGAAGCGGCGCACCAGTTCATCCACAAGGCTGGATTTGCCTGCCCCACCGGTACCGGTAATGCCCAGCACCGGGATGGTTTTGCCTTCGATGTCTCTGCGCAGTTGTTCCAGCCAGCTGCGGTTCTCTTCCGGGAAATTTTCGGCGGCGGAGATCATGCGGGCGAGGGCACGCGGGTTTTTTTGCTGAAACTGCTTCAGCTCTCCGTTGAGATTGGTGCCCACGGGGTAATCGCATTTTTCCAGCACATCATTGATCATGCCCTGCAGGCCCATATCGCGTCCATCATCCGGGGAGTAGATACGGGTGATGCCATAGTCGTGCAGCTCCTCAATTTCTTCCGGCAGGATGGTACCGCCGCCACCGCCGAAGAGCTTGATGTGGCCAGCGCCCCGCTCTTTGAGCAAGTCGTGCATGTACTTGAAGAACTCGGTGTGCCCGCCCTGATAGGAGGTAATGGCGATACCCTGTGCATCTTCCATGATGGCGGTATCTACAATTTCCTTTGCGGAGCGGTTGTGGCCGAGGTGGATGATTTCAGCGCCTGAGCTCTGCATGATGCGGCGCATGATGTTGATGGCGGCGTCGTGCCCGTCGAACAGGGAAGCGGCGGTCACGATCCGAACTTTATGTTGCGGGTGGTAGGGCTCAGTGGTTTGCATATGTGGTTTTATTGGTTAAAAGCGGCGCAAAATTACAAAAATTCTGCGAGACTAGTTTCCAGGGTAGCCTTTAGAATGTATAACAAACCAAGGAGGCCGTGGTTTTACGTTGCGTGGTTGCGATGCTTTGTTTTTGAGATCAGTGAAGGGCCAAAAAGAACAGGGGCTGAAGTCTTCTCCAATCCCCTGTTTGGCCAGCCTGCGGATGAGCTGCTCCTTATTTTATAGCCTTGAGAACATACTCCATGTAAGGGTCGCGCCCCCGGGCAATAGCTTCCCGGGTGAAACTGATCTCTACCTCCGGGGCCACGCCTGCATCCGGTTGTTGGACGGGAGGCTGTCCCTGTGAAGGGGCTGGCCGGACACCCCTGAAGTCTTGATTGGGTCGTCATTGGTGGGCTCGGTTTTCGGCATTTGCTGATAGCGCATCCCTTCCACGGACCTGCTTAGCTTAGCCCTTACTTTCACAGCTTTTGTGGTGGGGTTAGAAAGTATGACCGTTTCTTTCCTGCTTACCCCAAGCTTGGTTTGCCCTTTGCCCGCCAGGCCAAAGCCCTGAGTTTGTTCCCCAGTTGATTTATCTACCGCTCTGACATTTATGGTTTCGGTGCTCAGGTTCTTAAGTTCAGCGCGGAAGCTGCTGTTCTCCTGTTCACCCAGCACAAATTCTTCTCCGGCAGGAATGCCAATGGTAGAATAGGAGGCGCAGCCACTCAAAACTATGGCAATCAGGATTATTGAGCTTCTCAAACAAAATAGCTTGGTCATTTTACATAGTTTTTGATTCACAATGCTGCAAAAGTGCCGTTTCAATAGACTTACAGCGCCTCGAAATGCATAATGAGACGAATCAACAGGCCGGTTTGAGTAATAAAAACAGTTTCAGCCCTGAAAAAACACGGTGGGCGAGCTGCCGGTATGGCTTTTGAAGGCGCGGTTGAAAGAGGCTTCGTGAACCAAATTTAAGGAAGGCTTTTCTAGTTTGCTTCCACCAAACTAAATATTTAGGTGTAATAGCTGAATGCGCATTGGGCTATAATACAAAAAAAGTGTTAAAAAACTTGCATTGTTAATCGGGGGGGGTAAATTGCATGCAACATTGAATCCTTGTATTGGAATAACAACCATTTTAATGTTATTGTGGGATTAATATCTACGCTCATAGCTCTATAAAAACAAAGGCTTACAGTATGGCCGCGTTAGCGCTCCAAGTAGGTATTGACTTCTATAGATTTAGAAAACAGCAAGGCGCTGTGATGCTCTTGGCTCAATGAGGGTTCAAAAATCTCGTTTAAGCAGACTAACTATTTTGTAGAAAGTATAGCTGTACAAGCAGCATAAAACTTTGTTTCTCTGGGCCCAAGGAAGCTAAGCCTTTTCTATCTAATGGATAGCTGCTCATCTGTATTATTCACTTTGTTTCTGACGTGATAGTCGGAATAAAACCTTTTAATCCTTTTAAAAATGAAAACGAAACTTACCTTAACACTTATTGCTTTCTCGGTAATGCTCCTCTCCTGTCAAAAAGAAAAAGGCGATATTGAGAAACTGTATGTTAAAAATGAGGCCATTACTATCGGTGAAAGATCTAGTGGCATACATTTTAACAGCCCTTGTTTTGAAACCCAGGCCGGCCTGTTTGAAGTTCAACTTAAACGGTATCGGGGGCAAAGAGATCTTACAAAGGTATACTCTGAGGAATTTATTAATGGCTTTCAGGAGCTAATTGAAGAGCAGAGGTCAGTTATAAATCAAATAGGGTTTACTGCTTACATAGGTGATTTGGAAACACAGGGTAAAATCACACAAGCGACTGGCGATCTCTTTGTTTATCTGCACGAAAAAATGGAGACTGAAGAAGACCTTGATTTACAGGAAGCAGAAGCAGAATTGATTAAGTTATTTGAACCAGATGCACAAGAAGGCTTTACAGATTTTTATTGCTTCTTGTATAATATTACGCTTACCTTGTACCAAGAGTATTATGTGCAGGAAAGTGAGATAGATCTTCGTGGTGACTGTAAGTTCAAAGATTTTGTACAGCATATTCTAGAGTCTGCTGCATCTGGTGCAGAGATTGGAGGTGTAGTCAACTTTTTATGGGAGGATTTGGCAGGTTTGCCAGTATGGGAAATCGAAGTCAATGATAATCTTACGATCACTGTACCAGGTTCGGTAATTGCAGGTGCAATCGGTGGGATAGTAGGGCTATTTACTTTCGATGATGATGATTGTGAGGACTGTAGTAAGGTGTCCCATATCAGTATATATTCTGATGGGGATTGTGATTTGACCAGAAACATAGCGGCCGTAGGTGCAGGGCCCGATGCCGCTGCCTATGAATGGGTTGTAACAGATGGTCCCAATGTCTTGAATTTCACTACCTTCACTAATGTGCTTCAAGTTACTCAAAGCACTGCTGCTCAGCCGCTTGAAATACAGGTGCGTTCAATTTGCTTGGACGACGAGGGAAATGCAGAGCCAACAGAGCCAACAGAGCCAACGATGATCGACCTTTCCACAGCTGCAGGTAGCGAATTGGGAGAAGTTGGCGACCTCGATTTGTCATTTTTTGGCTGTGCCAGCACCAATTGTGGTGGCTCTGGCCCCACCAGCAAAGGCATTTTTCATTTCTTTTCCACTAATGTGGGAAGCGGGCACATTGAAACAGCTTTTGATCTCACTCCTTCAAATATAGGCACTATTGACTACCTGGACGACACAGAGGCCCAAGTCACTTGGGTAAATGCCGGAATAGCCACCGTAACAGTTACCGCAACCAACACCTGTTCAGGATTAAGTACTACAAAAAGTATTCAGGTAACGATAACCAATTGATAGCTAAAATAATTTCCCCGGGAGCACCAGGTACAGTTTTGAACAGGTTGCTTCCGGGGATTTTGAAAAAACGTAGATATGAAATGCATTGATTTTTTTAGGATAACTGGAATGCTCATTGCTTTGGCACTAGCTACAACAACGGGCTGCAAAAAAGAGAACCCATTACCGGGGTCATTGCAGGAGATCGAATACACCTGCCCTGAAGGCGAGGCAGTATCCTACTTCGAAGGCATTATTGACGAGCAACTGGCTTGCTTTAAAGCAGGTATGGACAACTATCAAGTATACGCAGCCTTACAGTCTAGTTTCATCACCAATGGCCCCACCTTGGAGTTGGGGGGCACTAGTGATTCATTGGACAACTTTAGGATAGGGGCTCGTATTGCGTTACAACCAAGGGTTACCAATGAGATGAAAACCTTTATACCTGAGTACACTCCATGGATTTCAATATTATCTCCAAAAGAAAAAAAAAGTGATTCAGAAATATACTTCTTTGAAAAATATTTTGGGGAGAAAGGAGAACTCTCTTTAGGTAATGAAACTAGCGAAGGTTACACAATAGCGTTACATTACAGTGAATACTTTTCTGGAATTACCTTTTCAACAGACGGAGCCAATCAGGAAGGCTCGTATCTGCTACTAAATAAAGTGAAAAAAACACCTGTAGATAATGGGCTTCAGTACGATTTGGAATTTGAATTTTCTTGTAAACTTTACTACACTCGCACCGGTAGCCACTATCCGGAGAAGGTTTATTATACCACCATTGAGGATGGTAGGATGAGCGTATCGTTTGTGCTGTAGGCTATTGGTGGTGTTTTTTGATCCACAATGCTGCAAAGTGCCATTTCAATAGGCTTACAGCGCCTCGAAATGCATAATGAGGCGGATCAAAGAGCCTATCCGGATAAGAAAAACATTTTCAGTTCTGAAAAAACGCGGTGGGCGAGGAGCCGGTATGGCTTTTGAATGCGCGGTTGAAAGAAGCCTTGGAGTTGAAGCCCGATTCGAAGGCGATAGCGAGGAGCGTCAGGTGTTCGTGTTGCCCTTCCTGTACCAGCCGGATAAATTCCTCCACCCGGTACCGGTTGACTAACCCCCGGAAGGATTCGCCCCGGCTGCTTAGCGCTTTGGACACGGTATTGCGGTGCACGCCTAGCAGTTTAGCAAAGGCTTCCAGGCTGAGTTCAGGGTCGAGATAAGGCTTCTGGCCATTGAGTAAGGCATCAATTCTTGTCGAAAGTTCCGATTCTTCAGCTGGTGGTTTGGGGGCTTCCGGCAGAATCAGGCTCTGATGCTGGTACAAATAGGCATGGTACCCGATCAGGAGGCTGATGGCCGCATAAGACAGCTTTAGCGGGAACGCCATCCATGGCGTATTGAACAGGTTGTACTCGAAAAAGCCATAGAGTACCCAGTCCAGGATTTCGTACCCGGAACTGATCAGGAACAGAAACGTCAGGGATAGGGTGAACCGCCGAAGCCAATGGTAGACAGGGCCTTTCCAAAATACTTCCGGGATGCCCCGCAGCATCCGGTAAGCAGCCCCCAGGTATCCGAGTGCAAGCAGAATAACCAGCCCCTCCTCTACAAATTGTCCGTAGGGGGCGATCACTTCCCGCCAAATCCAGCTTTTATAGGCTGCACTTCTAAATCCAATCGACAAGTAAAAAATAAATTGTGCCATAGGGAGGATAAAGTGGGGCAGGTGCCGGCGCTGCAGTCTGAAGGAAGGATGCACCCTCGACCGCACGAAAAAGTAAAAGAGCGGCCCCAGGCTCAGGCTGAAGTTGATGGGGATGAAATACAGGAATTGATACTGCGCATAGATGCCAGCCATAGCAAAGAGGCCGTTGCTGAGCGTCAATGCGTAGAGGATCAGCAGTACGCCCAGGAGCAGGTTGGACTGCCACATCCCTTCTTTGCGCACCAACAGCTGAACACCCACCACCAGGCAGAGCAGTATGCCAAACCCGGAAAGGAAGATGGCGATGAGGTCGGGGATTGAGATGGTCATAGATGGATTGGGTTTATCCGTGGGAGGGGGCTTTTGCGAAGATGGATTGTCTGTACCTTACGTTGGCGAGGGCACCTTTTCCAGCAAAGCGACCTCATAGCCCACAACGACCAGGAGCCAGCCGCAAAAGTCACCATGACGGGCAATGTCCGGGTGGGCAAGATAGCGGTGCAATTGTGCACGGCCTTCAGCAGCCTTTTCTTCCAGGCGTGCCTGTTCGCTTTTACGCAGGTATTTGAGCTCGATGAGGTGCTGCCGCTTTGGTTGCAGGATAGGGGGGCGGCGGAAGAGCGCAATGTCGGCATAACTTTGCCCTATCGCATACTCGCTGTAAACGGCATAAATTTCGGTAGGCACCAGGAGCGAGAGCAGCGCAACCTTGATGGCTTTCTCATCAAACCCACGGGCATCACGATTGTCAAGGCGTTTTAGCACCAGCTCCA
Source organism: bacterium (assembly GCA_024742755.1). Taxonomy (GTDB): domain Bacteria; phylum Bacteroidota; class Bacteroidia; order Chitinophagales; family Saprospiraceae; genus Phaeodactylibacter. The sequence goes on along the minus strand of JANSXW010000159.1, from coordinate 5,712 downwards.
GTGAGGCTGCCAGCGGCGCCATGTCGTTTTCCAGGGCCAGGGTGCCCACCCTTTGATTGACCCTCAGGTCGTCTGCTTGTAGTTCGGTACGCTGTAGCAATGACTGCTGGAAGAAGGTATAGTAAAGCCCTTTGATGACGTGATTAGGCGTGCCAAAGTCCATAAAGCCAAGCTCCGAGCCTTTGATGGTGAGCAGGCCCATGTAAAAAAGGAGGCTTGCAAAATCAGCTTTAGACCAGTGCCGCTCAAAACTAAATATCCTGGTGATTTTCTCCCGTACAGTGCCACCACCCAAAATATCTTCAATTACTTCATAGTTGGCCGCCTCGTTGCCAACGCGGAACATACGCCGCATTTTACCATAATCGCTCACGACATTGGCATCGAGCAATTCCTCCGGGTACTCGCCGTACTGCGCATAGGCAGAAGCAAAGTAGAGCACCATGTCGGGATTGTAGAGCCGCTCGGGAGCTTTATGGCTGAACCGGTAACCATTGTACCAGGCCTGAACATCAGCAATGACCTGGCCTGGTTCCTCATCAGGTACGCCCGCCATATGGAGCAGCCTGCTCACCTCTGTTTCCGTAAAGCCCATGAAGTTGTGCATTTGGAGGTCGAGGGTCAGGTCGGTGCCTATGTTGTAGCCGCTTGTCAGGCTATCAAGCGTAATGGGCGAAACTCCGGTTATGAAGATGCGGTCAACAACGCCCGAGCCGGTGCCCTGCTTGAGGATTTCATAGAATTTGCGCACAAAGCCATTCTGACTGACGATGGCCTCAAAATCATTGTAGTTAAATGCGATGATCTCATTCGTAAAATGGTCGTACTCATCGATAAGGACAAAGAGTTTCTCCTCCGGGCAATGCGTCACCATCAGGCGAAAGGTGATGTTGAGGGCTTCACTGGCATTGGCTGCCCCGTCTAATGCCTGTAGTGCGCCGTCCGGGAAAGCGGAGGAATAGGGCGCCAGTGACTTCAGGATACTCTCTTTGACCTGATTGCTGAAAATTTGAGGAAGGTTATCAGTGGTGCCGGTAATTATGCCACTGAAATCGAATTTTAAAACGATATAGGAATTAGCCCGTGACGTTGGGTTTTGCCCAATATAGTACGGTCCAAACAACTGCTCAAAGCGGTCCTTGTGCACCTTGCCATAGTAGTGCTCCATGACGGAAAGGGCCAGGCTCTTGCCGAAGCGTCGGGGGCGTAGAAAAGAGTGGTAACGGGTGTTTAGATCATCCAGATGTTCCAGGAACCGTGTACGGTCGACGTAGGCATACCCATCGTTGGCAATTATGCTAAAATCGCTGACCCCGTATGGAAATTTAACTTTGGCCATTGCACATCCGGTTTTCGGGTGAAGATACGGAAAAGCCGGTAATGGTAGCAGAGGGCATATTCAGCCCTGCACTCCGCTTTTTGCGCTGCGAGGCTTGCTGCAGCTTACCCCTCCGGCATCAAATCCGGCATCAGCCCCGACAGTATCGCCCGCATTTTGGGCTCCGCGCCCTGCGCCACCGCTATGACTTCATCCACGGTGGTTTCCGTGAGTGCCTCGATTGGGTAGCATTTGTTGGTCGCTACGGAGAGGACCAGAACAGGGAGGTTGGCATGGCGCGCCACAATCACCTCGGGCACGGTAGACATGCCCACAAGGTCTGCTCCCACCACGTGGGCAAATTTATACTCGGCCGGGGTTTCCAGATTAGGGCCCTGCAGGCTGAGGTAGACGCCTTCGTGGGCGCGGATGCCCAGGTTTTTCGCTACAGCGAGCCCTTTGGCGTTCAGGCTGCGGTCGTAGGCGTTGAGCATATCGGGGAAGCGCGGGCCCAGGCGCTCGTCGTTTTCGCCCCGGAGCGGGTTCTCGGGGTGGAGGTTGATGTGGTCCCGCACAAAGACGATATCCCCGGCTTCAATACTGGAGTTGACGCTGCCTGCTGCATTGGAAATCACCAGGCGCTGAACGCCCATCGCTGCCATGACTCGCACCGGGAAGGTAATCTGCTTAGCAGTGTAGCCCTCATAGTAGTGGAAACGGCCCGCCATCGCCATCACCGGCATGCCCTGAAAGAGCCCGAAGACAAGCTTGCCCTTGTGGCTTTGGACGGTAGAAACCGGGAAATGCGGAATATCTCCATAAGGGATTTCGGCTTCGGTCTCGATGTGGTCGACCAGATTGCTCAGGCCGGTGCCCAGAATGATGCCTACCTTGGGCTGTGTCGCTGTCTGCCCCTTGATGAAAGAGGCGGCTTCCTGTATTTGATCGAAAAGTGGTGCTGACATAAAAGTATAGGTAACTGAGAATGGAACCCGTTAATCGACGATCATTTTTTCGCGGTCGAGCTCCTGTTGTACGATGTTTTCCGGTAGTTCGATATGTTCGTATTCCTGATTGCGCAGCTGTGGGATGTACCCGGCCTCGCGGATAGATTCCTGTATGCCATCAGCGGTAAAGCGGAAACGGGCACCGGCAGCGGAAACCACATTTTCCTCAATCATGATGGAGCCGAAGTCGTTGGCGCCGGCATGCAGGCAGAGCTGTGCCACCTGCTTGCCCACCGTCAGCCAGGAAGCCTGAATGTTGGTGATGTTGGGCAGCATAATGCGGCTCATGGCAATCATGCGCACGTACTCGTCGCCTGTGCAGGTGTTGCGGGCCCGCTTGAGGCGCTTGAGTATGGTGTCCTCATCCTGAAAAGGCCAGGGGATGAAGGCAATAAAGCCCTTCGCGCCCTCCGGTTTCATCGCTTGCACTTCGCGGATGCGCACCAGGTGGTCCATGCGTTCCCAGTTGGTTTCGATGTGGCCAAACATCATCGTGGCGGAGGTCGTTAGCCCGACGTTGTGCGCAGCATGCATGACATCCAGCCATTCCTGCCCGCCGCATTTGCCTTTGGAGATGAGGCGGCGTACCCGGTCCGACAATATTTCAGCCCCGGCGCCCGGCAGCGAATCGAGCCCAGCGTCTTTGAGCGCTTGCAGCACTTCGGTGTGTGTACTGCCTTCCAGTTTGGTAATGTGCGCAATCTCGGGCGGCCCGAGGGCGTGGAGCTTGAGGTCAGGGTACAGCGCTTTGAGCTGTTTGAACAAGTCGACGTAGAAGGCTAGCCCAAGGTCGGGGTGATGCCCGCCTTGCAACAGCAACTGACGGCCACCGTAGGCGTACAGCTCGTCTATCTTTTTCCGGTACTCCTCAATGCTTGTCGTGTAAGACTCCTCGTGCCCGGGGCGCCGGTAGAAGTTACAGAATTTGCAGTTGGCAATACAAACGTTGGTGGTGTTTGAGTTGCGGTCGATAATCCAGGTCACTTTATTGTGCGGCACGTGCTGCTTGCGCAGTTTGTGGGCCACGTGCATAAGCTCGGCAGTAGAGGCATTTTCGAAAAGAAATACCCCTTCCTCGGTGGAGAGGTGCTCAAGATTAAGGGCCCGGTGCAGCAATTCGTCGACTTTCATAATGGTCTTTTTCCTTGCGTCAATAATTATTGATCCAACAAATATAGTACAGGCTGGTTTGGCCGGGGCCACAATCCATTCAAAAATAACTGAAAGCTCAGAGGATTCCACAAAAAAACGCCTGTGCTGCCATCAAATATGCCGCAGTGTGTTGCTTTTCAGGTAATAAGGCTGTATATTTGCGAAACAAGACAGCAAAACTCGGAAGAGGGAACGCCAAAACGTTCCCTCTTTTTGTTGCAGCTGCCTGAAAGAGAGCTAAAAAACGCTGAAAACCTGTGGTAGAAGATAAAATTGCCGCCCTGCTGGAAGAGAAGTTCCGTGAAGACGCTTTTGCCGATTGCTTTTTGGTTGACCTGAAACTGCATGCACACAACAAGCTTGATGTGTTCCTGGACAGTGACTTTGGGATCACCTTCGAAAAGTGCCAGCAAATCAGCCGTTACCTGGAGCAATACCTGGATGAAGAGCAGTGGCTGGGTGAAAAGTATGTGCTTGAGGTGTCCTCGCCCGGCATCTCCCGCCCGCTGATGATGCAGCGGCAGTACCCGCGCAATATCGGCCGCAAAGTCGAAGTCAAACTCAACGATGGCGATAAGCGCACGGGCCTGCTTAAAGAGGTGGAAGAAGACCATATCGTGCTGGAAGAGAAAGTGCGGGTACAGGAAGGCAAGCGCAAAAGGACGGAGGTCGTGGAGACCGAAATCTCCTTCAGCAGCATTGAGCACACGAAAGTGAAAATTACATTTTAAAAATAAGAGCAGGCGGCCGAGCAAGCCGCCTTTAAATAGCATTGAACCATGATGAATCTGGTGGAAACCTTCTCGGACTTTAAAACCGGGAAGAATATAGATCGCCCTACAATGGTCCGCGTACTGGAAGACGTTTTCCGGACGCTCATCCGCAAGAAGTTTGGCACGGATGAGAACTTTGACGTCATCGTGAACACCACCAAGGGTGACCTTGAGCTTTGGCGTGTACGTGAGATTGTTCCTGATGGCGAGGTGACCGATGACCGCAGTCAGATCTCGATTTCTGAAGCCCTCTCCATTGATGAGGACTACAAAATCGGCGAGGAATGCTACGAGCAGCTGCACCTCGAGGACTTCGGCCGCCGGGCGATTATGGCTGCCCGCCAAACGCTGATTTCCCGCATTATGGAGTTGGAGAAAGACGAAATCTACCGCAGCTACAGCGAGCGTATCGGTGAAGTGGTCGTGGGCGAGGTGCATCAGATTCTGAAGCGGGAGTTCCTGGTTTTGGATGATGCTACCGGCAATGAGCTCGTGCTGCCCCGTACTGAGACGATCCGCGGTGACTTTTTCCGTAAGGGAGATATGGTACGCGGCGTGATCAAAGCGGTGGAAATGCGCAACAATAACCCGGCTGTAATCATGTCCCGTACGGATGCGCTGTTCCTCGAGAAGCTCCTGGAGCAGGAAGTGCCTGAAATAGAGGACGGCCTGATTACCATCCGCCGGATTGAGCGCATCCCTGGTGACCGGGCGAAGGTAGCGGTGGAGTCTTACGACGACCGTATCGACCCCGTAGGCGCCTGTGTGGGTATGAAAGGTTCCCGTATTCACGGTATTGTGCGCGAACTGCGCAATGAGAATATCGACATCGTCAACTTCACCAATAACGAGACGCTGTTCATTCAGCGTGCACTGACGCCGGCAAAGATCACGCGAATTGACCTGAATCAGGAGACCAAGCGTGCGGAAGTCTTTTTGGAGCCCGATCAGGTTTCTCTGGCGATCGGCAAAGGCGGTACGAACATCAAGCTGGCCAGCCGGCTGGTGGGTTATGAGATTGATGTCTACCGTAATCAGGTGGAAGAAATTGAAATCGACGACGTCGATTTGGAAGAATTTACAGATGAGATTGATGGCTGGGTAATCGAGTCCCTGAAAGCCATCGGCTGCGATACGGCCCGGTCTGTACTGGAGCTCAGCAAAGATGAATTGCTGCGCCGTACCGACCTGGAAGAAGAAACCGTGGCAGAGGTCCTGGGCATTCTTGCAGCAGAATTTGAAGATTAATTAAGCATATTGGGAACTCGTGCGCCGCTTTTGGCGTTCGGGTTTTGTGAAAAGCGGCATAAAAGCCTTCAGTCTGAAGGCTTTTTGCTGTTTTACCGTGTAGATTTTTACAGATTAGAGGTTAATCCTCTTATCTTTGCGGTCAGATCAGGCTCTTCTAATTGAGAAAGCCCTCTTACTAAGCCTGATTATTGTAGCGTAGGTTGAAAGCTTT
>JANSXW010000234.1 GCA_024742755.1 bacterium | reverse complement strand
TATATACGCAGCGCATAATCAGCTGCAAAGATTTAGGCGATTGGATTGTATGTGATTCACAAGAACCGTTTTTCAAGTTTATACTTAAATCGGTTTTTGGGATGGCCTCTCTTCTAACATTAGAAGGGGGGCTTTTTTCTTAGCGCTCCCAACTTTCTCTCAGTTTTCTCTCCTTTTTTCTTCCATTTTTGATTTTTGGCACGCTTTTCGCAGTTACAGGGTTGAGTCAGTAGCCTTCAAACAGGCAAAACAAAATCAGAGACGGCATACGCACAGGTATGCTGGCGCTTTGAAAAGTAGGAAAGCACCGGTAGCGTCACTCACACAGGCTGTAAGGCTTTGGAGAGGCTGTCTGCCTGAGGTGGCCCGGAAAAGTGCATGTAGCCTCTGCTTCAACAGAGATGCTTCTGGTGCATTTCCCGATACGCCGTTTCCATACTTGACAAAGCGCTATTGTACAACAACCCTATTGCCGGCTGCCTTTCCGGGCGGCAACAGTGCATCAGTTGTGGGGCAACCCGGTCAAGACACCCGAATGCTCACGTCATTCCGGTACCTGAGCCAGGGCCCGACAGCTCCTCGTCCATAGATGAAGAGGGTGCATGCAGCAATAGTGGAGTTGTGCCTACTCCTTAAGTTTGACAGCTGGGCGGATTCCCTGCCTGTTGCTAAGTGCTGTGGAGTAGTCTGGTATCCGGAGGTTGGAGCTTCCATAATCCGGGTATCAGCAAAGGTCTCAAGTGTCTGGGAAAGGCTGACTGCATCTATCATGGCGTCAGTTATAAAGCCCGGATACTGTGGAGACAGTGCCTGGGCTTTTGTCGTTTTGCTGGTTTGTTTTGCCAGGTGCATCACCTTCACGCAGGTAGCAATACATGCATGAGGGGGCTGTAACGGATGAAGAGCGATCTGAAGTCAACAAGAGTAAATATGCAAAACCTTCAAACATTGTTTTTTGGGTCAGGGCGGGCTTGCGCCTGCCTGCTGGCCTTGCGCCGGAATCCACCGGACAGGCTGGTTCGGGTACGAATGCTTTGTAACAGAAAAGCCCCGGACCCGCCTGTAACTGGCTATACCCAGAATGAGCAGGGACGTGGTTGTTATCCTGAATCGGCAGGCAGGTTTTTGGGATTGGCCCAAGGTGGTACTGCCGTGCCGTATCTGCCTGATAGGAGCCCGGGCCCTGTTTAGCGATGGAAAACGAGGTAAGAGGTCCGTGGAGGTGTTGCCTTGTTGAGGGTTTATCCCGTAGCAGCGGGAAAACTACAACGCCTGTGTGGCTTCCTTGGGATAAGGGGCGGAGCCTGTATTTGCCTGAGCGGCATCGTACCGCGGGTAGGCATAAGGACAAAGCCCCATTGGTTAAACAAAACAGTAGTCAACATGGGAGCGCTGTATCAAAAGGGTAATCAGTTGGAATGGAGGCGAACAGCAGTCCGCCTGCAATTGTGCACCCGTGGTGGCTCAGGTATGATCCTGTCAGGCCCTTTTGCCTGAAGGCAATAGACTGTATTAAGCAAGGTGTCAGCCCCCCGGCACCTGGAAACCGGCACCCCACGCTATCAGGCGCAGCGGGTACCAGAATAAATTGTGATGACATGAAAACGGAAAGCCAATGCAGATGGCCGGCTGTGGCCTGTCTCCATGCGAAGTTGCAGAAAGCGCAGCGCTTGAAGAAGCTATGGTCGCCTGGGCCCGCCCGTATACAGGCTATAGTGGCTTTGCCTTGCGAAGGCTAAGAGCAGGCACCGATGGAATACGCTGAGAAGTATCCGGTGTAAGCCTGGTGCGAACAGGCTGAATTACTTGCTGGTTTTCTTGCTCCTGAAGCCCTTGCAAATGCTGCACTTTAAGTGGTCAGACATTGGTGGCTCAATCCACTATCCTCCCAGGAGGAGAAGCGGATGTGGTTCCGGTTTGAATACGGCTGAGCCGGCATAGAGTTTTCTGAGTCCGTAAGACAACCGGGAGCAGCATACAAAACGATCAATCAATACGGTTATTGGTGATGCCGGCTCTGCATGGGGCCGGCCACTTTTACCGCAGATTAGCATAATATGGCACATTGAAAAGAAGACAAGACGGGCTTTGGAGAAGTATACCTTCAGTTGGGCAGGCGCCCTGCAAAAGGGCTGAACAGGAAAGGCATCTGGATAGCGTAACTCCTGCGGCAAGCTTGCAGTGCAGTAGAGACCGCCCTAAGTTCAACTTCTTCAAAGAGACAGCGGGACAAATACGAATGGGCTTGCTGTAGCCATTCGTAACCATTCCCATCCCCCCGTGAGCAGAAGGCTTCGTTGGATTCGCTACCATACCAACAGTAGCTTGCAGGGGCAGGCCGTCTTTTTTTACCCGGCATGAGCCGGAAAACCATAATCGTCAGTCAGTGGCATAAGCTGCCCCAAAGCAGCCTGGCAGCGCTATGCCCCAAAACAAGGTATTTCAGAATCACTCATAAACTACATCAAAAATGAAACACTTATTAAAAAGCAACAAACATTCGGGCTGGCCACGCGCCACATACGCCCGGATACTGCAAACCATCAGTATTTTGGTCTTTGCCTTACTCACAGGCCCGGCGTTGTACGCACAGTGCGACCTGGCCTGCAACGGGGGCAACCCCAACTTCCCTCTAAACATCCCGGTCAATGGCGATTGTAATGTCGAGCTTACCCCCGAGGATGTGCTCGAAGTTCCGATCATTTGCCCCGGCAGTAAAATACTCACTGTCCGGGATACGATGAACAGTATTATTGTGTCCGATACCAACCTGGTCCTCTTCGACCCGGCCCCCTACGAAGGGCAGGTACTTTCGGTGACGGTAACGGATGTCACAACCGGAATTTTCTGCAACAGCTTCATCCGGGCAGTGGACATCAGCCCCCCGGTAATCAGCTGTGTTAATGATACCATTAGTTGTATTTCGGATACCTCTGCAGTGGTCTTAGGCGCTCCTGCCGTAAGCGATAATTGTTCAGACGATATTTCCCTGTCTTACTTTGACAACTTCACCAACTTCACCTGCGCCAACGACAACAAAGCGATCCTGGAACGGGTCTGGAGCGCTGCCGACGAACAAGGCAACACCTCCTCCTGCTCCCAGTTTATTCTGCTGGAGCGGCCAGACCTCAATACGGATATCGAATTTCCGCTGGACACCCTGCTCAGTTGCGAAGTAGGAGACCCAACGCTGGGCATGACCGGGCAGCCGGAACTGTTTGGGATCATCATTGAAAATACCAATGAGTGCGACCTCAATGTGACCTTCAATGACGATACCCTCAACCTTTGCGGAAATATCGAATACCAGATACAGCGGACCTGGACGGTGACCGAGTCCTGTTCTGGTACCATGGCCACCGATCTGCAGCTGATTACGGTAGTGGATACTGTAGCGCCGGATATTACCTGCCCCGGGCCAATAACGGTATCCACCAATACAGGCGCCTGCTGGGCAACGGTCAACCTTCCGCCCCCTACGGTAGTGGATAACTGCGACCCCAATGCCACCTTCTTTGTCAGTACCTCTTTTGGGGCAGTAGGCGTGGGGCCGCATAATTTTGTCCCGGTGGGTACTCATACGATTCAGTATTCCTCCATCGACTTTTGTGGCAATTCTCAGAGTTGCACCACTACCCTGAATGTGATAGACCAGGAACCGCCCACAGCGGTATGCGAAGAAACGACCGTTGTCAGCGTGTCCAACAACGGACAGGGGACGGTATTTGCTGCTACCTTCAACGACGGCAGTAATGACAACTGCGCGCAGCAGCTTTTCTTCAAAGCCCGGCGGATGACCACAGGAAGCTGTAACGGGCTCAATGGCGATGACTCGAATATCCCGGGCTATCAGGAATGGTTTGATGATAATGTCAGCTTCTGCTGCGAGGAAATTGACTCCATGGATATCAGAGTCATTATGCGGGTCTACGAAATCAACCCGGGTACAGGCCCTGTTGAGCCTACCCGGGAGCTGCCCGGCGGTGACCTTTTTGGCCATTTCACAGAGTGCATGGTCAATGTGGAAGTGCAGGACAAGATCGCCCCGGTGGTCGTCTGCCCGCAGAATCAGACGATAGACTGTACCGACGACTACAGCGACCTGAGCATTTTTGGGAACGCCACGGTCATGGACAACTGTGCTGCCGAGACGACCCTGGAAGAAACCGTAGATGTCGATAATTGTGGAGAAGGGACGATCACCCGGACTTTCTCCGCCGTGGACCCCTCCGGCAATATGGGCGGCTGTATTCAAACCATCCAAGTCGTGAATCAAAATCCACTTACCCTTGGCCTTATCGATTTCCCGGATGATTACACCATCACCATCTGCGGTGCGCCTACTGACCCCGACGATTTGCCGCCCGGTTTTGACGAGCCTGTCGTCACGGACCCCGGATGCTCAATGATTGGGATCAACCATACCGATGAGTTCTATGATGTATCCTTCCCGGCCTGCTACAAAATCCTGAGGGAGTGGGTGGTGCTCGACTGGTGTCAGTACGATCCGGAGAATCCGTCAGCTGGCGGGCGCTTTTCAGACGTGCAGGTCATTAAAGTGGAGGACCCCAATCCCCCGGTGATGGTCTGTCCGGATGATGTGACGGTCGCTATGGGCTCCATGTGCGGGCAGGGGGCAGTGGTACTGCCGGATGTGACCGCAGATGATTGCAGCACCAATATTCTCATTACCAATGACTCGCCCTACGCTGATGTGGGCGGCGCAAATGGCAGCGGCATTTACCCGGAGGGCACCACCGTTGTGAATTTCTACGCCAACGACCGTTGTGGCAATGTGTCTACCTGCGCTGTGGAAGTCACCGTGCAGGACCAGACGGCTCCACAGCCTGTCTGTATTGTCGGGCTGTCCATCAATCTGTCCATGATGAATGGAGCGCCTATGGCCATGATCAATGCCGGGGCCTTTGACGGCAGCACCGTAGATAATTGTACCCCCGCCAATGAAATCGACCTCACCATCCGCCGTGCAGGCAGCGGGCAGCCTACCACACCACAGCTGACTTTCACCTGTGAAGATGTGGGCAATCAAATGATTGAATTTTGGGCAGAGGACGCCTCCGGCAACAGTGCGCATTGTCTGACGGTCATTGCTGTACAGGACAACAACGGCGTATGCCCGCAGGCTGCCAGCGGTATGATTGCCGGGGAAGTCACTACGGAATCCGGTCAGTATGTAGAGGGCGTTATGGTAGAAGTCATGAGCAATGACCCCATGATGGCGTACACGACCAACGATGGTTTCTTCGAGCTGCTGGGCGTGCCCTTCGGCGGTAGCTACACGGTCCGCCCCGAACGGAATACGGACCCGCTCAATGGCGTTTCCACACTGGACCTGATGTTTATCAGCCGCCATATCCTTGGCGTGCAGCCTTTGAATACGCCTTATAAAATGATCGCTGCGGATGTTAACCGTTCAGGTTCCATTTCCACGCTGGATATCATTGCCCTGCGCAAAATGATCCTCGGGCTCGAAAGCCAATTGCCCAACGACAACACCTCCTGGCGGTTTGTGGATGCGAACCACATCTTCCTGAACCCGAACAACCCCTTCGCAACACCAATTCCGGAGGTGGTCAACATCAATGGATTTGACCAGGACCATATGGATGCCAACTTCGTGGCAATTAAGGTAGGCGATGTAGACCTTTCGGCTGCACCAAATGACCTTGCAGGAGTTGAGGAACGGGATCCGGAAGGCAGCATGATGATCCATGTGCCGGATGTGAGCGTCAACGAAGGGCAGGAGTTTACCATCCCATTCACCACTACGGGGCTGCATGCTGTGCTTGGCTATCAGTTTACCCTGCGCTTCAATACCGAAGCCCTGGAGTACATGGAGCTTGTGGCAGGCCCGGTCCCGGGTATGTCGGGGTCCAACTTCAATCTGCAGAAAACGAACGACGGCTGGATCACCACAAGCTGGAACCAAACCAGTACTTTGCCCGGAGAAGGGCAGTCAGAGCTCTTCGCCATCACCTTCCGCGCCCGTCAGCCCATCGAGTCGCTGGAAGAGCTGGTCAGCTTCACGAGCGTGCCGACTTCAAAGGAAGCCTACGATATGGAAGGCAATATCATGGATGTGGGACTCAACTTTGGTGAAGCCATTTCTTCCTCGGGCAGTGTCCGGGTGGAAGGCTATGAACTATACCAAAACCGCCCTAACCCCTTCAGCACGAAAACGGTCATTGGCTTCAGGTTGCCGATTGCAGGAGAAGCAAAAGTGACGGTGTACGACATGGCTGGCAAGGTACTCTTCCATCAGGAGGGCTACTACGATGCCGGGGCGCACGAGCTCATTATCAGGGGCACTGAACTGGGTGCCTCCGGCTTGCTGTACTATCAGTTGCAAACGGCAGACTATGCCGCTACGAAAAAAATGATCCTTATGAATTAAAGCTCCGGTAAAACGCCCTTTGTGCAACCGTTGTACGGCTGTCTTCCCAACGGTTCAGTACACAAAAACGGATGCACAAACGGGCGTATAAGCCGGATACGTTTGACACACATTCCCAAAATGTTCCCAATTCGCCCCCGTTTTCCCAGCGGGGGCAATTTTTTTTGCAAGGCTTAGCATTAATTCATATATTGTGATCGAAAATTCATCCCCCCGTATTTTCTGTTTATTTCGGAGAAACGATGAATGC
>JANSXW010000032.1 GCA_024742755.1 bacterium | reverse complement strand
GCTGCGAACCAAATTTAAATCCAATAGCGGCACGATAGATGCAAGGAAGGATTTGAATTTCTATTACCAAAAACCAGATACCTTACTAGAGCTAAAGCAATATGTGTTTGCAAGGGCAGATAGCACTTTAAACCTTGACTCGAATACGGTAGTAGTATTTGAGTATGGTATAGGTAGAGACTGGTTCGGGTTTGGTAAAGAAGGAGAAAAGCTTAGATCAACCACCTATATAGTAGATAGCTTGAAAAACGTCAACAAAAGAGATTATAAGCTAACAATTGAGAGGTTTGAAGATTGGGATCATTAAAAACAGATGCATTATGCTGGGGCTTTTCAGGAAACCAATCGAATAGTAGCACCAAAGATCACACCACAAACCCCATCACTTCAACGCCCTACAACACCGCCTCCCGCGCCGCTTTCATCGGAATGCCAATGCACTTCTTTTCCATATAGGCCAGCATCTTTTCCATCAGCGCTTTGGTCTGATCATCGAGGGTGGCGACCTCCTTGTGGAAGACTTCGTTCATGGCGCGCTCCCTGACGGCTTTGATTTCGATGGGGACCTGCCGCATAGCCAGTTCGATCTGACGCTGCTTGATGAGGGCGGGCATTTGCTGTATGTACTCGTTGAGGACTTTGTGGGCGCGTTCCACTTCGCGTTCGCGGAATGCGAGGTTTTGCTTGGCGAGGTTGCGGAGCCCTTCCACTTCGATGTACTCGAAATCGAATTGCTCAACGGCAGATTCGGCTACGTTGTTGGGAATGGAAAGGTCGATGACAACTTTGCGTGCGGTGTCACCCTGAAGCAGTTTTTCGTAGAGCGGGGCCGTAATGATCGGCTCAGTAGACCCGGTGCACACGATTAGGCAATCGAAGCCTTCCTGATAGTCAGACAGGTCGCTTAGCGGCAGTGCCCGGCCGTTCAGGGTTTTGGCCAACTGCTCAGCTTTGTCGAGGCTGCGGTTGAAAACAGTGATGTTGGAAAAGGCATACTTGCTCAGGAATTTGCCGACGAGCTGATTGGTCTGTCCGGCACCCACGAGCAGCACGCGGTCTTCCTTGTGGACGTGCGCTTTGAGCATTTGCTGAAAAGCCAGAGAAACCACGGAAACCGGCTTATCGCCAATCCGGGTACGGTTGTAAACGGCTTTGGCTGCCACTACTGCCTGCTGAAAAACGAGGCGGATGTACTCTCCGGTGGTGCCCCAGCTGTGGCAGAGCTCGTAAGCTTCGCGGATTTGGCGGAGGATTTGGCGCTCACCGATCACGAGGGAGTCGATGGAAGCGGAAACATCAAAAAAGTGCCTGAGGGCTTCTTCGCCCTGATAATGGTAAACGATATCATCAAGCTCATCCACAAGCTCGATAGGCATGTCAGGGTTGATGCGCTGAAAGAAATGAGCGATAAAGCGCTCGTCCACCTGATGATCGGTGGTAAAGAAGTACATGACCCGGTTACAGGTAGGCAGGTAGAACAATTCGTCGAGGTGGAATTGTGCCTTAAGCTGCTGCAATTGCTGCTTCAGTGCCTCCTGATCGTCCATCCTGATCACAAAGTCGCCTATATCCTTGAGGTTAGTGCGCTTGTGTGTTACCGTAAGTATATTGTACTTCGCCAGCATAAAGCCCTTAAATTCAGTGTTCGGTTACAAAAGTAATTTTCGCTCGTTGCACCAATGTCACAAAACTGCAACAAGGTTCAACAAAACTATTTATCGACCGTATTTCTTGTCATGACATTTATCAGCATCTTATATCTCCTTACGAAAAAATGACAAAAGAAATATTGGTTTTCTGAAAGGCCACAGCTTGGTAAAGCCCTGCTATGCCTCTGTTTCAGCGTTCTTGCCGCAATAGTCAGATATAAATACGAAGTGTACGGCTGAACCGTTGTCAGGCTTCAGTCATAAAGCTGCACAAAATTTTTTGTTGAACTAAGTTCCTGATTCTGAAAGCAATTCATTGGTGAAGATTTGCTCAATGGCTTCCAGCGAGGATTCTATATTGTTCGCCTTCAGCCAGGTTACAAACGTTGAGACGCGCGCTGCATCCATGTGCCCCCAGGTTTGGGCGCTCCCGTAGTAGGGATTGGTGCGTTCCTGAGCTTTTGCCAGGTCAATGCGCTCCCGGTCGTGCGCAGTGACGAACGCACCCAAAATACGGGCAGCCGGCTCGGGGTTCTCCAGAGCGTAGAGGTAACCGGCTTTGGTGGCTCGTAAAAAGGTCCGGTAGGCTTCCCGGCGACTTTCAATTTGGTCCGCCATCGCCAAAAGTACCGGTGAGTAGCCATAAGGGATGCCGAAATCGCCAAGTTCAAAACAACGCAGCTCAATGCCCTGTGTTTCCGCTTCCACCCCTTCCCAGTTTTGAAAAATCCAGGTGGCATCTGCTTTGTTCTCAAGCAAAGTATTCCAAATGCCAAGCTTATCGGGGTAGCTGAGGTAAAGTTCGCCCCTGCCGCCGTCGTTGCGCACCATTTGTTGCACAATTTTGTCTTCGTACCGGGCACCGTAGGAGGCATAGCTTCTGCCATCCAATGCGGCAGGGCGGTTGATGTCGCTTGAAGCCAGTACTGCGATCGCGCTCGCATCTTCCTGCAGCAGAGCAGCAACGGCTTTGGCTTCCGCCTTATTGGCTTTGGTATTGAGGCTAATGGCGCTTTCTGTAGGAGCAATGGCAAAGTCTACCTGTCCAAGCTCCAGCTTTTTGGCCGGGGTAGTGGCGTATTGGTCTGCAGAAGGGTCGATGATCTGAACCTGCAGTCCGGCTTTTTCATAGTAGCCCAATTCCTGAGCCACGAAGAAGCCGGTATGATTCGTGTTGGGGGTCCAGTCGAGTGCTATACTTATAGGTGTCATAATAGTAAGGTGTCGGTTTAATCATTTTAGGGTATATTCTACAAAATAGCGAACGAATAGGTTTGAGGGATATCCCCCAAATTACACCTTGTTATATAAGGTCATTCACAACTCCTCCTGCAACAGTTGGACAAAAAACAAATTTGCGTTAGCTTTGCCCCGCTAAATCATAAGCGATTAGCAGAACCGAAAACAAAGGTTCCTCCGAAACAACTATAACTTTAAACAAAAAATGGTATGGGTCAAACGATCACTTATTTAGTACCCGTCTTTGGTGTACTTGCCCTGTTGTACACCTTCTGGCGCTCTGCCTGGGTGTCTAAGCAGGAAATTGGAACAGAGCGCATGGGCCGGATTGCGGAAAATATCGCAGATGGTGCCATGGCTTTTCTCAAAGCGGAATACCGCGTACTGGCCATCTTTGTACTGGCTGTAGCCATCCTCCTGGGCATCAGTGGCAATACTGCTGATTCCTCACCCCTTATCGCCCTGTCTTTCGTACTGGGCGCGATTTGCTCTGCACTGGCAGGGTTTATTGGCATGCGCGTGGCGACTAAAGCCAACGTGCGCACCACCAACGCTGCCCGTACAAGTCTGGGCAAAGCCCTGGAGATCGCCTTCGCTGGTGGCTCTGTAATGGGCCTCGGTGTGGTTGGTCTTGGTGTGGTCGGCCTCGGTGTCCTATTCCTGGGCTACTCCAGCATCGGTTGGGACGTCAACCGCGTGATCACCGTGATCACCGGCTTCTCCTTTGGTGCTTCTTCTATTGCCCTCTTTGCACGTGTGGGCGGTGGTATTTACACCAAAGCTGCTGACGTGGGCGCTGACCTTGTGGGTAAAGTGGAAGCGGGAATCCCTGAAGACCACCCGCTTAACCCGGCCACCATCGCAGACAACGTAGGCGACAACGTAGGTGATGTAGCCGGTATGGGCGCTGACCTGTTCGAGTCTTACGTAGGCTCTATCATCGGTACGATGGTACTGGGCGCTGCGTTCATTTTGGTAACTGACCCCACTACGCAGGAAGTGATCAGTGGTTCTGCCGGCTTTGAGACCACTAATCCATTTGGAGGCCTGAACGCCGTACTGTTGCCACTGGTACTTGCAAGTGTGGGCATCGTGACTTCCATTCTGGGTACTTTCTTTGTGAAGGTAAAAGAAGGCGGTGACCCTCAGAAAGCCCTGAACCGTGGTGAATTCCTGTCTGCCGGCGTGATGCTGGCGGCAACTTTCGCTATTGTAAACTGGATGCTGCCTGCGGAGTGGACTTTCGAAGGTACCACTTACACTTCTATGGGCGTATTCTGGGCAGTAATCTTCGGCCTGGCTGGCGGTCTGCTCATCGGTATGATTACCGAATACTACACCGGTACCGGCACCAAGCCTGTAAAGAGCATCGTGGATCAGTCCCTTACCGGTGCTGCCACTAACATTATCGCTGGCCTTGGCGTGGGCATGCAGTCTACCGCTATTCCTATCCTGATCCTGGCGGTTGCCATCGTGGGCTCTTACTCTTTCGCAGGCCTGTATGGTATCGCGATCGCGGCAGTGGGTATGCTTTCCAATACCGGTATTCAGCTGGCGGTTGATGCCTATGGCCCGATTTCCGACAACGCGGGCGGTATCGCTGAAATGGCGGAGCTGCCAAGCGAAGTGCGCGAGCGTACGGATAAGCTCGATGCAGTAGGTAATACCACGGCTGCTATCGGTAAAGGCTTCGCTATTGGTTCTGCGGCGCTGACTGCCCTGGCACTGTTTGCGGCCTTCATCACCGCTTACAACCTCAGCCACCCGGATGCAAGGCTCACGAGCATCAACATCACAAGCCCTTATGTAATGGCGGCCCTGTTTGTAGGGGGTATGCTTCCATTCCTGTTCTCTGCCCTCTCTATGGGTGCAGTGGGCCGTGCAGCAATGGATATGATTCAGGAAGTACGCCGTCAGTTCAAGTCTATCCCTGAGCTGACTGCTGCGCTTGATGTAATGCGCAAAAACGACGGCAAAGACTTCGCTGACTGGAGCGATGCCGATCAGAAGACATTCGAAGCAGCCGATGGAAAAGCAGAGTACGGCAAGTGCGTGGAAATCTCCACGGCGGCTTCTATCCGCGAGATGGTACGCCCCGGCCTTTTGGCGGTATTGGCACCGGTCGTGGTTGGCCTTACGCCTGGCCTCATCGGACTGGGCAGTCAGCTGGGTGCTGAAATGCTCGGCGGCCTCCTCGCAGGGGTTACCGTGACGGGTGTGCTCATGGCCATCTTCCAGTCTAACGCTGGTGGTGCATGGGACAACGCCAAGAAAATGTTTGAAGAAGGGGTGAACATCAACGGTGAGATGTACTACAAGGGTTCTGACCCGCACAAAGCGACCGTTGTTGGGGATACCGTAGGTGATCCGTTCAAGGATACTTCCGGCCCATCACTGAACATCCTGCTGAAGCTGATGTCTGTGGTTGCACTGGTGATTGCGCCACTGCTGTAATTTCAGCTGCGAGATAATTGTAACAGCCCCGGTGGAATGACGCTACCGGGGCTGTTCTGTTTGGGATTGATACAACTTCTTTTCTGGTTTTATCGTTAGTTATTCGATAATTTGGCACCGGATTTGTTACAATACCGTTAAAGCAATACCAGTGCAGGTACAATTGTTCCCTTTTCTTGTTGAATGAAGTATATTTATTCGTTGAAGTGTTCAGCAGAAAATTAGCAGAATAATCTAAGCCCGCTGGCACCGGGTATTGCTTATTGCAAACTGTGCCTGAGCGATGCCGTCCAAGCATCACTAAATCCAGAAAGCACACCTTAGGATGTCAATAAAGAAATTTATCATGAAGTACAGAGGTCAGATCTTCTTCTCCGTTTTGTTAATCGCCCTGCTTGCAGCGGCTTACTATCCGCAACCCGATAATGCCGAAAAGGAAGCGGTGCTGATGCAGGCCGTATTGAGCGGTTTCGGGCAGCTGCATTATCAGCCGAAGGAGATCAATGACGGTTTTTCCAGTCAGATTTTTGATTTTTACCTCGATCAGGTCGATGGAGGTCGCCGGTTCCTGACACAGGAAGATATTGCGAAGCTTGAAGGCTACCGCAACAGTATTGATGATCAGGCTCAGGCCGGGCAGTTCGAATTTTTCGACGCCTCTGTCCAAATGCTGGAGGCCGCACTCGATAAAACACAGGGCTACTACCGGGAAATGCTGGAAACGCCCTTCGATTACGACACCAACGAAGTCATTGAGCTGGATGGCGATAAAAAGCCTTTCGCCAAGAATGACGACGAGCTGAAGGAATACTGGCGCAAGTACCTGAAGTATGAAACGGTTGAGCGCATCTTCAATAAAACGGAAGAGGAAGAAAAGAAAGGGGAAGAGGAAGCCCCAAAGTCCTTCGAAGAAATCGAGCAGGAATCCCGGGAAGAAGTCCTGGAATTTCTGGATGACTGGTACGGTCGTATGCGCAAGCTGAAGCGGGAAGACCGCCTGAGTGTTTACCTCAATACCTTCA
This sequence comes from bacterium, assembly GCA_024742755.1. Lineage (GTDB taxonomy): Bacteria > Bacteroidota > Bacteroidia > Chitinophagales > Saprospiraceae > Phaeodactylibacter. The sequence continues at coordinate 45,592 of JANSXW010000032.1, read as the reverse complement.
CGCATATTTTCGACCCGCACTCTGAGTACTATCAGCCCATTGATAAAGAAAACTTCAACATCCGCTTCAGTGGCCGGCTGGAAGGCATCGGCGCGACGCTGCGTACCGAAGATGACTACACCAAGGTCGTCCGCATTGTAGTCGGTGGCCCGGCATGGAAGCAAAAAGAGCTGGAGGAAAACGATGTCATCCTGAAGGTCAGGCAGGAAGACGAAGACGAGCCGAAGGATATCGCGGGCATGGTCATCAACGATGTGGTGCAGCTCATCCGGGGGGACAAGGGCACAAAGGTGACCTTAACGGTTAAAAAGATTGACGGCAGCGTAAAGGATATAACGATCACCCGCGACGTGGTGGTCCTGGAAGAGCAGTTTGCCAAATCCCTGATTCTGGAGGGCGAAGCGGGCAGTGAAGAGCGTATTGGTTACATCCTCCTGCCTTCCTTCTATGCCGATTTTCAGAATAAAAACGGGCGCTTCTGCTCTACGGATGTGGTCGCAGAAATTGAGAAGCTCAAAGCAAAAAACGTAGATGGCATCATTTTGGACCTGCGCTACAACGGTGGCGGCTCCCTGCGGGATGTGGTCAAGATGACGGGCCTGTTCATTGAGAAAGGGCCGATCGTACAGGTGAAGTCCCGCATTTCTGACCCTGAAGTGCTGAAAGATTCTGATTCGCGTGTACAGTACGATGGCCCGCTTGTGGTCATGGTCAATTCCTACAGTGCTTCTGCTTCAGAGATTCTGGCGGCAGCGTTGCAGGACTACGGCCGGGCAGTGATCGTAGGCAGCCCTTCCACTTTCGGTAAAGGCACGGTGCAGCGCTTCATCGACCTGGACCGCACCATCCGCGGGTTCAATGAGCTGAAGCCGCTGGGTGAAATCAAGCTGACCACGCAGAAGTTCTACCGTGTCAATGGCGGTTCCACGCAGCTCAAGGGCGTGACTCCGGATATCATCCTGCCGGACAACTTCTTCTACATCAAGACCGGCGAGCGCGACCGGGAGTACGCGATGGAGTGGACGGAGATTGACCCTGTGGAGTACAATCAGGATGTACTGCAGGTAGACAACATCAGCAAACTGCGCCGCCGCAGCGAAAAGCGCATTGAAGAAAATGAAGCCTTCCAGAAAATTTTGGCCAACGCCAAGCGCGTAGAGCAGCAGCGCGAAGAGTCTACCTACCCGATTGGGCTGGAGGCTTACCGTGAAATGCGTGAAAAGCGGCAGCAGCAGGCTGACGAATTCGATGGCGTCATGGATCAGGTCGTCCTGGAGAACATCTCCAACCTGGAGGAAGACCTGCCCGGCATCGAAGCCGACGAATCCAAAAAAGCCCGGAACGACGAGTGGCTGGAAAGCGTCTCCAAAGACATTTACATCAAGGAAACACTGGCCATCATGCATGACATGATTGAAGAGCAATAGGCTGGTAGCCGACGAAACACAGGAGGCTTTTCTGCACACCGCAGGGAAGCCTCCGTTTTTTTTCAGCACAGGTCGCAGCAGCTAAAGTCTTTTGTACTTTTGCATATTCATTCACAGAATCCATAAGCGTGAATTACCTCAACCTCGAAGACGTCACAAAAATGTACGGAGAGAAAGTCCTCTTCGACAATATATCCCTGCAGGTCAATCAGGGGCAAAAGATCGCATTGGTCGCCAAAAACGGATCGGGGAAAACCACGCTGCTGCGGGTGATCGCCGGAGAGGAAGCCCCGGAAGGCGAAACCGCCAAAGTCTTCCTGCACAGGGATGTGCGCATCGGTTTCCTGAATCAGGACCCGGAATTTTTTGAGGAGCACACCATCCTGGAGGCCGTCCTGGATTCTGACAACCCTATGATTCAGGCAGTGCGGGCTTACGAATATGCCATGCTTTTCCCAAATGATACGGAGGCCATGCACAAGGCAATTGCCAAAATGGATGCCCTGAAAGCCTGGGATTTTGAAGCCCGTATTCGGGAAGTGCTGACCAAACTGGAAGTAAGCGACCTGAATAAACTGGTCAAAAACCTCTCAGGGGGTCAGAAAAAGCGCCTGGCCCTGGCTAAGCTTATTATCGAAGAGCCGGAATTCCTCATCCTCGATGAGCCCACCAACCACCTCGACCTCGACATGATCGAGTGGCTGGAAGAGTATTTGCAGCAGCCCCGCATCACGCTGTTTATGGTGACGCACGACCGCTACTTCCTGGAGCGGGTTTGTGATATCATTGTGGAGCTGGACCTGGGCAAGCTCTACCGTTATACCGGCAACTACAGCGACTTCCTCGAAAAGAAAACCACCCGCCACGAGGTAGAGTCTGCCACGCTGGAGAAAAGCAAGAAACTGCTCAAACGGGAACTGGACTGGGTACGCCGCATGCCCAAAGCCCGGGGCACCAAAGCCAAGTCCCGGGTGGATGCCTTTCACGACCTGAAAGACGAAGTGTCGCAGCAGCGCATTGATGAAGAGATGAAGATCGACATCAAGGGGCAGCGGCTGGGCAAAAAAGTACTGGAAGCCCACAACATCAGCAAGGCCTACGATGACAAAGTGCTGGTGGACGGCTTTACCTACAAGTTCCGAAAAGGGGAGCGTGCGGGCATCGTTGGGCCGAACGGGGTCGGCAAATCTACCTTCCTGAAACTGCTCACTAATGAAATCCGCACCGATAGCGGCAAGGTAGTGGTGGGCGGAAATACCGTCTTTGGCTACTATACTCAGGACGGCATTCAGCTCAAAGAAAATAAGCGGGTGATTGATGTGGTTCAGGACATTGCGGAGTTTATCCCCCTGGAAAAAGGGCAGAAACTGACCGCGCCACAGTTGCTGGAGCGTTTTATGTTCAACCGAAAACAGCAGCAGGTCTATGTTTCTGAGCTCAGTGGGGGAGAAAGGCGCCGGCTTTACCTGCTCACCGTCCTCATGGCCAACCCCAATTTCCTCATTCTCGATGAGCCTACGAATGACCTGGACATCATGACCCTCAATGTCCTCGAAGATTTTCTGCTGGACTTCCCCGGCTGTGTGCTGATCGTCTCCCACGACCGCTACTTCATGGACAAGATTGTGGAGCACCTCTTCGTTTTTGAGGGCAATGGGCAAATCCGGGACTTCCCCGGCAGTTATACCCGGTACCGGGAGGTAAAGAAAGAAGAAGACCGGGAAAAAGCCCGTTTGGCAAAGGAAGCGGAAGCCAGCAAGTCTGTCGCCCCAAAGCCAAAATCAAAAGCTACCGCCCTGAGTCAGGAGGAACGTAAAGAGCTGAAGCGGCTGGAAAAGAAAATCCTGAAACTGGAAGAAAAAAAGGCCGAACTGACCGGGCAGTTCAACGATACGAGCCTGAGCGCCGAACAAATTACCAATTTATCAAAGGAGCTGAGCGAGGTCAATGATGAGTTGGAAACGCTGGAGCTCCGGTGGATGGAGCTGGCTGAAATGGCTTGATTTCCTCTGAGCAGAACCGAAGTAGTGCATGATCATTAAGTACAGTAGTCTGGTTATTTTCCCAATGATGCTGCTTTTGCTGGCACCCGAGAGCAACCGGCAGAAAGCCGCCTTTCGTGCGCACTACAAGGGCATGCTGCTGTATTCTGAAGCCCACTACGAGCGGGCCGTCAACCACTTTGAGAAAGCCCACAGCATCATTCCGGACAATTACAACTTCAACCTTTCCCTCGCTCTGGCACTGAGCCGGGTCGGCCGGGCAGACGAAGGGCTGGGGCTGCTGCAAAAGAGCGATATCCTGCTCCGCCCCGGTGACCCTGACCTCGCGCAGAAGGAATCCACACGCTTTTTCCTCAAGGGCATGGTCTTGCTTTATGCCGATCGGGCAGGACAAGCCTTGCAGCCACTGGAAAAGAGCATTGGGTTGCAGGAAAAACTGGGAGACCCCAAGCGGCTGTCCATTTATTACAATGCGCTGGGCTACGCCACTATGCTCAATCAGGGCGGCAGCGACCACGGCAGCGATACCCTGGGCTGGCACTACCACGTGCACCGGCGCGACCTGATCCGGTCGCTGGGCTATTTTGATCAGGCAGTGAAGTACGATACGAAAAATGCTGCGGCCCTCTACAATTACTTCCTGGTGCGCGACACCCTGGGCATGGAGGGCATGAAGGACTACTATGCGCAACAGGACTCCGCAGGGCCGAAGCCGGCAGGGGAGCTCCCCGGCAATACCAACCGGACGCTGGAATTTACCGATTACGAAGAGCTGCTCTTTCTGCTCGATTTATCCGGGTCCATGGTGATGGAGAAAGTGCCCTGCATGGGTACCACCCGCTTTGAGGTGATGAAACAGACCGCCCTTTTCATTCTGGACAGCCTGCCGGAGGCCACCCAACTCGGACTGGGCAGCATAGACGGCGACTGCTGGACGGAGCCCAAAGCCTGGGATGCAGTAGGAGCACTGAGCCGTTATGATATGCGCTACCGGCTGCGCTTTCTGGTGCCCAATGGCACTACACCGCTGCTTGAGCGCCTGCAGGCCAGCCCCGAGCTGTTTTCAGACGATGCGCAAACCCGGAAGTCGATCTTTCTCATCAGTGATGGCGCCAACGTTTGCCGGGCCGATGGGGAGGACATCTGCGACTGGGCCAGCCGATTGTCCAGCCGGAAAATTACCATCAATATCCTCACTTTTCTGGATGCGACGGAGAGCAACACCAATGCTTTCGCGGAATACGCCTGCCTGGCTGACAATACCGGCGGCGACATCCTCTACATGGACAACTACCGCTGTGGATATGAGTACTTTGGCGCTTCTATGGTAGAAGGCTGCCTGCCCCGAATCCCCAATCTGCGCAAAGTCGCCTGCTGGGGGAATGCCTACCAAAACCTCTGGGCGGTAGAACGGTAGGCAGAAAAGTGGAAACCAGCAAAACAATATTTCGGTCCATCCTATCTATATTACATATGCATTGCCAGAAAGAGGTAAAAATTGTACATTTGCCTACCTTTCAAAGTCCTTTGAAAAATAAGTGTTTTGCCCCGGTCTGCCCACTCGTTTTTAACAGGGCCCGCTACGGAGGGCAGCTGCTGAAAACACCAAATAAAAAACCGCGTACGGCATGAACGCATGCCCAACGGATGGAGCCGCAAATGTTGACCGTTTTAGGCCAGTCAGCAAACAGGCTCAAGCGTGAAAGACTATCAGATAGTTCGGTCTAGTCGCATTAGTCGTACTAGTCCCACATTACAATAAACAAATTAAATTCATCTGCTATGCCATTCGATCTCGATATGATCAAGGCAGTGTATGAAGCACTGCCTGCGCGAGTAGAGGAAGCCAGGAAAACCCTTGGCCGCCCGCTCACCCTTACTGAAAAAATTCTCTACACCCACCTGCACCCTGAGTCGCCACTGCAAAATTATGCCCGTGCCAAAGACTACGTTTTCTTTGCGCCTGACCGGGTTGCCATGCAGGATGCCACCGCGCAAATGGCGCTGTTGCAGTTTATGATGGCTGGCCGTGATAACGTTGCGGTCCCTTCTACAGTGCACTGTGACCACCTGATTCAGGCGGAAGAGGGTGCTGCAGAGGACCTTGCCAAGGCCAATGATGTGAATAAGGAGGTATACGATTTCTTGTCTTCTGTGTCCAACAAGTATGGCATCGGTTTCTGGAAGCCGGGCGCCGGTATCATCCACCAGATTGTGCTGGAGAACTACGCTTTCCCCGGTGGCATGATGATCGGTACCGACTCTCACACCCCTAATGCGGGTGGCCTGGGTATGGTCGCGATTGGCGTAGGCGGTGCAGATGCCGTAGACGTGATGGCGGGCATGCCATGGGAGCTCAAGATGCCTAAAGTCATCGGCGTGAAGCTGACCGGTAAGATGAGCGGCTGGACTTCTGCCAAGGACGTCATCCTGAAAGTGGCGGGTATCCTGACCGTGAAAGGCGGTACCGGCGCTATCGTGGAATACTTCGGTGATGGCGCAGAGTCGCTGTCCTGCACCGGAAAAGGCACCATCTGCAACATGGGTGCGGAGATTGGCGCTACGACCTCTACCTTTGGCTACGATGAAGCTATGGGCCGCTACCTGCGTGCTACGGAGCGTGCCGAAGTTGCCGACCTGGCAGATGGCGTGAAAGCGCACCTCACCGGTGACGCGGAGTGCTACGCCAATCCTGAAAAGTATTTCGATCAGGTGATTGAGATCAACCTGTCTGAGCTGGAGCCACACATCAATGGCCCTTACACACCGGATTTGGCATGGCCTATTTCCAAGTTTGCACAGGCGGTAAAGGAAAACAACTATCCGCAAAAGCTGGAGGTAGGGCTGATCGGTTCCTGCACCAACTCTTCCTACGAAGACCTCGACCGGGCGGCCTCACTGGCGCGTCAGGCGGTAGATAAGAAGCTCAAGGTGAAGTCGGAGTTCACGGTGACACCGGGCTCTGAGCAAATCCGCTTTACGGTAGACCGCGATGGCCAACTGAAAGATTTCGAAAAGATGGGCGGCGTAGTGCTGGCCAATGCCTGTGGGCCGTGTATCGGTCAGTGGGCGCGCCACACCGATGACCCCAACCGGGCGAACTCCATCATCACTTCCTTCAACCGGAACTTTTCCAAGCGTAACGATGGCAACCCGCAGACCCGCTCCTTCGTGGCCTCTCCGGAGATCGTGACGGCCCTGGCTATCGCCGGTGACCTGACCTTCAACCCGCTGACCGATACGCTGAAGAACGAAAACGGCGAGGAGGTGAAGCTGGACCCACCAACTGGCGTTGAACTGCCGGCGAAGGGCTTTGCCGTTGAGGATGCCGGGTTTATCCCACCTGCCGCTGATGGCAGTGGCATTGAGGTAAAAGTAGACCCGAATTCAGACCGCCTCGAACTGCTTACGCCATTCAAGCCGATTACACAGGAGCAGCTGAAGGGCATGCGCCTGCTGATCAAAGCGAAGGGCAAGTGTACAACGGACCACATCTCCATGGCGGGCCCTTGGTTGAAGTACCGCGGGCACCTGGATAACATCTCCAACAACTGCTTCATTGGTGCCATTAACTTCTTCAATGGCGAAATGAACAAGGTGGCGAACTATGTAGACAGTGAAAACGAAGCAGAGTACCTGGGCGTACCGGACTCTGCACGCAAATACAAGGCAGCAGGCATCAGCACCGTGGTATTCGGTGAGGAGAACTACGGTGAAGGTTCTTCCCGTGAGCACGCTGCCATGGAGCCGCGCCACCTGGGCGTCCGTGCTGTGATTGTGAAGTCTTTCGCACGTATCCACGAGACCAACCTGAAGAAGCAGGGCATGCTGGCCCTCACTTTCGTGAATCCGGAGGATTACGAAAAGGTTCGTCAGGACGACAAGATCGACATCCTTGGCTTTAACGAGATGGCACCCGATAAAAACCTGACCGTGAAGCTGCACCACAAGGACGGCTCAACGGATGAGTTCGAGGTAGCCCACACCTACAATCAGGCGCAGATCGATTGGGTAAGTGCGGGTTCTGCACTGAATAAAATCCGGGAGGAACTGGCAAGCTAAGCCAGGCTCTTTTTGCGATAAGCGGATAAAAGTAAGCCCTCCCGGATGCAGTCTGGGAGGGCTTCTCAATGATTGGGGTAGGGGTCAGGTGTATTTTAGAGCTTGTTGGGATTTTGCTTTTGGAGCGAACGAAGCCAAATTTTATTCTGATCAAGGCGTGATGAGGGAACATAGCCTTAGCTAAGTGACCGAAGAACAACGAAGAGCAGGACAAAATTTGGCAAGAGCAGCCCGAAGTGTAAAATCCAAACAAGCTCTTAGAAGCTATGCGAAGCGACGAGCACGAGGCTCCGGTGAAACGCTTCACTGGCGAAAAAGGTAAAATCGAGTTGTGCGCCAAGCTGCAACCTTTCCGTTGCCGGGATGAGCACCCTGGCACTGAGTGGAATGCCCACTATCCATTTGTCAACGGTTTCAATACGGCTTTCCAGTACTTCCAGGTCATAGGTGGGGGTGATATTGTATCGCGCGAGGGTCTCATAGCGGTGCCGGCGGAAAGCCCCGCTCAAACCGGTGCCGATTTGCCACTGGCTTTTTGCTCCGATGCCGTTGAGGCGGTAGTAGCCAATGCCGTTGAACTGTGCAAGGCGGAGCGCGCGCGGGCTTCTCGGGCTATGTGTGACTTCATTTTCCGCACCTACATTGAAGGTCATAGAGCGGTCAGTACCGTACTCGCCCTTCCAGCCTGTATAGTTAGCCTGTAAGCTGGCAGTCCATTTGGGGTGAATGGAGTAGCTGATGCCCAGGCCCAACTGAAGGCTGCGTATCGGGTAAGTGACATTACCTGTGCTTCTGCCATAGTCGTTGCCCTCAAATCTCAGGATTTCGGTACGATAGTCGTTGAAAATCTCAAATTGCTGGTAGCCCAGTGAGGTTTGTACACTCCATGGGGAGTCCTGAGCATTTGTGCCCGTTGTGAACAGGAAGGTTAAGAAACTAGCAAGGGTTAGCCATTTCATAGCTTTAAGGTTTAGTGGTTAACAATAGTACCGGCGGCGGTCAGTTTCTGATCTACCCAAACCTGCAGTGCATACTGCCCGCTGGGAATCGCGCCCGGGCGAAGGGTGACCACCGGGGCAAAAGGCTGCTCCAGTTGCCGGACGAGCCTGCCTTCGGTGTTGTAAATCATGATTTGTACCGTATTCCCGGACAAGCCATCAAAGGAAATATTCAGGAAGTCGGTAAAGGGGTTGGGGTAGGCATTCAGGGACAAGCCCGGTACGTAGATCTCTTCCATGCTGACCAGGATAAAGTTTTCGTCAATAGTGGTTAGTGCCGTGTTGGTGAAAATGGGCTCATTGAAGTCAAAGTAAATAGCAGCATCGTTTTCGATGGTGGTGCCGAGCGGCAGCCCTTCCAGGTGCTCAACCCGGTAGCGGACGTAGCCCTGTGAGGCTTCCAGGTTGGTGGTACTGTCGGGCAGCAAAATGTTGTCAAACCGGAAACCAAGCACATTGTCCTCCATGATATTCAGCTGGTAATCGTGGCTGCTGCCCAGCAGCTGCAATGTACTAAGGTTGAGCTCCGGTGGGAAGGGGTTCAGTATTTCCACGGTGAAGGCAGTATCGGTACCGGTATTCTGGAAGCGGATGAGGTACTCCAGCGTAGTGCCCGGCGCTACCTGCCCATCAGCCCCATACCCTTTCGGGAAAACCTGAATGTCGTTGGGGTCGAAGCTGCCGATGTTCTCGCGGCAGTCGATATCGAGCCAGGGGTCGCTGTCACTCTGCGGGAAGACATTGACAAAACCCGTGCTGAAGGTGCCATCTTCGTTGGTCCCGCAGCCTTCCAGCACTGCACTGAGGAAGTCCGCGCCCGGTGCGCCCGGTTCCTGTGGGGTATTGAAGTAGTACGTGCTACCATTGGCCGGGAAGTTGAGCAGGGTTTCCTGCCCCTGCGCCAGGTTGTAGGTTTCCTGCTGCAGGAGCACCGCGTCTTCAATGACGATGTACTCCAGCGGTGCCGCCATATCTCCATTGCCGGTATTCTGAATCCGGAAAAAGGCAGTGGTGTCCAGGCAGAGGGCCTCCAGTTCCAGAAAGGCCCCGGAGTAACCGGGCACAGGTGGCAGGCACAGCTCATCGGGAAAGATGTGGGCTTCGGTGCAGTGGCTTTGCCCGAGCTCAGCTTCGCAACTGACTAAAACGGTTATATTGAAACGCCCACACTGCCCGATATCGAGGTCTTCCACATCAAATTTATACCGCCCCGGGCTCAACTCCTCAAAAGGGATGGAGGCTTCCTGTAGCTCCAGGAAAGGGTCTAGGGTGATTTCCACATGCACATTGCCTGCGGATGCCGTGCCTATATTGCAGTAATCCACGGTATAGATATTGGAAAAGCAGCGGCGCAGGAAGGGGGTACTCAGATTGACTTGCAGCAGCGGGCAGTAGACGACCGGTGTGGCTGCCACATCAATGGAAAGCGTATCAAAAAAGCCGGTGAACGGGGGCACATCCGCAGGGCATTCTGAGGTGTAGTAGGGCGAGTTGAAGAAGGCCGTCAGGCTAAAGGTGCCGGTGTCCGCCTGCATGCTGAACTGCCCGTCCGTATCCGTGATGGCAATGCTTTCAAAGCCTGGTTTAGTCAGGGTGAGCCCGGTATTGGGCAATAGCGGCTCGGTAGGATCCTTTTGGCAGTTGTTGTTGAGGTCCAGGAAGACCTGCCCGCTGACCATGTTTGTGAATAGATTGCCGAAGGCATCGGTTTTCATTAGTAGCATACTGCCAGATGAGAAGTCCCGTGCAGTAATGCCTCCTCCAATCAGAAATCCTCCATCCTGAGTGGGCAATAACTCGTTTCCGCCTTCAAAGTCTAGGCGGGGGTAAATTTGCTGCCAGTTGTGATTGCCGTTTTCGTCTATATTGATTAGAAACGCATCGTTCGCATAGAAGCCGTTAGATACCAGTACTCCAGTGATGGCGAAATGACCTTCCTGATCTTCAACGATTGAGGATGGGGAGTAACCAGAAGAAAGGGCATTACTCCAAAGCAGGTCTCCATCGGTACTTAGTCTTGAAATTTGTGGCAATCCGGCACCCACAATAAGGATGCCTTCAGTACCATTTACGACCGCAATACCATCCGGGATATCACTGGCATTGCCATCATTAGGCAGCTCGGTGCGCCATAGGGTATTGCCGTCCGGATCCATTTTCAGAACGATCCGGGTAGAGAACTGCTCGCCGGGAGGGGTGCTTTGAAGCCCCAGGTAAATGTTGCCTGCTTCATCTTCCGCGATAGCATGTACTTCCTCCTCGTTGGGGTGGGGGAAGGTACGCATCCAGATTTCCTGCCCGGCCGGGGTTAGCCTGCAAAGCATGGCGTGCCCGGTATTGCTGTGCCCGCCTAAAAGCAAATCTCCATTGCCCGCAGAAGCGACGGCCTGATTTGCTGTGAATTGAAAATCAAAATTATCCGTTTCCGGAATGGCAGCCGTGCTAACTACCCCGCCCTCAGTGTCGATGACATTGACATACTCATCGGTGACAAAGGAAAAGGTGGCGTCTGTATTTTCGGAGATGTAAATGCCATAATTTCCGGGATAACTTTTCAGCCAAACGGAATCGCCTTCTGCCGTGGTTTTTAGAATGGCGGCATTAAAGGAACCAGACAGCGCTGCAGAGGTAGCGGCCAGGTAGCCTCCGTCAGGATGTTGGGCAATGCTGTATACCCGATAGGAATTGCTTGGGAAATTATAGGTTTGTCGCCAGCCCTGCCCTGCGAGCTGCAGGGTGAAGAAGCTGAAAAGCAAAAGGTAGATATATTGGGTCTTCATGAGTTTTGTGTTGAATGAGTTTTGTATTGATTGCCTCACAAATGTGCAGGGTTTAACGCCCCGCTGCAATGCAATTATTTCTATATTGTAGGAACGAAAGCTGCATTTAAGTATGGAAAAATATCAATTGTATGAACTTTTAGAAACGCTTTCCAGCGGAGAAATCCGGAAATTAAAGTGGTTTTTGAGCTCAGGCTACGCTACAAAACGGGAAGAATTACACCAGATGCTGAGCTATCTTGTAGAAAGGAGAGCTACAAAAAGAACCTGGCCGGAACTGGAATTATTGCACAAGCACGCCTTCCCCGGGCAGCGCTACGACAATCAGCAGCTCCGGAATGCCATGAGCGACCTGCACGCTTTACTGGAAGACTTCCTGTTGATGGAACAAGCCCGGGCTTCAGGGCTGCCCCGCACCCGCCAACTTGCCAGGCTGTACCGCCAACGCCGCCTCGACCGCCACTTTCAGCGCACAATGCGGCGGCAAAAACAGCAGTTGGAGCGGCAACCCCTGCGCAATGCCGACTATTACCAGGCTTTACTAACGTACCAGGTTAGCGAGTTGGAGCATCAGGCCGATAACCGCCGCACGGAGCCTTTACAACTGCAGGAGATTGCCGATACGCTCGATGTGGACTATCTGGCACGTAAACTCCGGCATGCCTGCACCCAACGCTCTCACGAGGCAGTCTTTAAAAAATCCTACAACTACGGGTTGCTGGAGCCACTGATCAGCCAAATTGAAGCAGGAGGGTATTTGCAGTACCCGGCGATAGCGCTCTATTACCACTGCTTTAGGTTTCTGGGAAGTACGGAGCAGGAGAAGCATTTCCTGGCATTCCGGGAGCTGCAGCAGGCCTTTCAGGAGCACTTTACTGCTGAAGAACGAAAAGACTTGTACATGCTGGCGTTGAATTTTTGCATCCGGCAGATCAATACCGGTAATGTTTTCTACGCTGAGGAAAGCTGGCGCCTGTACCAGGATGGGCTGGCGCAGGAAGTACTGTTTGATGGGGGGATGCTGTCGAGGTTTACGTTCAATAACATCGTGGCCGTTGGGATACGGCTGGGCTACCTGGAAGCGGTCCGGGCGTTTATCGCCGATTATTCGTGCCGCTTACCGGACGCTTACCGGAAGTCGGCCAGTCAGTTCAATCAGGCAAGGCTGCATTTCGCGGAGCAGGACTATGACCGGGCCCGGCATCTGTTGCTGACTACGGAAATCACGGACCTGGTCAATGATTTGATTGCCAGAACCTTACTGTTGAAAATTTATTACGAACAGGGTGAATATGAACTGCTGGAAGCCCATTTGGAACGGCTTCGCAGTTTTGTAGCCCGGCGGGAGTTTAGCCAGTACCACCGGGAAAATTACGGGAATATTATCCGGGTAGTCCGGCAGTTAATTGCGCTGCCCCCTTATAATATGACCGGCAGAAAAAAAATAAAAAGGGAGGTGGAAACCATGGAGCCACTCACGGAGCGGAGCTGGTTGCTTTCAAAAATCCCCGGAGGCCCGGACGAAGCGGGCCCCGGGTGAGTTGGGTCAGGCGATTAGCTCTGCCTCCAGCGAGATATCTGCATTGAGGGCCTGGGAAACAGGGCAATTTGCTTTTGCGCCATTCGCAAGCTCCTGAAATTGCTCAGAGGAAATCTTAGGGACTTTCCCTTTCAGTGTGAGGTGGATTTTGGTGATGGCGAACCCTTCCCCTTGTTTTTCCAGTTGGACGGCCGCCTGTGTATGGAGCGATTCCGGCTCAAAGCCAGCTTGTTCCAGTTGCACGCCCAATGCCATATTGAAACACCCGGCGTGGGCTGCGGCGATGAGCTCCTCGGGGTTAGTTCCCTTTTTGCCGTCTTCATTTTCAAAGCGGGTTTTGAAGGAATAGGGCTGCTGGTCAAATACGCCACTTTGTGTGGATAAATGGCCACTGCCTTTCGTGCCGGTTCCATTCCATACGGACGTTGCTGTTCTTCTCATAAATGCTTTTTGGTTTGGAACGGGCCATTCGGCAGCCATGTTCGTTATTCTACCAACAGCCTAAGGCTCCGTTGTCCATTCAGGCCCTGTAGTTGCAGAATGTACAAGCCCGATGGCAGGGTGCCCACCGGTAGGCTATGCTGGCTGACAGGAGGCAAATGCTGGAATACCCCCCGCCAAACTTCCTGGCCATTGAGGTGGTACAGACGGGCATAAAGGCGCTGGTCTTCCTGGTTTTTAATCCAAAGCGTCGCTGATTCACGGGCGGGCTGAGGCAGAATTTGATAATGCGCAGTGGCCCGGGCTTCGGTGCCGGAGGAAGGGAGGTTGGGGTAGAGCTGTGACTTTGGGACGATAGCCTTGGGCGTTCTCAAACTGCTCCAGCGAAGTTCACAAACCGCGCCACCGCCTTCTTCAAAGTATTCGAGCCGGATGGCATAGCGCTGCCCCGCCTGCAGGTAAAGCTCCCCGCTCACCTCCGTAGGCGGCTGCGGTACCCATTGATCGATGATCAGCTGATCGTTTACCCAGAGCCTGGCCCCGTCATCCGAATGGGTATAAAAGGTGTAGGTTTCGGAGAAAGGCACTTCGATACTCCCCGTCCATTGAATGCTGTAATAGTCAGTGCCGAGCAATGCCGGTGCTGCAGAACCATCGCCCCAGTCAAATTGTATGGTGGTATCAATACGCCAGAATGCCGGGTTGCCGCTGAAGTCAGGCACCGGGCTGTTGTAGTAGGCACCGGTCAGTCCTGTCCCGGTGCCCAGGGGGGCTTCCTCATAGTAAGCGAGGTAGGTTTGGTCAGTTTCAGGCATGGCAAAGGATAGCAACGGGCCTGTACCGGCATTGGCCCATCCGTTGAAAGTATACAGCACATTATCAATCACCTGGCTGGCTGGGGCTTGCAGGGACCTCAAGACCCCAACAACGCCTTCTTCAGTCTGAGGGGCCGTCAAAGAGCGGCCGTCAAGGCGGAGTTGTAAGCCCGGTGGGTCGGTCAGCAGTTCCAGGTTGCGCTTTTCGGGTAAGACATCCTGATAGGTGGACTGAGACAGCCCCTCCGCGTCGGTAGCGGTCAGGTGGATGCGGTACCAGACGTTGGGGGAAGTTTCGCCTATGACAGGAATATTGAAGCTGCCTCCCGCTCCTGTTTGCGGAGATAAGCCCGGATGGGTATGGTCATCGTGGTGGAAGTCTATGCGCCAGGTAAGTTGCTCAGGGGGTAAGGGCCCATCCTCCGGGTCGGTTGCTGTGCCTTCAAAAACCAGTACATTGCCAGCCCGGTAGGTTAATCCAGTAACAGGCAGGGTGATTTCAGGCACCGGGCGGTTATTGGCCGTTACCGAAAGCAGCGCTTCGCTTGTCCACACTTCGCCTTCGCTATTGCTGATGCGGCACCGGTAAGCGCTGCCATCATCGGCGAGGGTGACGGCGGGCAAAGTTAGTAGGGAGTCTGTCGCTCCCGGGATATCAACGTCGTCGCGCTGCCACTGATAAGAGAGGGTAGGGGCCCCTGAAGCGGTGCAGGAAAAATTTGCCGTTTCTCCCACTACCCGTAGTACCGGTTGGGGCTGCACCGCCACGAAAGGTGCGCCGCTGCCCGTGTAGGATATTTTCCAAAGTACGCCGTTGGCGGTACTGGTATTATCGATTTCCGACCCCCCGCCAAGTCCCCGCCGCTCAATGTAGTACAGGCTGCCATCGGGGGCTGTGTGCAGGGCAATAGGGCGCTCAATATTGGTGGCAAATGGGGCATAAACGGTGCCGGTCGCAGGGTCCATGGTCCAGATCGTGCCTGCACAGTAGTCAGCGAAAAAGTACCGGCCGGTGTACTCAGGCGGGAACTGTTGCAGTGCCGGGCGGTAAAAAGCAGCGCCAATAACCGCACACCCCACTCCGTGGTCATAGGCATGGACCGGAGCGGTATAGTTGTCGGGGAAAGGAGGCGTGCCCGGGCCTTCCTGTTGTGCCCATCCGTAATTGCCACCGGCTACTATGGTATTTACTTCCTCAAAGTTGTTGCTGCCCACATCGTTGGCCATAATCGTGCCTGTCAAAGGGTCAATGGCCATCGTGAATGGGTTGCGGAAGCCATAAGCATAAATGGCCCGCTGTTGCCCACTGAGCTCGTTGTAGAATGGATTGTCTTCCGGTATGCTCCCATCCGGATTGATGCGCAGGATTTTTCCCAGGGTGGTGTTCAGGTCCTGCCCGCTTTGTGGGTTGGCGCCATCGCCTACTGCGATGTAGAGCTTGCCATCGTTGCCAAAGACCATCGCCCCGCCGTTGTGTATGGTGCCATTAAGGGGAGCCAGTTCAAAGAGAATGATTTCACTGTTGGGCAGGGCGTGATTGCCATTGGCGGTGAAGCGGCTAATGCGGTTGTAGTTGCCGCCGGGCACGGTGTAGAAAACGTAGAAATAGTTGTTGGTTTCAAAGTCAGGGTCGAGTACGAGCCCGCTCAGCCCGCGTTCGTTGTAGTTGTCTGCATCAATGCTCAAAAAGGGGTCCGGCAGCAGCGTGTCATCCTCTGCAATACGGATGCGCCCCGATTTTTCGGCGATAAAAACCCGCCCGTCGGGAGCAACGGCAAAGGTAGTGGGGTCAAGCCCGGTGGCTATTTGTTGTTCCACAAACCCTGCAGGCAGTTGCGCGCTGTGCAGGCATAGGGGGAGCAGCAGGAGGCAGAGGTAGAAAAGCGGATACTTCATTGTTGATCATAGATGCTTATCTACTCAAGAAAAGCATTACTCTTCTAAAACCCAAACCTGGCTATTTTCTTTAAGGGCAATCACGCCCTTGCCCGGTTGCAGGTAAAAGCCGAGGTTGTCCTGCTCGAAGCTCCACACATCGGTAAAGACGGTGCCATTGAGCTCAACAGACTCCCGCTTCTGCATCAGGTTTGTGATGCTGGTTTCTTCCGGGGTCAGTG
Organism: bacterium; assembly: GCA_024742755.1. Classification (GTDB taxonomy): domain Bacteria; phylum Bacteroidota; class Bacteroidia; order Chitinophagales; family Saprospiraceae; genus Phaeodactylibacter. The sequence continues at coordinate 29,409 of JANSXW010000032.1, read as the reverse complement.
TGCCGTCAAAGCGCTGCTCAATTACCTGTCCGGCCTGAATAGAAGGGGTGCCGGAAGAAAAAGATACCTGGAGCGCATCAAAGAAATGCTCCGTTTCCCATTCGTAAAGCCCGGTGAATACCGCAAGATCAAGCAGGCGTTCCTTATCATCAGAGACAAAAATATAGCGCAAGTTATCTGTTAGGTAGTACTCGCAACTGGAGGGGCTGTTGAAGCGCGCCTCGGTGCAAATGATATTGACACAGAGCTGGTCCTGCCCGGCTTCCTCACCCCGGGGTGCAGAAAAAGCCATGGCTTGCCCGCTGCCATTCACAAAGCGCAGCGTTTCGGTACCATCATAGGGCAGGAAATTCCGGCCGGCTTCACTTAGGCCAAGCTGTCCGATTTCCTCATCGGGCGGGCAATTGCAGGCCACACCGGTCAAAAGTGTGAATAAGCAGAACAGTAATAGAAGCGGAGAAACATTCATGATTGAGCATTTACCTATCATAACGCCTCAAATCAGATTTGTGTGTATGGAATAAGAAAAAAGAGCCATCGTTTGCAGATGGCTCTCCCGGCTAGGCTAAGAGAGCGTATTAGTCTGCACTTGCAGACAACAATATCAAACTGAGTAAAAAACTTCCCTAATCGATGAGTCCGGAGACTAAAAGAAGAGGAGAAATGAGGTAGGGTTTTTAGGTGGCTCCCTGCAGAAGGTGGGTATCTGCATGCGAAGCCTCTTTTTCAAAGGTAGCTGTAAATGGCCGGGTTTGCACCCCACATCTGACAAGCGGGCACTTTATCGGAATAAGAGGGCTTATAATGCCTACAAGCGGGTGAGCTGCTGAAGGAATTCTCCTCTCCTGCGCTTAGAAACCGGGACCTGAGACTGGTCTTCCATCGTGACCTGCCCTTCCCGGTTGTAACGGAGAATGCGGTTAAGATTGATGAGGTGGGAGCGGTGGGTCTGGAAGAAGCCATAGGGCTCAAGCAACCGGACAAATTCTCCAATATTATAGGAGCTGACCATAGCCTGGCCGGGCGTGAGAAATAATTTGGTGAGCTTTTTTTGCCCCTCGCACCGGATGATGTCAGAAGTTGGGATGAATTCCAGCCCTTCCTCAGTAGGGATGCCGATACGGTTGGAAGTACTGCCCGGTTTTTGGAGGTTCCGGATGAGCTCCTGATTTCTTTGGTAGTCTCGCTTTTGGCGGATGCGTTGCGCTGCGTGGTGTACGGTCTTAACTAAAACACTGGTTTGAATAGGCTTTAGGATGTAGCCGATAGCGCACAGGTTAATCGCATCGATAGCGAAATTATCAAAGCCGGTGACAAAAATAATCTCGAAATCAAGGTTGTCGAGCTGGCTGAGCATGTCAAAGCCGCTTTCACCGGGCATGGCCACGTCCAAAAAGACCAGTTCTGGCTTTAGGGTTTGGATGAGCATCCGGCCTTCCTTAGGGTTGTCTGCCATGCCGAGCAAATGTACCTCCGGGCAGAACTCTTCCAGTTTACTTTTAAGCGTAAGCCTCGCGTGGGCTTCGTCTTCAATGATTATGGCTTTAATCATAGGGTAACTACTCAATTTCCGGTACGGTGATCCTGACCCGGGTCCCTGCTGAAGAGCCATCCTCGTTTTCCAGGTCAGTTACCTTTATACTCACATCATAACCTTCAATGACCCGCAGGGCATGCAGGCGCTCGTTCGTAATTTGCATAGCGCGTGAGCGGTAAGCTTTACCCGCTTTTTGCTGAATGCCTTTGGCTGCGGCGCGCCCTACCCCATTATCTTCTAACGTACAAATCAACGCCTGGTTCTTATCCTTTGCAATGTTAAGGCTCAACCTGCCCTCTGCCATCTTATGGAACAAACCGTGGTTGATGGCATTCTCCACAAAAGGCTGCAGCAGCATGGTAGGGATTAAGGTCGTATAGGGATTGATATCCGGCGCTACCGTAACTTCTGCCTCAAACCGGTTGGGGAACCGCATCTGTTCGAGCTCAATGTAAAGCCGGATTAGGTGCAACTCCTGATGCAGGTTGAGGTAGCGGGTTTTGGAAGACTCCAAAAACTGCCGCATGAGCATCGCAAATTTGGAAAGGTAGTTGTCGGCCCGCTGTTTCTCATTGGCCGCAATGAAATACTGTATCGCGCTCAGGGAGTTGAACACAAAGTGTGGGTTCATTTGCGCCTGCAGCGCCTGTAATTCAAGTTCTGCGAACTGACGGTTGATGGCATTCTCCTGTTCGGCCTGCTGCCGGTGCCGATGCAACCGCCATCGGTAAAGCAGCCACAGGATAAAAGCTACGGCCATCATAGCGATAATCAAAGGCATAAACTGCTGCCAAAGATTAGAATGGATCGTAATATCGACGGTGTGAATCTCACTGCGCTGCTGGTTGTTGTCTTCGGCCAGCACCGTGAAGGTATACTTGCCAGGCGAAAGATTGGTATACCGGACCTGCCGTTCAGAGGTTTGCATGACCTGCTCGTCCACGCCTTTAAGCTGATAAAAATAGCGGATATCGCCCAGGCTTTTAAAAGACAACCCTACAAAGGAAAACGAAAGCTGATAAGGCACGCCCTGCATCGTATAGCTGGTATCCGGAGGGAGCGGCACTTCGTCTACCTCTATTCCTGAGAAATAGAGCTGCGGATGCCGGTAATTGAAGTAGGCTTCCTGCTTTGAAATTTTCGCGAGCCCCATCGCACTGCCAACATAAATGGCCCCGCTGTCTGAGGCGATGGCCTGAGTCTCCACAGAAGGCAGCCCTTCCCCGATGCCGTAGGCCTTTACGACCTGTGAACTGATGACATCCGGATTGATCCTAATGAGTTGAGCCCCCTGATTGGTAGCGGCCAGGAGGGTCTTATCTTCCAGATGAAGGTCATTGATGCTTAGGCCCTCTGTGCCTTTGACGGTGAAGGCGGTATCTTTGTACAGCGCAATGATCCCACCCCCATCAGAGCCTATCCATAAGGTTTCATGGCTGGGGTCATAGGCGAGTTCCTGTATGTAAAGCCCCTGAATCATTTCAGGAGCCATAACGGGCTGATACCCCTCCTCTGCGGTGTGAGTGGCCAGGCCGTCAATGTGGCCAAGCCAGAGTTTGCCATCCGGTGAAAAAGTGCAGGCATAAGTCCGTTTGCTGGTCAGGAGTTCCAGCCGCTGTGGCCTGTCCTTCCCTTCGAAGTGGAGGATGTAGGGATGGGTGCCCCGGGCAACACAAAGCCTTTGGGAAGGGGCATGCCAGGCGAGGTCTTTGACACTCAGCCCCAGAGCGCGCTTCCTTGCAGGAGTGTCAAAATAATGAGGTATGCCATGGTCCTCCAGGGGGAGCTTTTCGTACTCTACAGGCTGCGCGATGGTTTGCGGGCCATTGAGTTTGATATATTCCAACGGTAAAACCGGGCGCGCAACCCACAAATGCCGATCGTCCCGAAAGCAAATAGCGTTGACATTCCGGCTATCGTTGAGCTGCCCTTTTAGTTCTGGTAGCAGCAGCTGAAATTCCTCCTTCGGGTTTAGTCTTAGCAGGGCCCCTTTACGGGTGCCGGCTACAATAGTGCCATCACCAGATTTTCGGATGTGAGTGATGCCAATTTTATACTGGTCTTCAATTGTGAATAGCTTGGCATTCCGCTGACGGGCCGTGAGAAAGAGGACGCCGCGGTCCTTTGTACACACCCAGTAGTTGCCCTCCCGGTCACGGAAAGAGCGGTGTATATCACTGTCCGCAGTTAATTGGAACCTTAGCGTATCTACGCCTTTCAGTTGGTCGTCCAGGATGAAGAGCCCCAGATTCGTCTGAATCTGGAGTTGCCCATTTAGTTGCTGATACCTTAGCAGATGAGGGGCCTGGCCAAAAACCTGTTTGAGGTTGAAGTGCTGTAGTCTTCCGGTCTGCAGGGAAAAATAGTGCAGGAGGCTGTCCTGATGAGACCAGATAAAAAGTTGTTTGTTCCAGCAGGTACGGCTCTGCTGGTGGTCATAGCTCAGTCGGCTCCAGGTGGCAGCGTCCTGCTTATCCAGGAGATAGCTCTCCCGAAAGCCATTATTGGCAACCAGGGTGATTTGAGATAACGATTTATGAAACTGCAAAAAAGTGTCCCGGGAACAGGGCAGCACCAGATAGTCCGGAATACTGTCCAGTATTTCAGGCACTGGCAGTTGCTGTACGCCTCCCTGACCATCCGGAATGAGCAGTTGTTCGGTACCTCTTTCGTAAATGGTCAGGTCATGCTCATTTATTATAAGTTCAAAACGTCGGAAACGAGGGTCCGTACTTTCGTAGTAGGTTTTAACGCTATCGCCCTCTACAGCAACAAGCTTTGTCCCAAAAGTATTCAGCCATATACGCCCCTGACTGTCCTCAGCGAGGTGCCAGACATCATTCACGGGCAACCCGTTTTTCACCGTATAATTGCGAAATTCCCGCCCGTCAAAACGACTGATGCCGTGTTCGGTATAAAACCAGATGAAGCCCTCCCGGTCCTGAATGCCTCCGTATACGGCATTGGTGGGCAGGCCATCATTAGCTGTGTATTGTTTAAAATGGTAGGTTTGCCCCTCTGCTCTGACCGCCCAAAACAAGGATAGCCCCAGGCTCATCAGACTTAGGGCGACCTTCACATTGATGCTGTTCAAAGCGCTTGGTATCATGAATGATGTGCAATAAATGTTTAAGGACTGCAACAGTCCGCAGGCAATTCTTGGTCTAAACCTACCGTTGTCTCAGATCGGCAGGTTCAACTCCTTCGCTAAGTAACGGTGGTAAATGAACAGCACGAGAACAGCACCGCCCGTAGCAATCAGGATTCTGCCGATAAAGTGGGTGCTTTGAATACCGAGAAGCCCCCCTAAAAAGTGGCCGACAAAGGAGCCAATGATACCAATCACGATAGAAGAAATCCAGCCGCCCTTCTCATCTTGCGGCGTAATCATTTTGGCAAGTGCCCCGGCGATGAGCCCAATGATCAAGGTGTAGATTAAACCCATAGTTTTTCGTTTTTTTGTTATAATCGGTGCAGGAAACGCCCTGCGGAATGAAATTACATAAATTACGCGAGCTGTTCTAGAAATTCTGATTCTGTCAGAATCTGAACAGTGCCCAGCGCCTGCGCCTTCTTGAGCTTGGAGCCGGCTTTCTCACCCACCACCAGCACATCCAGGCTGCCACTTACGGCGCTGATGTTTTTGGCACCGGCTGCTTCCGCTTTGGCCTGCGCTTCCTTACGGCTCATCGTTTGCAGGGAGCCGGTAAAGAGAATGGTTTTACCCACAAAGGGCCCGTCACCGGAAGCCGCTTTTGGGATATCATCCTCGGTTTGCTGCAGGTTGACACCAAGGGCTTCCATCTCCTCCAGCATTTTGATGTTGTGCTCGTCGTGGAAGTAGTGGGCAATGTTCTCCGCGACTACCGGCCCGACATCCTTGATATTGGTGAAATCCTCAGTGGTCCATTCCCGCAGATCCAGCACATGCTTAATCTCCGCTGCGATAATTTTAGAGACCTTGCGCCCCAGGTGGTGAATGGCGAGGCTGTGCAGCAACCGGTGAATGGGGTTTTGTTTGGCCTTTTCAATGGAGGCTTTTAGGTTGTCGGCTGACTTTTGCCCGAAGCCTTCCAGTTGGGCAATTTGGTCATAATCCAGGCGATAGACATCGGCAATCGTGCGCAGCCAGCCGAGCTCGTAAAACCGCTCGATGATGGACTTGCCCATGCCGTCAATGTCCATGGCGTTTTTGGAGACGTGGAAGATAATTTGCTGCAGGTTTTGCGCTCCGCACACACAGGTAGGGCAGCGCCATGCGGCTTCCCCCTCTGCCCGGACCAGCTCCACCGGTTCATCCGTATCATTCACCGGGCAGGTCCGCGGGAATTCGATGGGCTTTTCGGACCCGTCCCGGAGCTCGTCCATTGCCTTGACGATGTAGGGGATGACATCGCCGGCCCGCTCTACCAGTACCGTATCTCCGAGGTGCAGGTCTTTGCCCGTGATGAAGTCTTCGTTGTGCAGGGAAACCGAGGCTACGGTCACGCCCGCCAGCTGCACAGGCTCTAGTTTGGCTACCGGGGTGATGGAGCCGATCTTGCCCACCTGGTATTCCACATTCAGCAGCTTGGTGGTCGCCTGCTTGGCTTTGAATTTGAAGGCGATGGACCAACGGGGGTGATGGCTCGTGTACCCGGTCCGCTCTTGCAGTTCCCGGTCGTTCACTTTTACCACCATGCCGTCGATTTCGTAGGGGTAGTCTTCCCGTTTTTCCTGCCACTTCAGGCAAAAGTCCACGACTTCTTTGATGTTTTGGCAAACCTTGCGCTCTTCACCCTCCGCAGGCACCTTGAAGCCCAGCTGATGCAGCATGTCCAGGCTCTCTTTGTGGGAACTGAAATTGCTCAGCACACTTTCACCCTGCTCGCCGGTAGCAAATCCAAGGGTGTAAATGAACGCTTCCAGCCCGCGCCGGGCGACTTCCCTGGGGTCCTTCATGCGCAGGGCACCGGTGGCGGTGTTCCGGGCATTGGCAAACAGCGTCAGCCCTTCCTTTTGGCGGGTGGCGTTGAGCTCTTCGAATACGTCCTTCCGGATGAGCACCTCGCCCCTTAGCTCCGCTTTCTGAATACCGTATTTGGAAAAGGCGGCCTTCAGCGGTACCGAACGGATCACGCGGGCATTGGCGGTCATTTCTTCGCCCATTTGCCCGTTGCCCCGGGTCGCGCCGCGCACCAGTTGGTCATTCTCATACACCACAGCGATGCTGCCCCCGTCAAATTTGGGCTCCACAGCGTACTCAATATCCTGTTCTTCCGGAATATTGGCGTAGCGCTTGATCTGCTTGTCAAATTCCACCAGGTCTTCCTCATTGTAGGAATTGGCCAGGGAGAGCATGGGCGTGAGGTGCTCCACCGAAGGGAAGTCCTCGATCAGATCGCTGGATACGCGCTGCGTGGGGGAGTCCGGAGTAACCAGGTCGGGGTGCTCCGCTTCCAGTTTTTCCAGTAACTTGTAGAGCTGATCGTATTCATAATCGCTCAAAACCGGATCATTGAGGATGTAGTACCGGTATTCATGGTAGACAATCAATTGCCGGAGCTCATTGATTTGCTCATCCGGTGATTGCTGGTGCAGGGCACTGCCGGCATTCAGGAATTCCTTCGACAGGCTGTAAAGCGATTGCTGTTCTTCTTTGCTGTACATATCAGATGAAGTGCTTTAGCATAATGATTTCCCGCTCGGTGAGGTGGCGGGAGAAGCCTCTGGGCAGGTCTTTTTTGGTGAGCCCGGCGTAGTAGGACCGGTCGAGCCGTTTGACCTCGTAGCCCAGGTGCTCAAAGATACGGCGCACAATCCGGTTGCGCCCAATGTGGATTTCGATGCCGACTTCGTTTTTTTTGCCGCCGCGCAGGTAATCCACGCCATCTACCGGGGTCGGGCCGTCCTCCAGCTCGAGCCCCTGCCGGATGGCTTCGAGGTGCTCCGGGGTGACATTTTTATCGAGGGTCACCTGGTAGAATTTCTTAATCTCGTGGCTGGGGTGGGCCAGTTTTTTAGCCAGGTCGCCATCGTTGGTCAGCAGCAGCAGCCCGGTCGTTTCCCGGTCGAGGCGGCCTACCGGGAAAATGCGTTCCGGTACCTTATCGCCAACCAGGTCGAGTACGGTTTTGCGTCCCCGGTCATCATTCGTAGTGGTAATGTAGCCCCGGGGCTTATTGAGCAGTAGGTATACTTTGCGTTCTTCCGGTTGGATCAGTTCCCCTTTGAAGCGGATTTCATCCCCTTCCTGCACCTGATAGCCCGGTGCGCGCTCCACCTGCCCGTTGACGGTCACCTGCCCGTTTTTGACATAGTCGGCCGCCTGCCGTCGGGAGCAGACGCCACAATGCGCCACGTATTTGTTCAGGCGCATGCCTTCCACCTCCGGCTTTTCGTGTAGCGGGCCGGGCTTAGGTGGCTTAGGAGGGCCCGGTTTTTTGGAAAATGGCCGGTTGTGCTTCTTGCGGTTGCGGTCGTACTTTTTGGGTGGCGGCATATACGGATAGCTTGGCTTTGTTTGGAGGATAAAGGTACGGAAATTGGGGGGGATAGTGTATTGTCGTTCGACTGCCGGGTCAATATCTTCCGGATATCCAATACAGCCTTTGTTATAGCTTGGTTTTAATTTAGTATCCAATATTCTTGCCATCACCTGTCTTTACGAGCTGCTCGGAGCTGTAAATCTAAAGATGCCCCAATTGGCTAAACTGGAACAAGTTGAAGAAATTTACTGTATATTTAACAGAGCTTAAACCTGAAAGATATGACCAAAGTACAGACTATAATTGAGGAAATTAGCCAACTAGGGCACAGCGAACTAGAGCAAGTATTGGAGGAAGTGCTCAGCAGGTTAGACCGGAAAAAGAAAATAGATGCGATACTTGCTGAGTATGCAGGCATTGGAGAAGGAGTTTGGAAAACAGATGCTCAGGAATTTGTGGATCGGCTTAGGGAGGAACGAGAGTGATTTATAATTAACTCAATAGCTTGTATGAAAATATTCATCGATACCGCGCCATTCATTTATTTCATCGAGGGGAATCCTAAATACTTAAGTCGAATAGCCCGATTCTTCTCAGATTCATATACGAATGGCAGTGAAATGCTAACTAGCGTTATTACGTATTCTGAGTTTGGGGTGAAACCATGTAGTGAAGGAAAGCTTGAATTAGTAGGTAAATTTGATAGGTTTTTAGAAAAGTCAGGTGTGGAAATGCTGGCTGTAAAAAAGACGCACGCTCAAAAGGCATACGAATTGCGAGCACGGTATAAATTTTTGAAAGGAATGGATGCGATTCAATTGGGTGTTGCTATAGAAGAAGACTGCGATAAAGTTTTAACGAATGATCTAAAATGGAAAAAAATTAATGAAATTAATTGTTTGTTTATCGATGAATTATGATTCCATCCAAATTGGTATGTTGGTTGGAACTGGTCAGCTCTAGTGTCTCTTTCTACTGCAATTTTAGCCCCCTTTCAGCTTCTCCTCCAGCGCTTTTAAATCTGTTGGCCCAGGGGCATAGGGCTCCACAACCTGCCCATCGATCAGCAGCAGGTGCCGGGGGAGCACAACCGGCCCTCCACCAAAGAACTGTTCAGCAATCCATTTTCGCAGTACTTTACCCGCCAGCACATGACGCCCATTGAGCTGATAGCGTTCAATTGTTTCCACCCATCGCAGATAATGATAATCCGGATCATCAATTGAAATGTACAATCGGTTGTACCCGTTGGCATTGAGCAGGCTATCGGCAGCTTTGTTATTGGCAAAACCTTGCAGACAAGGCTGGCACCAGGTGGCCCAGAGGTCGATGTAGTACTTGCCCAGTTTCAGGTCGACACCCTGACTTGCAAAAGTGAAATCATTCATCCTGCCAATATCGTCTATGATACCTGTGCGCCAGGGCTGATCGTGGGGCGGAGGCGGTTGGGGTTCTGATTCCTGAACGATTTCGGCGTAGCGAACCGGGTTCTTATTGCGGGCAGCAGATAAGGGCTGCAAGTAGCGGCTCGACGGGTAGATAGTCTTGAAGTAAGCCAACACAGGCTCCCGTGTACGGTCAAATTCCGGGCCAATCAGCGAGGAGTAGGAAAAATGCAGGTAGCGGGCCAGCAAAAACTCGCGCAACGTATCATTGGATTCCAAAAGAGCAGACGCATATTTCGCAGGAATGTAAAAGTGCTGCCCATTTACTTCCACAGTGGTATCTGGCAGATCTCCATATTGTTCAGCCCTCAGTGCCCGGAGCCGTTCGTAGCGAAGCCAGTCGATACGGCGAAACGCGAAAGTCGCATCCCGAAAAGGGGAAGCTTCTGCGGGCCTTCCGTAGTGGTTGAGCTGTTCGGCAAGTTTGATTTTTTGTTGCGGAGTAAGCGCCTCATCAGACGCCCCCCACCGGCCATGGTAAAGCCTGTTAATCAGGCTTTGGCAGATTTGCTCCCGGAAGTGGGCGCTCACAATTGCGTGAAAAGCGGTATCGATCTCACCTGTACGCAGCAAACTGTCATAAGGGTGAAGGATGGATTCAATTTTAGCAATGATGGTATCTGGCAGATTTGGAAGTGTAGGTTGAAGGTCATAAAACGGCTGCAAATACCGGATCGGAGGGGAGTACTGCCGGTTGAAGGCCGCCCAGGCTTCGTAGCCGGCTGCATTAGGGCCCTGGACCTGCATTACAAGCTCCCGGGTACCGGAGGCATACTGAAAATCGAGTTGAAGCTGATCACCCGGCTGAATATAGAACGTGTGATACTGAACCGTTTGGGCGGTGTATTCCTGCGGCAGCCCTATGGTTACGGCTCGTATCTTGTCAGCGGGTATGCTGAGTTTAAAGGACTGTGCCTCCAACGAAAGCGTATCGTAATCCCGGGGCAACTCTAATTCCCCTGCATCAGTATACAGGAGCTGTTCATATGGATAGTCCTTCGGCAATTGCCCGGTGATAGTGACTTGTGCGGTAGTGTGGTTGGTGGCTACAAGATAGAGTAAGACTAGCTTAAGCGGCGTCGTTAGTGATCTTTTCATCAGATCGGTTTTTTATTAAAAATAACCATAAAGTCCGATGCCTGTAAGCCAGCCCTCTGTGATCCGGTAGCAACCGAAAAACAGATAGAATTTTGTGCTGGGTTGGAGGGTAGGCAATAGGCCATAGCAGTACTAATTTCCTATCTTTGGAGGTATGAAGTATCCAATTGGCATACAGGATTTTCGGGAGCTGCGGGAAGGCGGCTATGTTTATGTGGATAAGACTAAGCATCTTCATAGGATTATCACAGGGGGAAAATACTTTTTCCTATCTAGACCCCGCCGCTTTGGCAAAAGCCTGCTGCTTTCTACCATACATGAGCTGTGCAAAGGCAGCAAGGAGCTATTTCAGGGGCTTTGGATTGAAAATCACTGGGACTGGGAAGGGGAGTACCGGCCCGTCATTTGGTTGCGATTTGCTTCCTTCAACTATAAAGATAACGAGCTCAAAGCAGCCATTCAGAACGGCGTGGAGAAAGCTGCCGAAAGCATGGGGATTGAATTGGATAATCGTGAATTGGCACACCCTCTTCAGGACCTCATTCAAAAGGCGCATCATCGCTTTGGTAAGAAAGTGGTACTACTTATCGACGAGTACGACAAGCCCATCATTGACTATCTTGACCAACCTGAAAAGGCAGAAGCTAACCGGGATACACTGAAATGGTTTTATTCGGTTTTAAAGGACAGCGACCCTTACTTGGAGCTCGTTTTCATAACCGGCGTTTCGGCTTTCAGTAAAGTCAGCATCTTTTCTGACCTCAACAACCTGTACAACCTTTCACTCGTAGCCCCGGCCCGCACCTTGCTTGGCATTACGCAGGAAGAGCTGGAGCACTATTTTGCTGAGCCTTTGAAAACCGTGGATAAGAAGGAGGTCCGGCGGTGGTACAATGGCTATTCCTGGGGCGGCACAGAGAAAGTGTACAACCCCTTCTCCATCCTGAGTTTTTTCCGGGGTGGGGGAGAGTATCGGAATTTTTGGTTCGAGACGGGTACACCGACCTTTCTCGTAAAAGAAATGAAGAAGCGCAGCTATTTCAATATGCGGGATACGCTGGCCACACAGCACGACCTCAACAGTTTCGACCTTCGTAATTTACAGCCCATTCCGATTCTTTTTCAAACAGGATACCTGACCATAAAGCATTACGAACCTGAAGATTTGGTCTATACCCTGGATTACCCAAACCAGGAAGTCCGGCATTCCCTTCAGGAAGTCCTCTTGAAAGAGTACCTCGATTATCCTTCAGAGAATCCGGTGCCAAAGGTCTTGCGGTTGCGTGAGGCGATGCGCTCAGGCGATTTAGAGGAAGCTTTTCAGATTATTAATGCCGCCTTTGCGGAAATTCCTTACGATCATTGGAAAGGGCAAACGGAGCATTTTTACCACGCTGTAGTGGCTTTGATTTTCTCCTTGCTGGGGACCTACATTCGCTCAGAAGTACACTCTTCCCGCGGCCGCTGCGATGCGCTGGTGCAAACGCCTGATCGCATCTACGCGCTTGAGTTCAAACTCGATAAAAGTGCAGGGGAAGCGCTTCAGCAGATTCACGATAAAGGATACCTCGACCCTTACACAGACGCACCCGGGTTAAAAATTGCCGTAGGCATCAACTTCTCTTCAGCCGAGCGGCGTATTGTGGAATGGGAAGCGGTGGAGTTGTAATTTCACATGAAGACTGCTTGTGAGTAGTTTCAGGCTTATTTTATCGTGACATGCTCAAGAAACAAATACTGATAAGTCATCTCCCGGATCCGCGTCCGGTAGGGGATGCTGCCCGGGTGGTAGTTCCTGCCCAGGTGCAAGAGTACCGGAGCGTCGTTGGTCTGAAGCGCGCGATACCGGGCAGCCGCCTTCATGATTTGCCAATAGGGCGTTTGCAAGTCATACAGGCCTCCAAGCATCAGAATAGGCGGATAAGCCTGCGCTTTGATGTTCTGGTAAGGCGAGTAGGCCAGTAGTGCCTGAAGGTCTGCCGGCCGGTTGGGGTAGCCCCATTCCGGATACTCCAGGCTGGTGAGCGGCAGGAGGCTGTCGAGAGAAACGCCAAGGGCATCAAGAAAGGGATAGTCCAGAATCACTGCGTCAAACAGCTGAGGGTTCTCGTTAAGGGCGGCCGCAACGATGAGACCTCCGGCGCTCTGCCCGTAGGCGAAAGTTTTAGGAAGCTGCAGTTTTTGCCGCACGTAAGCTGCGCAATCCAGGTAGTCTGAGATACCTGTGGTTTTATCAGCCCCCCGGCCTGCCCGGTACCACTGCCAGCCTTTGGCACGGCTGCCCCTCACGCTGGCCTGAGCCACTACATAGCCCTCGTCCATCAGCAGGCGCTCGTACTCGTCAAAGTTGGCTTCGCTGAAGGCGCCATAGGCACCGTATACGGATAGCAGCACGCCTTTGGTTGTTTTCAGGTTTTTGAAATCGCTCCGGTAGCTGAGCCGCAGCGGGACCCACTCGCCATCCTCGGTTGGGACTTCATACAGGGTGGTTTTATAAGAGGCTTCTGATGGATTGCGCAGGCAGTCAATCGGTTTTTCAGTGAGCTGCCGGGTCGCCAGGTTGATGGTGTACTGAGTGAAGGGCTGATTGGGCGAGTCAAAATAAAATTGGCAGGTATTGGAAGCATAGTCTGTAACTTCACCTAACTGTACGGAGCCATGCAGTTCCGGAAGAGAGAGGCTATCCTGTAGTGTTCCGCTTTTGGAAAATAAATACAATTTGACCACAGCCCGGTCGATTGCTTTGACCAAAAGGTAGTCAGCTGTCGCGCGCACCTCGTCAAGGGCGGTGGTAGCGGGGGCGGTCCAGAGTACCTGCTCCGTGTTTCCATCTGTTTTCAGTATACAGGATTGGAATGCGGTATCCCTCGCTGCCAGGTAGTAGGCATCCTTATCGGAATAAAAGCCGGTGCTGTGCCAGTCGGTGCCGTGCAGGCGCTTGAGTTCTACACGGCCGGCATGTTCTTCCAGCCTGAATAGCTCATTGCCATTACTGTTCAAACAACTGAGCAACACGGTGCCCTGCACTTCATATAATTCTAATTCAAACTCAGGGTCAACCGCTTCAAACAGGAGTAGCCTGTCTCTTTGCTGAGGCTGATAAGCATAGCAGGCATAGGCGCGTTTGCTTGCATTCACAACGGTGTAAACCAAAGTATTTTCGCTGAGCCATTGCATCTCATAAAGCTGGTCGGAAAGGGAGTCCACCTCATTGGAGGCCGGTATTTTCACCCTGCCGGTGTTGGCGTAGGCGTCACCGTTGCTCAGGGTGAAAGCAATATTTCCATACTCCGGGCTGGGCCGGTAGGACTGTAAGCTTTTACCATCAGGCAGGTCAGTAGCGAAGCTAAGGAGCATCCTGGGATCACTCCCACTGCTGTCGGTCAGGAATAAGCCCCGGTTGTCCTGGTAGATATGTGGTTGCATAGGGGGGCTGGAACTGGTATCGCAGCGCTCCAGGGTCATCAGTATTTTGCGGAAAGCGGAAAACTGCTGCCGTTTCCACGGGATGTACTCATTGAAAAAGTGACGGTTTTCGGCATCGATGTAGGCTTGGGTTTGGCCGGCCCGCTTTTCCATCCACCGATAGGGGTCAGGAACAATCCTGCCATTGGGCAGCAAAAGCGTACCGGCTTGTGCTATAGCAGCAGGCGGGGACATGGCTTCCTTAACGAACCACCTGCCCCACTGCTGATGCAGAGGCCCTTTCCGCTCCAGCGACTGCACTTCGCTGGCCGTAAGCTTAGGGTAGCGGCCGGTTTGTTCAAATGCTTTCCAAAGCTTGTCTTTATACTCAAAAGGAAAAGTGGACAGGCGTGCATTGCGCTGATCGTGCAGCAGTTGCTCATCTGCCTCATCGAAAGGGGGCGCATTCGGTTCAACGCCCTGCACCCATAACTGCCGGGTGAGCAGGTAGTCATAGGACAAGTTCCGGGAGGTAGGCTGCCCGGGGCGGATGAACTGTTCTGTCTTAATGTTTTTCAGGTACCACCGGCCATTTTGCTGCTCGTAATCGATAGCGAGCGTATTGCGGTCCGGAAAAACCTGCCAGACGTGGAATCTTTTGTAGTTGCCAAACCGGGGCAAAGGAGAAAGCTGGCAGCGGATGGCGACCACGGCAAAGCTTTCGATGTCGATATAAAGGGTTCCGGAAAAAATGGGGTCCTTCACGCGCTGATGCCAGCCCTGGAAAATAGGGTCCTCTCCGGGTAAAGGCCTGAATGTAATCGTATAGCAGGAGTGGCCGTTGAGCATTACCGCACTCGATTTGGCGTAGGCATATTTGCCGTGCATGGTGGGGTCCATAAAGTCAGACCGGTATTTCACCTTGTCCTGAGAAAGCAGCGCCAGAGGCCCTCCCTGTACATGCGGGTGTAGGCCTTCGGTACTGTTGTTGTCGCTTAGCCTGCTGCCCAGGATTTTGCATTGATCCTTCACCGTATTGTAATACTTAAAATACATGGGGTTGGAAAAAAGCACAAACAGGTTGTCGAAGCGGTTGTCGGCTCGTCCCTCATAAGCGCCATTGTAGTAATGCCGGAACGAGCGCCTGGTAAACCAGCGCCGGGGGTAGGGGGTGTAGTAAATATCGGCTATGGCCTCGTCAACGGTGGCGAGTTGCCCGGCTTCTGAAAAGGACTCCCGGTAGAACGTATGGAGCCGGACGGCGTCCCGGCTGTAATTTTTACGAATGGCTTTGATGGCGTTGCGGATGATCTCCTCAGCGCTTAGGTTTTCTGCCTGCCCTTTGATTTCAGCGGCTTCCAGCAATACGGCTTTTGGTTGTAGCCTAATGCGCAGTTCCTGTGCTGCAGGCTGCACCTTTAGGGTGGTGTCCCGGTATCCTACGTAAGTAATGGTCAACTGATCATTTGTGGGGCCTCCTTTCGGAAAATGGAGCAGGGCTTTCCCTTCCAGGTCAGTAGCTGTTCCAGTCCCTCTCTCCTGCAGGTAGCAGTGGGCAAAGGCCAGCGGTTCACCAGATGTTGCGTCTACCACAGACAGGGCCAGATGGCTTTGGCCAATGGCGGAGAAGCCTGCAAGTAGGAAAAGTATTCCGGGAATAAAGTAGCGAATAGACATGAGGACAGGGGCTTTAGCCTGATATGTTCTTAGAGCGATCTGAAGGAAAGCCCTCAGCTTTTATCAATGCTGATAAGTTCGGATTTCAGGCACCTGGTCATTCCCCTCAGCTAATGCATCCTCTACCAGGAGTAAGGTGTCATTGAGTTCGAGTATTTTCCAATACTCAATAATGGTGCCTTTTCCACTGCCCTTGAACCTATATTTCATTCTTAATACGGTGAAGTCATCTATGATTTTCCAAGTGTCAGCATCTTTGACGAAGCTGCTGTCACCACAGATTAGGTCACCGAAATTATAATCGAAACCGGTCGCATTCGTGAAGACTAATACGTCATCCAAATCACAATCATCAGTTAAGGCTGTGCCACCCTGCACCCTTGAGGTAAGGTGCCAGTCCTTCTGAGTCAAAAGATCCAAATCCTCAAAATCAGCAGTTTTGTTGCAGCCCAATAAAAAAACAAAAGCTGCTGCGGGGAAAAAGATATTTCTTTTTGAAGGATTCAGTAACGAGAAGAGGATTGAGGCGATTTGTTTTACATTCATGATGCTATACCATTAAGTTGAACAGGGATGGCATTTTGTACTTAGTCTAAGACAGGTTTGGGGCTGTTTTTATTGTCAGCTGCTCAATCTTAACTAAAACGGGATATCCTCATCATCATTCATCTTAGAAGGCCGGGTGATGATATTGGGCGTCTGCGTCCCCAAAGGTATCCCCGGGCAGGTCACCAAAGTCCGGGTCATCAAGGTCTGAAAAGCGCGCAAACTCGGCCTTAAAGCGCATGCGGACGGTCTCAAGCGCAGCGTGGTGGTGCCTGTCAGGGCGGGGCTGTTGGGGGAAACTGTCTTTAAGCTTTTTTCTGTTGCGGCATGTTGTGGGTATGTTTGGCAAATGATAACTTTTCTGCTTAGCGGGCAAGGATACGATAATCGGAGTGATGCCCTGGAGTGAGGTGCTCATTGGCAGAGGTATAATCTATTCCATCAGGCTGTTAAGTTGTTGGTCGGGCCTTTTTGGATTCTCCCGTCCTCCATGGTGATGGTTCTTTGCGTGTTGGCCGCAAAATCCAGATCGTGGGTCACGATCAGTAAAGACTGCTGGTATTCTTCTGCCAGTTCCTTGAAAATATGGAATACCACGTCACTGTTTTTTTTGTCCAGGTTGCCGGTAGGCTCATCTCCCATGATGATCAGGGGGTCATTAATAAGTGCTCTGGCAATGGCCACGCGCTGTTTTTGGCCACCACTAAGTTGGTTGGGGTACTTTAGTGCTTCTTTTTCTATGCCCAGGATTTTTAGTTTCTCATAGGCATGATGTTCTACTTCTTTGGGCGTGAGCTTTTCGTACTTGAGCCCTGGCAGCATGACGTTGTGGAGGTTGTTGAATTCGTTGAGCAGGTAGTGAAATTGAAATACGAAACCGATTTTTTCATTCCGGACCCTGGCTAATTCAGCGTCCTTTTTATTTTTCATACTGACACCGTCCAGCAGCAACTCTCCTTCGTAGCTCGTATCCATAGTAGATAGGATGTAGAGCAGGGTGGATTTGCCACAACCGGACTTGCCGACAACCGAAACAAACTCGCCTGCGTGGATCGCAAAGCTCACATCGGTTAGCACCTTCACGGTAATCGGGTCGTGAAATGATTTGGAGATACCGATGGCTTCTATGACTTTTTTTTCCATATTCAAGACGCTTAAAAAATAACATTCACCTTTCTTTCTAATCCAAACATGTTTAGCCATTATTTTCCCCGGATGATATCTACCGGATCTACCCTGCTGGCTTTTTTAGAAGGGAAGTACCCTGCCAGGTAGGTGGTAATGATCGAAAAAACAGCGCCAATTATATAGAATTTGGGGTTGTAGCTGATGGGGTACGTTTTTACGGTCGGCAAGGAAGGCGTGTCAAAGGGGATTTCTCCAATCAAAGCGGAGAGCCCTAATCCAAAGATCAGTCCAAGCGCACCGCCAACCAGGCCAATGGTCAGGGCAATGGTAATGAATATGGCATTGACATCCTTACCGGAAAACCCCGTTGCTTTCAGAATCGCAATGGAGTCCATTTTTTCATAGATCATCATGTTCAGGATGTTGTAAATCCCAAACCCGGCAACAATGAGCAGGGTAATCCCCACGGCATAAGAAATCAGTGTCCGTACCGAGCTGCCGGTTTCAAACTGAGCATTAGCGGTTTGAATATCGATGGCTTCTGTACCGAAGCGGGTATGGTACCTTCGGGCAAGGGCTGGCGCCAGGGTGATGTCGTGCAACTTGATCTGAATATCCGTTACATAACTCACCGGTTTTCCGAGTATCTTCTGGGTGGTGGCGAGGGTGGCATAGCTTTGCACTTTGTCGAGCTCTTCAATTCCGGACTGAAAAAAGCCAACGACTTTTAAAGGGAAGCGGGTGCCATCGCTGGTCGTGATTTGAATGTTGTCACCAATCCGAACGAGCATCTTTTTTGCAACCCCGATGCCCAGAATGATACTGTTGGGGGTGTTTTTTAAATCCTGGGTTTTGCCTTCCACCACATAATCCTGGAAAATGAAAAGCCTGTTTTCTGCATCTACATCAATCCCATTGATGACCCCGGTTAAATTAATTGCGCCCACGTTGTAAAAAACGGCAACGGTGTTTTTGGGGGCGACCCCCCGCACATTCGGGTCGTTTTCCAGGGCTTTGATGATGGCTTCGCTATTTCGAATCTCCGGCAGTTCATTTTTGGGTTTTATATGCTTCACAAAATGGTAAGCTCCCGGGTAGGCCGTTGACCGGTTAATGGGTTGAATCGGGGAAGGCAGGATTTCGTTATAGAGTCTTATGTGGGGCGTACGGTTTAAGATCAGATTGTCGAGCAGGTCATTCAAACCCGCCATAAAACTCAGCAAGGTGATGAACATCGTAATGCTGAAGGTGACCCCAAAGGCAGCGATTATCGTTTGCTTTAGCCTGGCAGTGAGCAACGCCACTGAAATCCGTGTAATGAGATTGATTTTCATTGCCCGGGGAGTATAAGTGCTTCATTCGCATCGATTCCGGAGCGGATTTCCACCATTTGGTAGTCTTTCAAACCTGTTTTTACGATTAGCCGTTTTCCGGCCTCGTTTACTACGATAGAATCGTTTAGTACGTAATTTCTCGGTACCAGCAAGGCGTCTTCTTTGGTGCTAATCACCACATTGGCTTCAAAGGAAATATTGGGGTACAGTACGCTCGGTGGGCGGGTAAACTCCGCTTCTACGGTAAAGGTTTTGCTTTGCACATTCATGATGGGATTGATCTTGGACACCACGGCATTAAAGACGGAATCCCGATAGCTATTCAGCACCACCAATACGGGCATGCCCAATTGGATGGCCACAATATCGTATTCATCGATCTGCATTTCGAGCAGGTATTTCTCATCATTACCGATGATGGCAAGCGGAGTTTGAGGCGTGGCCATTTCTCCCTCGGTGAGATTCATCTGAAAAACCTTGCCTTTGATTTTGCTTTTTACCAGGTAGTCATCCGTGTTTTCGTTACTGATTAGCAGGTTATTCCGGGCTTGTTTAGACAGATAATCCAACTGCCGCTCTAATTCTTCCAGCTTTTCCTGCGCAGACGTATAGTTGTTTTTGGAGTGCTCGAAGGCAAGTGCTCGTTGCTCCAATTCTAATTTGGACCCAATATTTTGCGCCCACAGTCTTTTTTGCCTTTCCAGTAAGGAGGAATCATTTTCGAGTTGACTTTTCATCAACTCGGCAAACGACCGTGCTTCGTCTAGTTTGCCGCGATTTAAGCTCAAGGCATTGAATACGGCCGACAGCTCGGCATTGTCTGCCATCAATTGCTGCGCATCATGCGCTATAGAAAGCAGGGGAGAACCCTTGTCCACGGCTGCCCCTTCGTCTGCGAAAACTTCATCAATAATACCGCTGACCGCGGCAAAAACCTGGTATTGATTTTCACTCACTATAACTCCGGAAGCATAAACCGATTCCGTAATCGATTGCCTGACAGGCTTAATGCTGTCCTGCTGAGTTTGGCAGGCACCTAGCAAAATCAGTAAACCGAGAAAAATATTTACGGTCTTTGTGTTTAGAGCTTGTTGGGATTTTACACTTCGGGCTGCTCTTGCCAAATTTTGTTCTGATCTTCGTTGCTCTTCGGTCACGTAGCTAAGGCTATGCTCCCTCCTCGCGCCTCGATCAGAACAAAATTTGGCGGCGTTCGTTCCAAAAGCAAAATCCCAACAAGCTCTTAGCGATTTGCGGTCTTTCATGAAAGCTTCACTTTAACCTCTTGACAATTTTCGACTATGGTTTGACAGATTTGATCAATGGGTACTGAGGTCGTATTCTCCTCAAGGGGGGCACCATATAAATTAGCCAATTTGTTGATCGTTAGAAAAAGCGTACTGACAATAGAAAGCAGGGGGATGGCCAGTAATTCCAGGTGACTATCTTCTCCGCCAATATCAATATCACCAATAATAAAGGGAATCATCAATACATAAAATAGCACCGTTACCCGAGTAAAAGCGCTGTATATTTTTAAGAAGGGCGTATTGTTGATCCGCTCGGCTTTACCTTGAATATTGTAAAACTGATTTATGTGTTCCATTAAGTCGCGTTTTTCAATATTTGCTTTGTCTGCAAAGACCATTTCAATCTTGGTGGATAATGAAATCAAAATTTCATTGCTCACTTTATGGGTCTGTTCAATCCCATATTGCTTAAAAAGCGACTGCGTTTTTTGATCGTAAGGAGGGTGTGGTACTTCGTGTATTTCATTTTTTAGTTGGCTTATGTAACAGCACGTTAAGTCGATTAGCTCTTTAGCTATACCGATCCTGTTTATACCCTCATCAGGTACCAGGTTAGAAGGTGATTGGAAGTAGGTGTAGATTTTGGCAGTAAAGCTTCTTGAGTTATTGACTAAGTTCCCGAATATTTTACGTGCTTCCCACCATCTGTCGTAAGCCGAGTTCATTCTAAAACCTAAGAAAAAGGCAACAGCAATACCAAAAACAGAACCGATTTGCGCTGAGACTTTAAAAATATGATCGCCAATGTTTTCTTCTAACAGAAATACGAATGCGGCGTAGGCTGCGGTTAACGCAAAGTAAGGAAGTGTGATTTTGATAAGCGCTCCCAGTCCCTGTTTCTCGGTTCTAATCATCTTCTTTTTCGTATTCGAAGTTTTGGTTTACATTATTGTTGTTATTCAAACCATCTGCTCTGATTTCAGTATGCCTGATTTCACCACCGGTTGTTCCGGTCTGCTGGGCATAAAAAAGAACAATAAAGGTAAAAACGATGGTCGTATATGAAATAATTGTTGAGAAGGACTTTTCTTTCCAATTTGCCCACCAACCGATTAGGGAAATGACACCTAATATGTAAAGTAAGATAGCAAATGTTTCAGCGACTTTTTCTACAAACTCGTCACCGGAATAAACAGCTTAGAATCGGTCATCGAAATTTCACAGCGACTGGGAGCCGTGGTTGCGTAGGTGTTTCCACAAGTGGGGCACAAATAGTAGATGGTTGGGAGCGTGCCGTCGGTATTGGCTTCAAGTTGGGCCAAAGCGTCTATGTAAAAATCGCGGTGTTTTTGCTCTACTTTGTACGCATAGGTGAAGCTAATCTGGGCCATGTAATTTCCGGAAGCATTGGCATTTTTGATAAATTCCGGATACATCGTGTTGAACTCGTAACTTTCTCCCTCAATAGATTCTTTCAGGTTTTCAGTGGTCGATTTTACTGTGAATTCCGGGGTGATTTCCGGTATTTTTTCCCCCATTCTGGTTAAAACGACCTTATGGTTATTGGCGTGAATCAATTCTGCCCCGGAGGCGGCTTTGAAAAGCAATGCTATTTCAGGGTGCCCCTCTTCCGCTGCTTTTTTACTGTAGGCTGCGTATTTGAAGTGAGCGGTTGTCTCTCCTTTATAGGCCTCATGCATGTTCTCAAGGGTCAGCGTTTGCGGGTCTTTCTTTCCGTCTTCTTCTGACGTTTTGACTGCACTTTGGTCGGCAGCTTTCTCTTCACAAGACGAAAGCAGCGCACTTAAAGAAGTCAGTCCCAAAATGAATATTAATATTGATTTTTTCATTATTGTTGTTTTAAGAGGATGTTTTGGAAAGTTCAAAAACCAGACGACCCCTAAAGTCTTAACACGCTCTTACTTTTCAGGGCTATTCTGTGAGTTGGTCACCGAAATCAGGGAGTACTAACTCTATTCCTGCACCGTGTTTAAAAACCAATTCTCCACCCAGGTAGCCCGTTCGGGCAACAGCGCCAATCAAGATGACATAAAACAGGAAGCTTGCCCATTTAGCCCAGGCTTTCTGGTAGTTGAAAAAATACATGGCTCCTCTTGTGAGTGCCGTGATAATGGCCAGCCAAAGGGTGACAAGGGCCGCTTCCTCATGCATGCCCAGTGGTTTTTGGAGCAGGCCATCCGTCATGCCGTCACCGGCATAGCTGCCACTCACATAAGCCGCTATAGCACCTAAGGTGCCTAGTATCAGCAGATAAAAGGAAGCATTCTTGAAGAATTGCTTTTTGTTAATCAGTGCAATGAGCTCTGATAAGAAGCCTGCCATCAATAAGGCTATCGGGAAATGAATAACCATGGCATGCAGATGTGGTGCTGTAATCATGATTAAATGTTGTGTTATGCGACGAGCGATTAATAAGTGTCGTGTTTAGATAGGAAAAAGCGCTCCTGGAAAACCGACAGTTATTGATTGCTCGTCGCTATAGTCCAATAAGTCCGTAATTATAAATTCTGGCTTGGCTGGCTATGATTATTCTGGATGCGCCCAAGCGTGGTCTCTAAAGCTGCTTTGAGCTTGTCAATAGCTCCTGATACCGCCAGTTCAATAGTGTCTGCCTGACTTGAAACAGCCAGGGGCTGCCTGCCTGCAAGCTGGGCTTCCAGCAAACACCTGAGGTCATTCCTTTCTTCTTTTTTGCTGTTTTCGTCTAACAGATGAACTTCTATTCTCGTAATATAAGATTGGTACAGGTTGAGTTCTTCTACAATTCGAGAAATAAAGAAACCTCGACTTCTTTCGTCCCCATTAACAGTCTTATCGGTATTAGTTTGAATTTTCATTGTTCTTTTATTTTTTA
This sequence comes from bacterium, assembly GCA_024742755.1. Taxonomy (GTDB): domain Bacteria; phylum Bacteroidota; class Bacteroidia; order Chitinophagales; family Saprospiraceae; genus Phaeodactylibacter. The sequence goes on along the minus strand of JANSXW010000032.1, from coordinate 6,647 downwards.
GCCCTTGTCCTCTTCCAGGTCATTGTGGTTGTCTCCTCCCAGGCTGTAGTAATTGTTTTCTTCATCTTCACTTCCCACACTTTCCTGTTGATCATCCAATTCTGATCCCGGAACATCTAAATCATCACCGGACATATCCGCTCTAAAGCTCTTTTCATTCCAGGAGCCTAAGGCTTGGTTTGGGGCTTTATTTTTTGAAAGATCGCCTGGGTTTATGCCCCTTTCTTCCCTGTCCTGATTGTAGATGTCATCTGAGGGAGGGTATAATGGATAATCTGAAGACTTAAGTGCCACTGTATTCACTTTTGTCCCTTCATGGGTTTTCGAATACCCTTCCATCAGCGCTACCAGAGAGTTGTAATACTCTTCCAGGTTTTTACTGTTTATGTCCCCATTATCTATACTGCTTACGGGTCTTTCAGCAATGTATTTATATAGCTCGGGAAATTCCTGGTGAATTCTGGTGATGATGTTTGTGACACGCTTATTCCATTTGGTTGTTGTTTTCATGTTTGTTTTGATTTTATCGATGATCACCTGTAGCTTATCTCTTACTTAAAGTGAAAACCATCGTGTTTTAACTCTGGAGTGAAAACACGATGGTAAAGGTCGGCATATTAATAGCCGTAAGCATTACACAATCATTCAGCAGAGTTACATAAATCACACATTTATCAGCAGTGTTCCTTTGGCAAGAGCAGCCCGAAGTGTAAAACCAAATATGCTCGTATTGTGCCCCAGGGGAGTATAATTGTGGGAATAATACAAATCCCTTCCAGAGATATGTAATGCTTTATCTCTTGAAATACCTGAGCTTTATAGTGAGATAGACTGGCCGGGCATAGGCCATTGATACGGTCGTATTTCCAACAGGAATTTTCGGCAAGAAGCCCAAGCCGGTCCGTATCAAACAACCGGACAGGCCCCGCAAGCTTGATTTACTAACTAAGTTAAACGAATAGTCATGATGAATTTCAAAGTATTTGATCTGAGCATTAGCAGCCTGGCACTGAGGTTTTACTTCATGATGGCGGTTATTGTCACTTTGGGGTTTCTGAATCAATGGATACTCGCCATTGTACTGGGGTTTCTTGTTGGTATCAGTTTTACAATAGGCATTAGTGTGCACCTTGCAAAGCCAGAGCAGTTAGCCCTCAGTGAAGAAAGAGCTAAGCTGCGACTGATGGACAAAGAAGCCAAAGCACTGAACGCGGCTTAGGGCTTGCTTGGATTTCACACTTTGTCCTGCGCCTGCCTTTGGGCAGGCCGGGCAAGGTGTGGGTTCGCACAAGCCTCTGTTTTGAAACGGCTCGTTACTTCCTCTCTTTCAGCGCCTCAAAAGCCCGGATGACATCAAATAATTCTTCGTCAATGAGGCCTTGCCACAGTTGATGAAATTGAGGATGCAGATGGTCTGACAACTCTTCAATTTATACAACGAGAGGCAGTGACCGCTCTACCACAGGAATATAACCTACCGTGAACTTGCAGACCTCCATCAATGCTTCCGGCGCTCCTTTGGCCGCAATGATCCTTTTGCCCGAGTTGTTTTTAAAAACATGGGTCATCATTGGCGGTTTGCCCTGCAGGGGGTACTCGTGGACCAATTTAAAATCCGGGCGCTCATCCTCCAGCCCGAGGTTGACGTAGGCATCGTGCACTGCAACTTCCATGGGGTCAAAGGGTATGGGCTCACTGGCCCACATCGCAGTTGCGATGAGTTGTTTTTCATCGGCTGCCAGCTCTGCGTCGGGGCTGGAAATATTTTGAGTGGAGTGGGTAAAGAGCTTTGCCAAACTCATCCTGTTTTCGGTAATGGTTCCTGTTTTATCCGTACAGATGACGGTGGCACTTCCTAATGTTTCAACCGTTTTCATTTGCTTTACCAAAATCCCCATTTTCATTAACCGCCATGCACCTATTGCCATAAAAGCACTAAAGGCCATGGGCACTTCTTCCGGCAAAATACTCATCGCCAGCGTGAGCGCCTTCAGCAGACTGTCCAGCAGATCGTAAGAATGAAAATAATTGATCGCCCAAACCACCAGGAAAACTATTGTGCCCGCAATGACCAGGTTTTTTACGAAGCTGCTTATTTGTATTTCTAAGGGTGTTTTTTCTTCTTTAATGCTTTCCAGGCTTTTACCAATTTTGCCTAGTTTTGTTTCGTTGCCGATACTCGTAATCGTCGCAATAGCGAGCCCACTGTTGACGGTGGTGCCTTTATAAATAAAGTGGTCTTCTTTTTCTTTGTCTTTAAAGACGGATAAAGATTCACCGGTAAGAATAGATTCATTGACCGAGAAATCGTTGGAATGCACAATAGCTCCGTCGGCGGTAACGGAAGTCCCTTCTTCGACGATCAAATAGTCCCCAATGACCAGCTCTTCACTTTTTATTTCTACGGCCTCACCATTTCTAATCACCTTGCAATTGGGCTGCGTCAGGTTTTTCAGCTTTTGCAAAGCATTACGGCTTCTGGAATCCTGGAACAGGGAAATGGCCGAAACAATAATAATGGCCGATGCCAGAAAGATCCCATCCCCAGGTTTTCCGCTCACAAAATAAATCAGAGCGGCAACCAGCAGCAAGAGAATCATGGGCTCTTTGGCCAGGCTTTTCAGGGCATCGAGCACCCCGCTTTCCTGTTTGTACTTTAAGGTGTTTTTCCCAAACTTTTCCTGTGCGAGACGGACCTGCTCACTATTTAACCCTTGAATATCGAGATGATCTAATTGCATGATCAAAGTTTATTTTAGCGTCTCCTTTTCCTGATCGAAGGAAAGGTTCTTTTGCTCAAATGCTTCCTGTTTTTTTCGGCTTTGGCTCTTGTTGCTTCAGCCACTTTCCATTGGGCAGCAATTTTGCTATCCCGTTCATCTATCGCGTTCAGGATAGGCTTATACAGGAATCGTTCTAGCAGCCACACCAGGATGAAGAAGTTAATGGCCTGCACAATGACGGTAAATCAATTGATTTCCATAGTATTTATTGGCGATGATGAGATTCCGGAATGGATTGACAAAAATGATAATCATCGAGGCCTCAAACTAGTAAATGGCAGTCCCGGTGGGTACATAAAATGCCCTTTTCGATATCATTGGCTACTCTATGCGTCAATCAGGGTTTCCACTGTATTCCGCTGAAAGATTGTCCGATTGATTTTATAGGGTAAAGCCTGAACAAAACAAAGCGCTAGCCTGCCCTCTGGGATGGAAGATGCTGATGCCAGGTCTCGAAGTTCCCTGTCCAAAACCAGAATCATCATTTTGAATGGTAATTAACAGGTGGTGCATTTCTGCATTCATCCTCAGGGGCACGAAAACAGGGGCTCTAAAACGGAATATCCTCATCATCATTCATCTTAGAGGGGCGGGTGATGATATTGGGCGTCTGCGGGTCCCCAAAAGTATCCCCGGGCAGGTCGCCAAAGTCCGGGTCATCAAGGTCGGAAAAGCGCGCAAACTCAGCCTCAAAGCGCATGCGGACGGTCTCCAGGGCACCGTGGCGGTGCTTGGCGACAATCAGCTCAGCTACGTTTTTGAGGGACATACCTTCCTCGTCTTCGAGGATGTCATAGTATTCTGGTCTATATATAAATGCTACGATATCAGCGTCTTGCTCGATAGAGTTGTGAACAATGATGTCGTTAGCCACAAAGTTGTGCACCCCTTCTATGGTAGCATCATATACATCTTCTTCTTTAAGGGGAGTGATTGATTTAATTTCATCCCAGAAAATATCGGAATGGCTCTCCGTGGCTGCAATACGGTCGCCTGGATTTAGATCTTCCAATGCAGTCCAGCCTTCCAGTTTCCGGAAAGGATGGTTTGCGCTAGCTTTTATTGTCCTGCCACTACGTGTTGTCAGTTCGTAGGTCATTTTTCTGCCTGAGTAGAAGGCCTTAGTAAGCGTATGTGCTCCTATTTTATAATTGTCGCTCATCGCCAGAACCTTCACTGGAGATTGTTCCTTTCGTTCAGCCAATTCTTTTATGGTCACGAGGCGACCCGTGTCGGCATCCTGTAGAATAGTATCACCTGTTAAACATCCCGATTCCCGCAAATCCGACAGCTGCGGCCGTTTGCTCCCCCCCCGGGTCTCCACTGCACGGCTAAGCTGAGAAAGGGCGATGACCGGCACATTAAGCTCTTTTGCAAGGCCTTTGAGAGCCCGGGAGATGGCACTTACCTCCTGTTCCCGGTTGCCGCGCTGATTGTCCCCGCCACCACTCATCAGCTGCAGGTAGTCGATCACAATCAGGTCGATGTCGTGCTGCATCTTCAGTCGGCGGCATTTGGCCCGGAGCTCGAAGACGTTGATGCCCGGCGTATCGTCAATGTAGATGGGGACTTCGCTGACCCTTTCCAGGGCGGCATTGAGCTGTTCCCACTCGTAGTCCTCCAACTGCCCGTTCCGCATCTTCATACCGGAGATCTCCGCTTCCATCGCAATGATACGCTGAGCAAGCTGCAGGGCAGACATCTCCAGGGAGAAAAAGGCGACTGCTTTTTTGAAGGTCATGGCGGCGTTTCGGGCCAGAGAGAGGGTGAAGGCGGTATTATGCGTAACAGTCATGTCTTCCAGCAGGAAGCGCCGGTTGCCGTCAATCTCAAAACCGTAGTAATCGTCTACTTTGTCATACTCCACCTCAATGCCCGTGACTTGCCAGTTGACCAGGCTCTTCCATGGATTAGCTTGTTTGCGTTCCACTTTGACCGGCACTTCATCCAGGTTGCCATAAATCCGGAGCCGGTAAACGGTAGATTCATAGCCAATGCTGCTGATGACCGCCTGCTTGGGCTTGAGGCTGACCCGGTAGCCAAGGCTGTCGCAGAGGAATTTGATTTGGCGGGCCAGCGCTTCATTCTTTTGGGTGATTTCATACCCATTCGATTGAACCAGATAGTGCCCATCGCTGTCAATAAGGCCGGCCAGCAACTCCAGCCGCTTTTGACGGCTATTGATAAGGTAGGCTTGAGGAATGTGTTTGTTTTGCAGTACCTCCATTTCCCGGAGTACGCCCTGAATACTGTACCCGTGCCGGCCTTCTGCCCGGTTGCTGATCCGGTTTTCCGGGCATTTTCCTTCCTGCTTGTAAGTGACCAGCTCCAGCCCTTTAGCCTGAGCCAGTCCCTCCAGATAGGCAACCACCTCCTCATCCTGATTAATGATGTTGCTCTTGTAGGAAGACCCATCACCCAGCCATAATCCGAGGAAGTAGGGGGGGAGTGGAAGTGCCTGCTCCGGAAAGTCGACCGCAACTTTATAGCCTTTGTAATTACTCTGGAATTTGGCAGACTTTGCCAGGTAATCTCTTACTGAAATATCAAGAATGCTGCCACGTTCCCCTTTACCTTCCTGACGGCTCTTTTTCAGGGAAAGGATATGGCTTTCGTTCACCCGGTAATCCATGCCTTTGTTCTGCCGGATCCAGTACATCCGTTCCCGGCCTCTGCCAATCGTCAGGACACGCCTCGGTGTAGAATCATCGCCCATGAGCAGGTCGCCGGGCACTACGTCCTCTACTTTCTTCAGGCTGCCATCGTACATTAGCACCTTGGTGCCTTTGCCGAGGCATTTCCCCATGCCCGGCCTCGCCGCCAGGATGATCAAATCCGACCGCTGCAGACCAGATGTCAGGCGGTCCAGGTCGGTAAAGCCCGAAGGTACGCCCGTCAGGCCGTCTTCCTTCTTGCGCAGCTCTTCCATTTGCTTTTGGGCCTTGGCGGCAAGGGAGGACATGCTCTCTACCCCCCGGCTCATGTTTTGCTGGGCAATGGAAAAAAGCCCCTGCTCGGCATCATCCAGCAGTTCAAAAACATCCGTGGAGTCCTGATAGGCATCGGTGATGATTTTGGTGGACACCGTGATGAGTTCCCGCTGCACGAATTTCTGGGCAATGATACGGGCGTGGTATTCGATATTGGCGGCAGAAGCGACTTTATTGGTCAGCTCAATGAGGTAGTAGGGGCCGCCGGCGGCTTCCAGGTCACTGGTTTTCTTAAGCTCTTCCGTGACCGTGAGGAGGTCAACGGGCTGCGATTTCTCAAACAGCCGCATCATCGCCTTGTAGATCAGCTGATGGGCATCGAGGTAGAAGCTTTCAGCCCGCAAAATATCTAAGACTACGGTGAGGGCTTCCTTGTCCAGCATAATGGCGCCCAGCACGGCTTCCTCCAGGGGCACGGCCTGCGGCTGCACCTTTCCGAACACGAAGTTGGAAAGTTCTTCCTTTTTCTGCCGCCCGCCTTTTCGGTAGGCTGGCTTATTGCCGTCCTGATATTTGTCGCCCGCCATATTATGCTGTGCTGTTTTTTTGCAGCTTACAAAGCTAAGGCATTCTGTGCACAAACGGGGCGAACCCCTTTCACTTATTGCTAAGAGCCCCTGTTGGTAACCAAAGAAAAAATGTGGAAAGAAAAACCCGGAGGTGAGAAGGGGCGAAGAAATTGGGAAATTGCCTGCCGCACAGCAAGGTCGCTGCACGGCAGGGGATTTTCGCAAACAGGGGGCAATCCCCTGCTTAGGCGCGCTGACGCACCTGGTCGATGTAGGCGCTGGCGCCGGGTTGGTTGAGTAGGTTGCTCAGGACTTCCTTGGCACGGAAAAGCTGGGCTTTCACCGTTCCGAGCGGAATATCGAGC
>JANSXW010000276.1 GCA_024742755.1 bacterium | reverse complement strand
GCGGCTGTTCTATATCCACTTTGGCAACGCCATTTCCAACCGCCGCCGTTTTGCCAATAACTTCCTGCCGCTGGCCCTGGGCACCCTGCTCATTATCATGATCGTCAAATCTTCCATCGCCTTGTCCCTGGGCCTGGTCGGCGCCCTCTCCATCGTGCGCTACCGGGCGGCCATCAAGGACCCGGAGGAACTGACCTACCTCTTCATCGCCATCGGGCTGGGGCTCGCCGGCGGTGCCAATCAGCCGATTCTGGCCATTGTGGCTTTTGCGGTCATTCTCGGCATCCTCTACCTCAGTAAACTGCTTGGGCGGCAGCAAGTGTTCCGTCAGGAAAATCGTTTGTTTGTCAATATTCAGACCGATCAGGAAGATGTGGAGGCTATCGCGGGCATTTTGGCGCAGCACCTGCCCTATGTGGAGCTAAAACGCATGGACACCCTGGAGCAGGGCATGGACCTGTCCTTCGTCTGCCGCGCAAAGGAGCTGGGAGATATTGCGCGTTTAAAAACAGCCATGCAGGAGCTTTCGCCCGCTACCCGCCTCTCGGTCATTGACCAGCCAGATCTGATTGTGTAATTATGATCATCAAAGACCAGGAAAAACAGCAGCGAAAAAACGCCGGCCGCCTGCTCCTCGGCGTGCTGGGCGGTGCCCTTGTGCTCATCCTCAGTGTCAGCCTTTGGCCGGAGCCCTCGCCCTATGATTCCCTGCCCGATGGACAGGTTTTTTGTGGAGCCGAAAAAGTACAGGGCGAAACCTTCGTGCACGATGGCATAGCCTTCAAAGGCGGTGGCACACAGTCTGCCCAATACGCCCGCCACGGAAAGCACAGCTGCTACCTGCCTCCGGCTTCCGGGCCACAGTATGGCATGGAATACCAAATGAATGATCCCCGGCCGGGCTCGGCTTACCGGGCGAGTGTCTGGCGCAGGCAGACCGGGCAGCAGCAGTCCTACCTGGCGGTGAGTGTGGAAGGTCCCGAAAAGCGCTATCGTCAGGAAAACCTACCTGTCACAGCAGACAGCCTGGGTTGGGAAAAGCTGGAACTGCACTTCAGTGTGCCATTCGGTGCCCCCAGCGAGCACTTCAAAGTCTACGTTTACAGTACCGGGCAGGAACCGGCCTGGTTTGATGACCTGCTCATAGAACCTTTGGCAACCGATAGTACCTTCGTACCGGAGGTCATACAACTGGAGATCAAGCCCCGCCACATGCAAAAGCTGGAAGCCAAACGGCAGGAAGCTCTCCGTTCCGGTATTCTTGAAACAGATGGGGACGACTGGGTGCCCGCCAAATTCCGCAGCAGCGCCCACGATGACCCTATCGCCGTTGAAGTCCGCCTCAAGGGCGACTGGCTTGACCACCTTAGTGGCGATAAGTGGTCTTTCCGCGTCAAAGTCAAAGGTGCGGAAGCCTGGCGTAGGATGCGGGTTTTTTCCCTCCACACGCCCCGCGCCCGCCATTTTTTACATGAATGGTTGCTCCATCAGTTTTGGGAAAGGGAAGACGTGCTCACCACCCGGTACGATTTCGCAGAGCTGCAGCTCAATGGCGAAAGCCTGGGCGTGTATGCCTACGAAGAGCACTTTGAGAAACAACTGGTAGAGTCGCGCCGCCGCCGGGAAGGCCCCATTATGAAATTTTCCGAAGACGGCTATTGGAAGACCATCCGGCGGCAGCTACAGGCACATGGCTATGTTAAACCCAATGCCCGCTACGGGGCTGCCGAATTGGAAAGCGCCCCTATCGAAGCTTTTGACGATCAGCCCACTGAAGAAAACCCCGGTATGGCGGCTCAGATACAGGCCGCCCGGCAACTCATGCAACAGTATCGGGACGGGCAGCAACCGGCAGGCGAGGTCTTTGACTTGCCCCGCATGGCCAGCTATCTGGCCTTCTGCGATGTCTTCAATGGCTACCACGGCATCGTCTGGCACAATCAGCGGTTTTACTACAACCCCATTACCGGTAAATTGGAACCTATTGGCTTTGATGGCTTTGGTGGCCCGCCGGCTAGTCAGTACGAAGTGTTAGGAAGCGGCGCGCTGAACCCGCACAACGAAGCCTATCAACCGCTGCTCGGGCGCCTGTTTATGGATGAACACTTTGTGCGCCTTTACCATGAGGCCCTGCACCGGTACAGCAGCCGCGATTATCTGCTGCCTGCCCTGGACAGCCTGGCCCCCGCCTGGTACGCCCGCCTGGAATACCTGCAGCGGGAATTTCCGGGGTATCAACCTCAGCTGGACGACTTTATCCGCGATGCCCGGTACGTGCATTCCCTGTTGCTCCCATTTGGCGCTTACAGCCTGACCGTCTACACCCTTCAAAAGCGTGGCCCGGAACAGGAACTGCAGGTCGTCAACCGACACCACCTGCCGCTGCGCATCCGTGGCTATGGCCGCAACAGCAAGCAAATGCGCGGTGGGCTGGAACAACCGGCGATGCTTCCCGCCCGTATGCCCCGGGTGTACGATATGCGGCTGCGAAGGGATACCACGCTGCGCAATCCTGGTTTTCTGGAACAAAAAGCCATGGCGGTGCAGGCGCCTCCGGGCAGTACCAAAATCACAGTAGGTGCGGCAGCGGAATACCTGTTCTACGAAGTGCCTGGCATTGATAGCCTGTTCGCGGCGCCCATTTTGGCGCAAACCCCTCCCGGCCATCTCACCGGGCGACAGCTGCTGTCGGAGGAAGCTGTACTGGACGGGAACAGCACCTACCGCATCTCTTCCGATGCCGTGGTTTTCCCATCCGGTGTGCACGAATTACGTAAAACGGTTATCGTCCCTGCTGGGCGGCAGCTGATCCTGGAAGCCGGTGCGGACATCCGATTGTACAACGGTGCCAGCCTGCTAAGCTACAGCCCGCTGCAAGCCCTGGGCACGGAAGACCGCCCCGTTCGCATCAGCGCGCCCAACCGCGATGGGGGAGGGGTGGCTGTTTTTGGGGCACCCTTGCCCTCTTCCGTTGCCTACCTGGTGGCAGAAGGACTGGACGCGCCTCAGTACAAAGGCTGGTCCCTGACCGGGGCGGTGAATTTCTACGAGTCCGAAGTCCGTATCCACAATAGCGCCATTCTTCAGAACCGCAGTGAAGATGCCCTGAACATCATCCGGTCCGAATTCAAGTTGGAGCGCTGCTATATCGGGGAGACCCTCTCAGATGGGTTTGATGCCGACTTTTGCAAAGGCGAGGTCCTCGATTGCCGCATCGAAAATACCGGCAACGACGGGCTGGATTTCTCCGGAAGTACCGTCACGATCCGGGATTGCCAGTTGAAGGGGAACGGGGACAAAGGCATCAGCGTAGGGGAGGAGAGTGATGTGACGGTCTTCGGCACACGCATCAAGGGAGCGCCCATCGGCGTAGCGAGCAAAGACTTATCGGTATTGCGGGTACGCGACCTTTCTCTGATTGACTGCCGGCAGGGTTTTGTAGCTTACCAGAAAAAGCCCGAATTTGGCCCGGCGACCATCATCGTGGAATCCCATCAGGCAGAGGGCGTGGACCGCCTGACCAATATTGCAGAAGGGAATACATTACTGGGTTTGTAAAAAGTAGACTATGGCTTATCGTTTTTTAGCATTCTTGTTACTGATCACCGGCGGGCT
>JANSXW010000067.1 GCA_024742755.1 bacterium | reverse complement strand
GACCTCTGTGCAGGCACAATCGTTTACTGTAGATGCTCCGGCAAGTGTTGCTGGTAGCTACAATCATGGTATTGCGGTGTTTACGAACCCCACTGCCACACCAAGCTTCTCTGGCCCTGTTACTGTTGTGTCAGATGCAGATGGCCTTTCGACCGCCTGCGTTGAAATCACGGATGACCTGTCTGGTACGGTAGCTCTGATCGACCGGGGTGCTTGCGGCTTTGATGTCAAAGTCGCCAATGCCCAGGCTGCGGGTGCCGTAGGTGTAATTCTTTGCAATAACGATCAGGCTAATCCTGATGCGACGTTGAACCTGGCCAGTGGTGCTGTCTGCCGCCCGGATATCACCATCCCTACAGTGGTGCTGAGCTACAACAACTGCCAGGCCATCCGCATGGAAGCTGGTTTGACAGTAACCTATGATGTGCCTGCAGGCAGTACCTTTGAATCAGCTATTGAGATTGGCGAAGGTACCTTTACTGTTGATGAGATCCCGATGGACTCCAGCAACACTTTCGTTGGAGCTACCGGCGAAGTATGGTACAAGTACACGCCTTCTGCAACCGGTGTGGTAACGGTTAGCTCCTGTGGAAGCCCGGCTTTCACCCGCTTGCTGTTCAACAGTGTTCCGGATTGCCGTGCGACTTTGTCTAACCTGGCGTTCGCACAGGGCAACTGTCCGGATGATGATGGCTCTACACTGGACTGGCTGGTATTTGAAGGTCAGGACTATTACATCCTCTGGGATGATGCGAACTCTTCTGATGGCTTTGACTTTACCGTCAGCCTTGGTGACGTTCAACCTGTAGATGTTACACTGAACGTGGACATGAAGAACGAAACGGTAGCAGCAGAAGGTGTTAGCGTGGTCGTTGGCGGTCCTGGAGTATCTGACCTCAACGATGTGATCATTCAGGCGATGTCTGACGATGATGGTGATGGTATTTACACGACCACCATTCAGGTAACAACACTGGACACGATTGGCTACGCTTTCGTAAATGGTGGCGTAGATCCTGCCAACCTGGAAGTAGTACCGGATTCCTGTGGTGTGCCAAGTGGTTTCGACTTCAATGTTCGTCCGTTCATTAACACCTCTATCTTCCCCGTAGAATTAGGAGCAGTATGCTTCGGTGCATGTGGTCCTTGTCCGCTGGATGTGGCTACCTGTGACGAGCCTACTGTAATTTTATTTGAGGACTTTGAAGGCCAGACTGTAGGTGAAGAACCAACTTCTGACTTTATGATCCTTTGGCCAACTACGACGAGCCTTGGTGAAGTTAGTGATGCAGTAGGTAACACTACTTCTCACCTTATCACCGGTACTGGTGCAGACGTTGACCCGGTTTACCTGTTCCCTAATGGCCCTGTCACCTCTGGTCACTATGTCGTTTCCTGGGACATGTATGTGCCAGATGGCAACCTGGCTTACTACAACTTTCAGAAGAACGAAAACCAGGGTACTGCAAACGGTGGCGAGTGGGCTTTCCAGCTGTACTTTGATGGTGATGGCACGGGCCGTCTTGAAGCCGGTAGCGCCAGCGCTGCTGAGCCACGTGCTACTTTTGACTACCCGGTTGATGAGTTCTTCAGTGTCACACACGTAATTGATGTAGACAATAACCTGGCACGTGTGCACATCAACGGTGTATGGGTATCCAGCTGGCCGTTAAACTGGCAGCCATTTGCGCAGGATGGTCTGCAGTCTATTGGTGGCGTAAACTTCTACCCTGCCAATACGGATAACCTCTGGTATGTTGATAACTTCCTCTTTGCGCTGATTCCTGAGCCTGCTGAGGAGCTTTACTGCCAGACCGCTACAGCTGTCGAGCCAGGCGTAATTACAGCAGGAGAGCTGGACTGCTTCGGTGGTGGTCTGTTCTATGACCCATCTGACGGAGCTGGCCTGCAGGCACGCTGGTTCAGCTATACTGCTACTGCGGATGGCTACATTAGCGTAAGCTCGTGCGGCGGTGGGGCAGATACCCGCGCATGGATTCTGGCGGGTTCTTGCGATGACCTTACCCCCGTAGGTGTAAATGATGACCGCTGTGAACTGGAAGCAGGCGGTAGTGCATGGGCTTCTTACCGCGAGGTACCCGTTACTTCCGGCGAGACCTACTACATCGTTTGGGATGACACTTGGGATTTTGTCGGCTTTGACTGGGAACTGACCCTCAACGAAGGCGATCTGCCTGTGGGTGACTTCTGTGAGTCTGCTGAAGCGGTTGATCCGGGCATCCACACGGTTGACGAATTTGGAGAAGCTTCTGTTGGCGGTTACCGTCCAGGATACTTCACGACTTCTACCACTCCATACTCTGGTGGCGCATGGTACTCCTTTACACCAGAAAATGATGGTTTCATGAGCATCAATTCTTGCGGAACGGACGCTGATACCTGGTTGTTCGTTTACACTGGCGAGTGTGGTTTCCAGTCTCTGGAGCTGATCGCTGAAAGTGATGACGACTGTATCATCGCTTCAAGCGTGGAAGATATCGAAGTAACCGGAGGCACCACTTACTACATCGAGTGGATCGACCGCAATGATGCCACTGGTTTCGACTGGGAGCTGAACTACAGCCCACCAACCGTAAACGTACAGATGGCTGTTGACGTGTCGCTGCTCGTAGAGGCTGGCGAACTGAGCCCGGATGGTGTATTCCTGGCCGGTAGCTTCAGCGATTTCAACAATATTGAGATGTCTGACCTGGATGGCGATAACATCTACACAGTTACCGTACAGATTCCTGAGAACTCTACGGCAACCTACAAGTTCAAGAACGGTCCTGACGGATGGGAGAACATTGATACCAGCATTGGTGACAACTGTACGACCGGTGACTTCAATGACCGCTTTGTGGAAACAGGTACCATGAACATTCCGCTTGATCCGGTTTGCTTCGGCTACTGCGTATCTTGCCAGACAGTTGACGTGAGTGATGTAGCGCTTGAGCAAGGTGTATCTGTATTCCCTAATCCTGCGAAGGATGTGCTGAATGTACAGATCGATCTGCCGGAAGTGGCGAGCCGCCTGAACATCCGCATGGTGAATGCACTGGGCCAGGTCGTTATGAGCCGTGACCTCGGTACACTTCAGAGCGACAACATCGAACTGGACGTACGCAACCTGGCTGCCGGCACTTACATGCTGCAGGTGGTTGACGGACAGGCGCAGTTCACGCAGTCTGTTGTGATTAAGTAAATCTTCTTTGGGTACGCTGAATCTTACGTTCAGCTGCTCATTGACGAAATAGAAAAGCCCCGCCCGGCCGCTCTTGCAGCGCGCCGGGCGGGGCTCTTTTTTGCCCTAAAGGCTTAAACTTTCGGGGGCGCAGTAGCCCGGACCCTTACCCGGAGCAGCAGAAGCAGGCCAACCAGGAAGAAACCGCTCAGCACCAGCATGCTCAGGCGCATACTGCCCGTCACCTGCTCCATGAACCCAAAAGTGAAAGTGCCGACAATGATCGCTACTTTCTCCAGCACATCGTAAAAACTGAAGTAGGAGGTAGTGTCATCAGAGCTTTCCGGAATCAGCTTGGAGTAGGTAGACCGTGACAAGGATTGTATTCCGCCCATAACCAGCCCAACAGCAGCCGCGATCGCGTAGAATTGAGCTTTTTCCTGTACAAGGTACCCCACTATGCAAATCGCCGTCCAAATCAGCAGCATGGCAATGAGAGATACTTTATTCCCCTTCCACTCTGACAGGCGGGCGAAGCTGTAGGCCCCCAGAATGGCGACAATTTGAAGCAAAAGAATGATGATGATCAGCTCGGACGTTTCAAAATTAAGCTCTTTGCTGGCAAAGGTGCTGGCCAGGAACAACACCGTTTGCACACCGGCGCTGTAAAAGAAGAAGGAAAACAGGAAAGAACGAATGTTCTGCTCTCCCTTCACCGCGCGCCAAACCTTTTTCAGCTCCTGAAACCCTTTGCGCAGCATTTCGGGAGAGGTCTTCTGCTTTTCATCCGAAGGCAGCCGCCGGAACGGGATGAGCGCAAAACCAATCCACCAAACCCCTACAGAAAGAAAGGCATAGCGTGTAGCCGTACCCTGGTCCGGAAAACCAAAACTTTCCCAAAACTGCACCATTACCAGGTTGATAATGAGCAAAATGACACTCCCAATATAGCCAAAGGAGAAACCCCGGGCGCTCACCCGGTCGTAGAGGTCTTCCGTTACAATCACCGGCAAAAAGGCATTGTAAAACACCAGCCCGCCGGCAAACCCAATCATAGACAGCATGAAGCCGATCGTCCCCAGCTCGAGCTGCTCCATGCCTTTGAAGAAGAAAAGGGAAAGGCAGGAGACAGACCCCAAAATGGTGAAAAATTTGAGGAAAAACTTCCGCCGGCCTCCGTAGTCCGCTATGCCAGACAGCAAAGGGGAGAAGAGGGCTATGATGAAGTAGGAAGCTGAAATCGCAAAAGTATACAGGGAGCTATTGGACATTTCCATCCCAAAGACAGAGAGGTCCTCATCCGTCACCGCCACAAAGTAGGCCGGGAAAATCGCAGCGGTAATCACCAGCGCAAAAGCGGAGTTCGCCCAGTCAAAAATGGCCCAGCCATTGATGATGCGTTTGTCGTTGATCGGGAAATCGGCAGAAGTTGAAGCCATGAGGTATGGTAAGCGTGAAGAAAATTAAATTACCTTTGATCAGTGCGTAAATTACGAATAACCATTCGGAATTATGAAAATCGCGATTCTTTCACGGGGCCCGCAGTTGTATTCCACCCAGAGCCTGATCAGGGCGGGGATCAAAAAAGGGCACGAAATGCATGTGGTTGACCACACCCGCTGTTCGCTGGTGCTGGAGCGCGACCGCCCACGTATCCTCTATCAGGGGTACCGGTTGGAGCGGTTCGATGCGGTCATTCCCCGTATCGGCGCATCGGTGACCTCTATTGGCGCTTCGGTCATCAGCCAGTTTGAGAATATGAATGTCTTTGTGGCTGCCAACGCTGCCGCCCTGATCGAAGCCCGGGACAAGCTGCGCTGCCTGCACCGGCTGTCGCAGCATGGCATACAAATCCCTAAAACCGTCTTTGTCGCTTCCGGTCAAAACATGCAGGCGGCGGTCAGTCAACTGGGTGGTTTGCCGGTGGTCGTCAAGCTGTTAGAAGGCACCCATGGCATAGGGGTCATACTGGCGGAAACTTTCCGTACCGTAGAGTCTACAGTGGAGGCCTTTCAGCGGCTAAACAACCGGGTGATGCTTCAGGAGTTTATCCGGGAGGCCAAAGGCAGAGATGTCCGGGTACTCGTGGTCAACAATCAGGTGGTGGCCGCCATGGAACGGCAGGCCCGGCCCGGCGAGTTCCGCTCCAACCTGCACCGGGGCGGCTCCGCACGGCAGGTGAAGCTTACCCCCGAAGAGCGGGAACTGGCGGTTAAAGTCGTGCAAATCATGGGGCTCCATGTCGGTGGAGTGGACTTCCTGCGCTCAGAGCGTGGCCCGCTGATTATGGAAGTAAACGCCTCGCCCGGGCTGGAAGGCATAGAGACCGTCACGGGGATAAATGTTGCCGGAAGAATTATCCAATTTATCGAAGAAACCTTAGCGCAATCATCCTGACTATGAGTGAATCCCTGCCATTAGAAATCCACAAGTCAAGCATTGCCCCGGGGGAGGAGGAAGTGGTTAAAATACCGGTCGGGCAATTACCGTCCGGTAACCCTATACGGATCGAAGCGCATGTCTTTCGGGCGGAGGCCCCCGGTCCGGCGTTGCTGGTGATGGCGGGCATCCACGGTGATGAGATCAACGGCGTGGAAATCGTGCGCCGGGCCTTGCAAAACGGGCGCTTTGCAGGGTTGCAAAAGGGGAGTGTGGTGGCGATTCCCCTGGTGAATGTGTATGGTTTTGTGAACCGGTCGCGCGAAGTGCCGGATGGCAAAGACATCAACCGCTCTTTTCCAGGCAGCAGCCGGGGCTCTCTGGCCTCCCGCCTGGCAAATGCCCTGGCCAAGAAGGTGCTGCCGGGAGTCGACATCATATTGGATTACCATACAGGCGGCGGCAATCTGTACAATTACCCCCAGATACGTTACAGCAAAGGGGATGAACGCAGCCAGGAACTTGCTAAGGTATTCGGTGCGCCATTTAGTGTGGCCAAAGCGCCCATACAGAAGTCTTTTCGGAAAATCGCACTGGAGCACGGCAAGCCTGCCCTGATCTTTGAGGGTGGAGAAAGCCAGCGCTACGATGCAGCCTCCATTGAGTACGGCCTGGCGGGGCTCGACCGGCTGCTGAGCTACCTGGATATGGTCCCGGGCGAAGCAACCGGTCAGCCCTATCTGCGGCAGCACTTCAGCCACCAAAGCTGGGTACGCTCTCCCAAAGCCGGGCTCTTCCTGTGGGAAAAGGCATCAGGCGACCAGGTTGAGAAAGGAGAAGAAATCGGATGGATCAATGATCCCTACGGTAGCAAGGACAGCAAAGCCGTGAAGGCTTCTCATACCGGTTGCATCATTGGGCACAGTAATGCGGCTGTGGTCAATCAGGGCGACGCATTATTCCACATTGCTTACGAATAGACTCCTTACTCAATAACCCGTTTTTCAATATAGTCGGAATTGAGCAGGCTCAGCGCGCCCATGTACTTGAGCTGGAAGGATATCTCATCGCCTACCTTGTAGTTGGGGCTTTTGTCGCCCAGGTCTACCACCAGCATGTCAGAGCTGGCATTGACGATATTGATTTCTTCATCGTCCGGAATGAGGTATTCCACAGAAATGTCGAGGGTGCCAATATCCAGGATGGCCCGGTAGGATTCCTTGCCGTAGTCCTCTTCATTCACTTCAAAGACATCTCCGGATGGGTTGGCCGCCAGCTGCCCGATGGGCACTTTGGGCTTTTTGGTGATCTCTATGATCTGTGTGAACAACCGCAGTACATCTGGCTTCATCGCTTTGATGGGCTTTTCCTCAAACAGGTCCACCCCAAAATAAAGCGTTTCGCCAATACGGAAGTGATTGATGCCCGAAGGGATCTGCTGACGGAATAACAACGGCAGCACTACCGAAGTCCCGCCGGTAATCCACTGTATTTTTTTATTGAACTTGGCCTCCACGAGCTGTTTGTACAGGCTAAGTTGTATCAGCTTGTCTTCGGAAGGCATGACCCCATGCAGGCAGTTCAGGTTGGAGCCAATCGCTACAATCTCGATATTGGGCAGTTCGAAGATTTTCTCGTAAAATTCGATCAGGTTTTCCCCCATGATGCCTTCCCGAAGGTCGCCGAGTTCAATCATGATGGTCACGCGGTGCACTTTGCCCTGTCGCTGAGCTTCCTCAGACAACCGCTTAATGGTCGCGCTTTCCGAGTTGAAGCTTACATCTGCGTAGCGGATCACGTCCTCCACTTCACCCATAGCCGGCGGTTTGATATACACGGTTTGCATATCCGGAGCAACCTTTTTGATTTTGGCAAGGTTAAAAATCCGGCTGTCACAGACCTCTTTGATACCCAGATCAATGACTTCTTTCAGGAAGTCCTCATTGCCACACAAGAGCTTGGTAACGATCGCCCAGTCAATGTCGTGCTTTTTAAAAATATTGTCCAGGTACTCATAATTGTGCCGCAGGTGGCTCTTTTTAAGTGTAAGGTAAGCCATGGTGATTTGGTGAAGTTATAAAGTGAGTGGCTTTAACGGCAGGCGCAGGAGCGATGCGTTAAAGCAGAATTTCCGGAAAAAGCAAAGGGATCGTGCTTCCGCTGAGCGGAAAATGGAATGGGCAGCGTGTTGTAAGAAGCTTCGATTGCTGTAAGGCTTAATTTAAAGATTGCTTTCCATCTTCAAACTGGTAAACAAACGTATGTTATCCAGGTTTAATCATCTCGGGCTAATCTACAATTTCCCGTGGGATATCCATAGGCAGGCGGGTCAGCAACTCGTAGTTGACCTGCTGGGAGAACTCCCCAAATGCCGAGACGCCAAGCTCCAGCTCCCCCTGATTGCCGATAATCACCACCTCATCGCCTCTTTCCACATGGTCTACCTGGGAAATATCCACCGTAATGGCATTCATGTTGACCATGCCAATGACGCCCACCCGCTTGCCCCGGATGAGTACCCGCCCGGCATTGCTTAGTGAGCGGGTGAAGCCGTGCCCGTAGCCAATCGGAATCGTAGCGACTTTCATCTCCTTTGTGGCCATGTAGGAGGTGCCATACCCTACGTATTCTCCGGTTTTCACCGTTTTGGTGTCCATCACCTGGCTTTTCCAGGAGATCAGGCGCTCCAGCGGGTTGTCCTGCCGGTTGACTTTACTGTTGTGCTCAATGAGGGTTTCCCGGCTGGGCCAGAAGCCATACTGCAGGATCCCGATCCGGACCATATCCAGGCGGGTGGGCGGATAGCGTATGGCTGCGGCTGAGCAGGCCACATGTTTGATATCCGGCTGTAGCCCCTGATTGGCAAACCAGTTGAGAATGCGCTTGTAGGTCTTGCGCTGTTGCGTGACCCGAACGTAGTTGGCAATGCTCTCTGCCCCGGCAAAGTGGGTGCACAGCCCCTTGAACTGCAGCAGGTCGGGGTGTTTCAGCAGCAGGTCCGCCACATGGGGCAGCTCATGTGCTTCGTACCCAATACGGTTCATGCCGGTTTCAACCTCTACATGGACTTTAGCTTTTTTGCCAACCTTGCGGGCAGCCCTTACAGCTGCCTCCAGGCGGTCCGGCTCGAAGACATAAAACTCGATGTCATGCTCAACTGCCCATTCCAGATGCTGGTCTTCCACCATCCCCATGATCATGATCTGCACATCCTTGTCCTGAAGGCTTTTCTTGACCCGGTAGGCCTCGCTGGCATCGAATACGCTGAAATGCGCTGCGCCACAGGCCACCGCCAGCGGGACAAACATCTCAATACCGTGGCCATAGGCGTTTCCCTTGACCACCCAGGAGATGTTGGCATCATCGCCAATCTGATTGCGGATAAATCGATAGTTGCTTTCCAGTGCCTTGCGGCTGATGGTAATTTTTGATGTCGCTAACATGAGCAGAGTTCTTGAGCGTAAATTAAGGAACTTGGCTGAGTTTTACAGCGGCGAGGTGTTTCTCATTTTGTGTTTATTTCTGACGTTCAAGCCTGCCTTTGTGTTCGGACAAGACTTATTAAGGACCTGATGGCAACAGGCATGTTTAAATTCTGGTCAGCTTGTCCGCTCCAGCAAGTGTTCCAGAATGCGCCGGTACATATCAATACCCACCGGGGTGATGGCATCAGGGAAGTCGTAATCGGGATTGTGCAGGGCCGGGTGGTCCTCGCCAGCCCCTATGCCAAACATCGCTCCTTTGAACCGCTGGGTGAATGCCCCAAAGTCTTCTCCCCACTTGAATGCCCAGTCTTTGGCATGGTACTTCAGCCCGTTGTCCGCAGCAGCCTGCTCAATGATGCCGGCCACTTCCGGGTCATTCCGGGTCGTCCGGAATACATTCGTCCACTCTGTATCAAGCTCCAGCCCGTACTTTTTGGAAACCCTGCCGGCATAGCTCAGGAGCCGGTCACTCAAAGCCTGCATTTCCTCCTCCGTGCGTGTCCGGATGGTCAGGTGGATTTCGCCATAGCCGGCAGATACGCCGTAGGCCACCTCCCCCATGTGGATATGCACCGGTGTAAGAATGGCAAACCCCTCTTCCTCCATGTTAGGCTGGCAGGCGATGTCCGCCTCTTTGATGATCTCAGAGATCGCCATGGCTGGATTGATGCCATTTTCCGGTTCTCCGGCGTGGGAGGTCTTGCCCGTCAGGCGGATGATGAGGCTCTGTACCGAAGAGCTGAACGGCCCTTTCTTGCAAACGATGGTCCCTAGTGGAAAACCAGGCAGATTATGAAAAGCCACCGCGTAGTCAATGGGCAGTACCTGGTCAAAAGTTTCGTCCTTCAGCATCCATTCTGCACCGGCGCCTATCTCCTCGGCAGGCTGGAAAAGGAGCAATACCCGCCCTTTTTGGGGTGGATGGTGATACAGGGCTCTGGCAAATCCCATCATGACTGCCATATGCCCGTCGTGGCCGCACTTGTGGGAGACATTTTCTTTGGCAGACTGATAGTCAAAGTCATTAACCTCCTGAATGGGCAGGGCATCAAGCTCGGTCCGGAACAGCACAGAAGGGCCAGGCTGCCCGCTGTCGAAAACAGCCACCATGCCACAGCCGCCTATGCCTTCAATAAGTTGCGTTGGCTCCAGTTTCTGAAGTGACCTGGCCAGAAAGGCGGCCGTTTCATGCTCTTCGCCACTCAGCTCCGGATACTGATGCAGGTAGCGCCGCAGCTGATCGATGTCGCTCATCCAGGAAGGCTTGGTTTGGCTCATAGCGTACGGGTTGTGTCAGATAGTTTTACCGCGGCCGGCACCTCCGGCGGCGTGGTTACATAGCTCAATATTATAAAGGAGAGGGCAGAAATCGAAATCCCGGCAATATTTGCATCCAGCTCATAGGGCAGCTGCCATTTGGTCAGAATAAGCAGCAGGGTAGTGCCTCCGCCCAAAAGCATTGCCCAGAAGGCCGCAGTAGGCGTCGCGCGGTTCCAGTACATACCACCTATGACCGGCACAAAGAGCCCGGAGACCATAAATGCGTAAGAGAGCAGCATGAGCTCCAGCACATTTTGCATGCTCATGGCGATGAGCAGGGCAATCGCCCCAATTGCAAAGGTGGCAATTTGTGAATAACGCAGGATTTTCTTCTCGTCCCCCTTAAGCGGCAGGAAACGCTCCAGTATATCCGTGACCACGTTCCCGGACGCCGCCATCAGGCAGCTGTCTGCCGTAGACATGATCGCGGAAAAATAGGCAGAAAGCATCAGCCCGGTCAGCCCGGCGGGCAGCACCGTCCTTAGCAACAGAGGGAGCCCCATTTCAGCATCCATTGCTGCCGGGTCACCGTAGCCCAGGTCGGCAAACATGCCCTGATCGGCACCTACCCGGGCAAACAGCCCCAGCAGTACGCCCATAAAGGCCATGACCGGGTATTCGAACAGCCCGGCAGTGTACCAGGCCCGCCTTGCCGTCTTTTCGTCCCGGCAGGCATAGATACGCTGATAGAGCGTCATGCCCACAAACCAAATGGGGATGATGGTAACGCCCCAGTTGACCAGCTGTGACCAGGAGACATTTGTAAGCTGCAAAAACTCCGGCCGCACCACCTCCCGGATGCCCTCCATGCCCCCCACTGCGAAGTAACCCAGCGGGATGCCGATGAAAACCAGGCCTGCCATCAGGATGATCCATTGCACGGTATCGGTGTAAATGACGGCTTTGAGCCCGCCGGCCACGGTGTACACCACTGCGATAACACCCATAATGACGAGCGCCTGAGTCAGGCTTAGCGCGGTAAAGGTAGCTGAAGCCAATTTGGCACCAGCCAGCAGCTGCGAACTCGTGAAACCCAGGTAGCCAATAGCAGAGATGATCCCGGCCAGTAAGGCCACCCTTGGGCTAAAGAGAAATTCGAAAAGCTGCGGAAAAGTCAGCAGGTTCACCTTTTTGGAAAGCCGGTTGACCTTCGGAATCAGAAAAACAGCACTCAGCCAGGCACCAATGAGCCCCGTGAACAACATCCAGGAACCGGAAATGCCCATCAGAAAGCCCAGGCCGCCCAGGCCAATGGAAAACCCGCCTCCAACGTCGGTAGCAACTACAGACAGCCCAATGTGCAGGCTGCCCATATCGCGGCCGCCCACATAGTAGTCGTCGGAGTTTTGATTTTGCCTGAAAAAGAAAAAACCTATCCCCAGCATCGCCAGGAAGTAGACGATGAAAATAACAATATCAATCCAATGCATAAAAAGGGTTTATTGGTTTTTGAGGCGCATTTCCAGGTACTTATTGGTGAAGCCCAGCTTCTCATAAAGGTGGCGGGCCGGGTTGTCCGGCTCTACGTGAAGGGCAATATCACCTTGCGCCATGCTGATGGCTTTTTGCATCAGGGTTTTGCCGATGCCCTTGCCGCGCTGACTGCCGTCAACTGCAATATAGACCAGTATGTTTTCCGGTATATACCCTTCCATGCCTGTACGGTTTATGACCACAGCGCCTACTATTTTACCCTCGAGTGCGCCCGTAATTACAAAGCCGCCGTGGGAAGCCGTCTCCTTCAAAGCATATTGGATGGCTTTGTGGATGTCTCCCCGGGCATCGCCGTATTGATCGAGGTGGTGGAACAGGAAATTGACAATATGTTCCTTTTCAGAAATAGTAGCAGGTTCAAAAGGGGTGTATACCTTAATATCCATAAGTGGTTGTAAATGATTTAATTCAATGATAGAACGTTACCTGCGCCCTCAGGTTGAGCGGCATCAGGCAGACGGCGGAATATAAGGAATATCAGCTGAGGATAAAAGTTGGACCGGAAAGGGCGGGGCTATGGTGCCCGAAACTTAGTCTTAAATCAGGTCCCGGAGTACGAACGAAGTTTTGATGCGCTTGTCGTCCCGCCTGACCACAATGCGCAGACGCTTGCCGGAAGGCTTCTGCAGCCGGTTGATGATGCTGCTCAGTGTCAGGAATGAGGCAGGGACCCAGTTGATGCGCCGGATCTCATCACCGGGTTTTAATCCGGCCTCGTAAGCCGGGCTGCCTTCGAGAACGCTGTAGATCAGAAAGTCACGAAGCCCCGGGCCGGCAGCAATGACGAGCATGCCGCTGCGGTCTACTTTAAATTCGTCATTATAGTTCCGGTTGGGCTCCAGGTAGACTTCCTCCCGCACATAGTCCAGTATAACGGTAAACCGCCTTAATATCTCGTTGCCCAGGATGCCATTTCGCTGGTCCAGGCTGCTGCTGTCTATTGCAGCGCCCAGCATGATTTCCTGGTAGCTGGTGACCACGCTTGAAAACTGATAGGGAGGAATTTCCAGGCTCGACACCTTGCCCTGATAGCCCCTCAGGAAGCCGCCCAACCCCGCGCCAAGATTGCTGGGGATGACCCGCTCGGGCAGCACCAGCCCGGGATCGCTGTCGGTATTGATAAGCAGCGGGAGTGCAGCGCCGGTGTCGAGAAGCAATTTCAACGTACTGGTATCGCCCTGCCGCAGCGCGACCTCAGGGAAAACGTAGGGCTTGCTTTTCCTGAAAGTGGCCGTTACTGAGGTGAACCCCCTTTCCGGCTTTTTGAATTCACGAGGGTCATACAGGGTGATGACCTGCCGCCGGTAGTCAATCTCCACGACGAATCGCCGAAAAAAATCAGCCCCCAGAATGCCGTGGATTTCCACACCCGTATAGTCTTCAAACCTAAGGTAGTCTTCCTCCAGTACCAGGATAGACCGGTTTTTGGCCAGTACCTCGCCAGCCTGCAAGTTGATGCCTGAGACCAGATAGGCATAAAACTCGCGGCTCAGGTCGGAGCCAATCAGGGTAAAACGCCGCCGGTATTCGAGTTGAAGCAGATCCGTGATTTCCCGCTGGCTCAGGATGGTATGCTCGGCTCCGGTATCGAAGATGAAATTCAGCGGAAACCAGTTTTCAAACACAACGGGCACTACGATAAACCCATTGGTATACCGGAAAGGCAGGTCGATTTTTGTTTTCCCGCCGGTGATTTCCAAATCCTGGTACTGTGCATGTGAAACGGAGACACCCGCCAGACAGAGCACCGTGAATAACATACGAAGGCCACGGAAGAATAGTGTCGCAAACAAATCGTTGGGTTTCGGCATGTAGCAGGTATTCTTTGCTAAGATTCAAAACAGCCTATTCCCGCAGGAGTTTCGGCATACCTGGGATTTACCCGGCATCTGCGGATATCTTTTTTGAGCAGGCAGCGGAAAATAAAATTGAGGCGTTTTCCTTGCAGGAACAAGCAGTTAACGTTATTTTAACATCATAATTTAATTTGGTTTGAAGCTTATTTGTAAAAAACTGTTTGCTGATCTTTGTTTTTTCCTGCTAAATTGAGACTTTTACGAACTAGTTAGTGTAAAACGGACACAATTTGTCTGTACCCCTGAATTCCATCTGAGTGATCCCAATGAACAGACGAAGCTTCGGCTTCAGCAAAGAAATTGCAAGCGTTGCCCTCAGGGTTTGATGGTTTCGTTTGTGGTAACAGGATTTATTAATCAGACATAGTTTTTACTAACTAAACCAAAGTAGTGTATGAAACTTAACATCAACTCCATGACAAGGGGCGGTCTCCTTGTCTTGGCGCTCCTGCTGTGCAACTTCACTTTTGCACAGCGTACCATCACCGGTACGGTCACGGATGCTGAGACGGGTGAGCCTCTGATCGGGGCAAACATACTCGTTGTTGGCTCCAGCACAGGTACCATTACGGACTTCGATGGTGCGTATTCCCTTAACGTTTCAGAAAATGCCAAAGAGCTGGAATTCTCTTACACAGGATACAGCTCTCAGCGCGTTGAAATTGGCAGCCAAACCAAAATTGACGTCACGCTTTCTGCTGGTCAGCAGCTGGAAGAGGTCGTTGTTGTAGGTTATGGTTCTCAGAAAGAGAAGGAAATTACTTCCGCCGTAACTTCAGTAAGCGCTGAAGATTTCAACCAGGGGCCTATCACCGACCCTTCCCAGTTATTACAGGGTAAGGTGGCGGGCCTTCAGGTGTACAACCGGGGTGGAGACCCCAACGGGCAGAGCGTTATCCGCCTGCGCGGTATCTCTACCGTAGGTGCAAACACAGAGCCACTGGTTGTGGTAGACGGTATCATCGGTGCCTCACTTGACAACGTAGACCCGAACGATATTGAGAACGTAACCGTACTGAAAGACGGTTCGGCAGCTGCGATCTACGGCTCACGGGGTTCTTCAGGGGTTATCCTGGTGACTACCCGCTCTGGTAGCCAAAGCAAAGGCGTTGAGTTCTCTTATAATGGCCAGACTGCCGCTTCTACCGCATTCAACAGTGTGCCGGTCATGAGCGCAGATGAGTTTGTTGCAGCAGGTGGTACAGACCTGGGCAGCGAAACCAACTGGATCGATGAGGTGACGCGCGTTGGCATCAGCAACGTACACAGCTTGTCTGCTTCCGGTGGTTCGGGCAATACCACTTACCGTATTTCCGGTAACTATCGTAATGTAGATGGTATCCTTAAGAACTCTGGCTTTGAGCAGTTCAACGGTCGTGTGAACCTCTCTACAAAAGCTTTTAACGACAAGGTGAGCATCGACTTCAACTCTTCCTTCACCAACCGGAACTCTGACTTCGGTTTCAATGAGGCCCTCCGCTACGGTGTATTGTACAACCCAACTGCTCCGGTGCTTGGTGCGGATGCGCCATTCCCATTTGCAAGCGAGCAGTACGGTGGCTTCTTCGAGACGCTGGGCTTGTTTGACAGCTTCAACCCGGTCTCCATCATTGAGCAAAACCGCAATCAGGGGCAGCGTACGGAGGTGACTTACGGTGCACGGGTAGGCTACGATATCACGCCTAACCTGGAGCTTGCTGCACGCGTGGCAAACCAAAAGACCACTGTTGCTAATGAAGAGTACTATCCAACAACTTCTCTGTTCAGAGGTAATGCAACCAGCCCAACCCGTAAAGGCCTTGCTCAGTTCTACGATGAGATTACTTCTTTCCAGCTGTTTGAAGGTTACCTGACTTACGTGGCAGATGTAGGCAGCCGTTCTAACCTGCGCGTGACAGGTGGTTACTCTTATCAGCAAAACAACTTCGAGTCCAAGTTCCTTAGCCTGGGTGACTTCCCGGACAACTCACTGGACTTTGGCAACCTGATTCAGACTTCTCAGGACCTGCAGAATGCCGGCTTTATTCAGGCCAACAGCGCTGTTTCTCCGGATGAGAAGATCATTGCCTTCTTTGCACGTGCAAACATGACGATCGACGATGCGATCTTCCTGAACGCTTCTGTTCGCCGTGAAGGTTCCACTAAGCTTGGTGCGGACAACCGCTGGGGTATTTTCCCTGCCCTTGGTGTCGGTGTAGACGTGAACCGTTACCTGGATATCAACAACGTAGACCTCCTCAAAGTACGGGTAGGTTATGGTGTAACAGGTGCCCTGCCTGGACCAAACGGACTATCTCAGCCCATCCGCCAAGTTGTAAACGGAGACGACGGAAGTGTCTCTACAGAATTGATCCGTGCTGCTAACCCTGACCTCAAGTGGGAGGAAAAAGGTGAATTGAACCTCGGTGTGGAATTCACTATGGGACGCTTCAATGCTACTTTAGACTTGTATGACCGTAACATTCAGGACTTCATCCTGGAGCGTACAGTTGATGTGGCTGTATTCGGTACAGACCGCCGATTTGAAAACGCCGGTCTGCTAACCACTCAGGGAGCAGAGTTGACATTGGGATACGATGTCGTGCGTAAGGATAATATGATCTGGAATACAGGTCTGATCCTTAGCACTTATAAGACTACACTTGAAGAATACGTAGTACCTGAAGAGCAGCGCGCTAACCTTGGTGCACCGGGTCAGAACGGTACCAACATGGTTGTCATCCGCGAAGGCGAGGAAATCGGACAAATTTGGGGCCCTGTTTACGCAGGTGTTGGTGAGGACGGAGCTCCTCTTCTTGAAGACATCAATGGCGACGGTCAGGTGATTGGTGATCAGGGTAATGCTTTGAATCCTGAAGCTGACTTTACCACCTTGGGCAATGGTATCCCCGATTTGGAATTTGGCTGGACTAACCAACTTTCCTTTGGTGACTGGTCGGTAAATGCATTTTTCCGTGGGGCATTAGGCCATAGCCTTGTAAATACTTTCCGTGCCTTCTACGAGCCTCGCATTTCTTCCCAGACTTCTTATAACTTTGTAAATACAGAGTTGGCAGAGCCAGGATTGACTTCTGCTCAGTTTAGCTCACTCTACGTAGAAGAGGCTGACTTCTTCAAGCTGGACAACCTGACGATCTCCAGAAGGTTCAGCTTTGAGAAAGGAAGTGCCATTCGTGGCCTCACAGTGTCGCTGACCGGACAAAACCTGTTCGTTCTGACCAACTATACGGGTACTGACCCTGAACCATCATTAGTAGACTATGGTTCATCAGACAATGGTGGAGTAGTAGACTTCTCGAATCCTGATGTACTTAGCCCGGGCATCGACCGCCGCTACAGCTATTTTGCTTCGCGGACATTCACACTGGGCGTTAATCTTAATTTCTAACTTGAAAACTAAAAAGTGATGAAAAAACTTTTTAAATATTCTTTAATCGCATGCCTTGGTCTTTCGATGGCGGCTTGTACCGACCTGGAGGAAGATTTGATAGGCGATATCACTGAGGATATCGTCGTTGAAGGCATCAACATAGACGGGCCTGGTAGCGGAGATGGGGCTTTGACTGCCTTATACGCCGAGCTTCGTAACGCCGGTACCGCTAACCACGGTGGCTATTACTCTATTCAGGAGATTACCACTGATGAGATGTTCATCGGTGCTAAGGGTGGTGACTGGTTCGATGGTGGCGATTTGATTCGTCTGCATCAGCATACCTACACGCCAAACCACCCATTTATTAACGGGACCTGGGTGCAAACCTACAACGCTATTGCTACCGCTAATGATAACCTGGGAAGCGGTAACCTGAGCGAAGCGGAAACAGCACAGGCTCGCGCAGTACGTGCTTACTTTTACTGGCGTTTGCTGGACTCCTATGGCCGTGTGAAACTGGTAACGGAGACCAATGAGGATCCCCCACAGGCTTCCCGTCAGGAAGTGTTCGAGTTTGTAGAAAGCGAGTTGCTTACTGCTTTAGGGATTGCTGAAGTAAGTGAGTCAATGGACCTGAGCAACAGCCCATTGGCTGATGGCGGTTCTGCTTACTCCATGAACCGCTACGGTGCCATGGGTATTCTTGCAAAACTGTACCTCAACGCTGAAGTGTACACCGGTATGCCGATGTATGACAAAGCTGAAATTGCTGCCTCTTATATCATTGATAGTGGTCAGTATGTGCTGTGCGGCGATGGCTGCTCTGTTCCAAACCTCGGCAAGCGCCCACGGGTAGATTCAGACCCTGAGACGCTGGAAGGTTATGCTGCTGTGTTTGCTCCCAACAACGAGGGCAACCCTGAGCATATCTTCTCGGTACGATACGACGAAGCAACCGGACCAAACATGAACTTCAGCCAGATGAACCTGCACTATTCCAGTCAGTTTACCTGGAACTTCCAGGAACAGCCTTGGAACGGATATGCTACTCTCGAGGAGTTCTATAATTCCTATGAAGATGGTGATGCTCGTAAAGAGAATAACTTCATCGTTGGTCCACAGCTGGACTTCAGTGGTTCTGCTTTGCTGGACTACGCTGCTGATGATGATGATATTCAACTGAATTACACACCTGAAATCAACGAGCTGGCACCCAACTCACTGCGTGAAGCAGGTGCTCGTCCGGCTAAGTTTAGCTACAAGCAGTTCGGCCGTTCCAATATGGATAACGACTTCCCAATCGTTCGTTTGGGTGAAGTATACCTGGTCCGCGCAGAGGCAGTGGCTCGTCAGGCTGGTAACTGGTCTGCTGCTGAGGCAGACGTAAATGTGCTGCGTGCCCGTGCCGGTGTTGCGGAGTACAACGGCAACCTGACTGAAGAGGAATTCCTCGCAGAGCGTGGCCGTGAGATGTTCCAGGAAACGGCTCGCCGTACGGACCTGATCCGTTTCGGCAAGTACAATGGCGAGTGGTGGGAGAAGCCTTCTTCTGAGCCATTTGTAAACATTTTCCCAATCCCACAGGAGCAGATCAATGCCGGTGGTGGATTGACACAGAACCCAGGGTACTAATCCCTGAAGTTTGATAAACCTTGCTATCCCGGGCCCCTCCTTTAGGAAGGGCCCGGGATACTTTTTGATACCCTAACCATTATGGTGTATGTACTGCTTGATTCTTAAAAGGGCTTTGAGAAAAACGTATACTGTAAAAGGGATCACTATTCTGCTCGCTGTTGTATCCCTCTTTACCGGTTGCGCTGATCAGCCGGCAACAGTTTTTTCCGCTCTCGGCCCCGAATCCACAGGTGTTCAATTCTCCAATGACCTCCATTACACGGAGGACTACAACCCTTATACCTACCGAAATTTTTACAACGGCGGTGGCGTCGCCATAGGCGATATCAATAACGATGGCTTACAGGACCTCTACTTTGCAGGCAACCTGGTGCCCAATAAATTATACCTCAACAAAGGCGGGCTGCAATTTGAAGACATTACGGAACAGGCAGGCATCGCCTGTGCGGACGTTTGGACATCCGGCGTCAATTTCGTCGATATCAATGGTGATGGCTGGCTCGATATTTATGTCTGCAAAGCTGGCAAACCAGGCGGCCCCAACCGCCACAATGAACTGTTCATCAATCAGGGCGACCTCACTTTTACCGAGGCGTCCGAAAAATATGGGTTGGATTATACCGGGCTGTCTATTCAGTCTGCCTTCTTCGACTATGACCGCGACGGCGACCTTGATTGCTACCTGCTCAACAACTCCCTTCGGTCCGTGGGCGGCTTCGATATGCAGGAAGGGCTGCGTGATGTTTACGACCCGGAAGGCAACAAATTGCTGGAAAACCGGAACGGCACCTTTGTCGATGTGACCCGGGAAGCCGGGATTTATGCCAGCCGGATTGGCTACGGGCTGGGCATCACCCTGGCTGATTTTAATCAGGATGGCTGGCCGGATATTTTTCTGTCCAATGACTTCTTCGAGAAAGACTACCTCTACTTCAATAATCAGGACGGCACCTTTGCCGAAACTTCGGACTCCAGCTTCATGTCCCTGTCTATGGGGTCTATGGGGGCTGATGCATGCGACCTGGACAACGACCTGCTCTCCGAAATTTTCGTCACCGAAATGCTCCCCCGCGATGACGACCGCAAGAAGACCAAGACGGTCTATGAAGAGTGGGACAAATACCAGCTCAGTGTAAAGAAAGGCTACCATCATCAGTTTGCCCGCAACGTCCTGCATAAGAACCTGAACGGGCAGGCTTTCATCGAATTAGGCCGGGCTGCCGGTGTGGAAAGCACCGACTGGAGCTGGTCTGCCCTGATGCAGGATTATGATGCCGATGGGCTGCGGGACATCTTCGTCAGCAATGGCATCCGTTCTGACCTGCTCGATAAAGATTACCTCAACTACATGGCCAATGAAACCCACGTGCGCGCCATGATCAACGAGGATGAGGAGGTACTGAAAAAGCTGATCGACATTATGCCCTCCTCCCCGGTCCGCAACGCCCTCTTCCGCAATGAAGGCAACCTGCAGTTTTCCTACCAAAGCCAAGACTGGGGCTTTGACACCCCAACGTTCAGTAACGGCAGTGCCTACGGCGACCTGGACAACGATGGCGACCTGGACCTCGTCGTCAATAACATCGATCAGCCGGCAACGATCTACCGCAACAATACCCCACGCAGTCAGGCCCACAGCATCGCCTTCCGGCTCGATTTCACCGGAGGCAACCGGCAGGCCATTGGCACCAAAGTGCTGATTGTGGCGGACAGCCTGCGCAGCCTGTTCGAATATTTTCCAACCAAAGGTTTTCAGAGCAGCTCCGCCGGCCCCGTATTCTTTGGGCTGGGGGCGCGTACACGAGTGGATAGCCTTTATGTGATCTGGCCTAACGGAGAGGTGAGTATCCGCATGGGGCTGCAGGCTGATCAGATTTATGACATTCGCTATGATGCAGCAAAGGTGACTGGTCAGCAGCCTGTTCTGTGGGCCTCGCCCGATCCGGTTTTGAAGGCAATAGAGCCCCCTGTCACTTTTGAACACGAAGAGGTGGACATCAACTTCTTTGGCCGCGAGCGTATGTTGCTCACCATGCCGGGTGGCAAAGGGCCTGTCCTGGCACGGGCCGATGTGAACGGTGATGGCCGGCAGGATTTTTTTGCCGGGGGCGGTAAAAATCAGGAGTCCGTATTGTACCTGTCGACAGCGGAAGGCTTTTCGGCCCAAGCCTCCTTTAGCGATACCCGCCGGTCTGAGGTGACCGATGCCGTCTTTTTCGACAGCGATATGGATGGTGACCTTGACCTGTACGTAGGGCATGGTGGCAAAGCCTTTTCGGAGTACTCCCCGGAATTGCACGACGCCCTTTACCTTAATGATGGCACGGGCCGCTTTGAGCAGGCGGAAGGCGCACTTGACTTTCCCTACCCGCTCTCCACCGGGGCCGTAGGCGTAGCCGATTTTGATCGGGATGGCCTGCCCGATATCGTAGTGGCGGAGGCCATGAAGACCAACGTGCACGGTTTGCCGGGCAGCTGCCTGATTTGGCGCAACCGGGGGGATAATCAGTTTGAATTGCTGGATACAGAAGCCGGACAGGATTTAGGCATGATCACCGCCTTGTCTGCAGCCGATATTGATGGGAATGGATGGGTAGACTTACTGCTGGCCGGAGCATACATGCCTTTGACCGTCCTGTACAATGAGGAAGGCACTTTCCGTAAATCGGTAATTTCCGGTACGGATGGCTGGTGGCAGGCCATAGAACTGGCAGACCTGGACGAAGACGGCGACCCTGACTTCATCATGGGCAATATGGGCACCAACAACTTCTTCCGGAGCGGGCATATGGTATTCATCGCAGATTTTGACCAAAACGGAACGCCCGAGCAGATTGCCTGCAACAAAAGGGAGGACGGGCATTACCCCATTCAGGCCATTGACGAGCTGTACATGCAAATGCCAGTCCTCAAGAAAAAGTACCGCCGATACGAAGCTTTCTCAAAAGCCCCTCTGGAAGTTCTGATTCCGGAAGAAAAGCTTGCTGAAGCGCGGCAGCTCCACCTCAGGGAACGGCGCAGCGCCGTACTGTGGAACGACGAGGGCGAATTACGCCTTCAGCCATTACCAGCCGAAGCGCAGTACAGCAGCGTGCACGCCATCATGGCCAGAGATGTGGATGAGGATGGCACCCCGGATTTGCTGCTTGGTGGGAACGACTACCGGGTAAAACCGCAATTTGGCCGTCAGGATGCCTCCAAAGGCTGCCTTTGCAAAGGGCGCAGGGCAGGAGAGACCATCGTGTTTGAACAATGCCGGATGCTGAGCCTCAACGGGCAGGTAAGAAGTTTTTTAGACATCAACGAAAATCAAATTATTATTGGCTTAAATGATGAGAAAATTCAGTGGTATGAGTTTGATTAAGGGCTTTCCAAAAAAGAAAAGGCACAACTGGTTTCGTACAACCCTGGGGCAAAAGCTTTCTGAAAGTTGTGCATTTTCTTTTTGCCCCACTATCAAATACCTTTGGCTTTTGGGAGCGCTGATGGTGGCTTTTCAGAGCTGCAAGTCAGAGTACCAGCAGTATGTAGACCGGGAATCAGGTACGGGGGAAATCCGGGACAGCCTTATTTTTGGTATGCGGATGGGGCAAACCAAAAAGGAATTTTATGCCATCTGCTGGGAGCTGAACAAGCAAAAGGTCATTACGGCGGGCACGGGCAATCAGTACGCCAAATATGTAGTGGACGCGGATACCATCAGCGGTGATTTGTCAAGAGCCAAGGACATGCTGTTCTATGGCATCTTTGATGAGGATGACGTGATGCGCGGCATGGATATGAAGTATGCCTACCAAACCTGGGCGCCCTGGAACCGCGACCGGCATGCGGACAGCCTGATGAATCAACTGCGCGAGCAGTACCTGCAGGGCTATCCGGGCAACGATTTCATGGAATTGAAGGTCGAAGGGCTAAAAGCCCCCGCTTTGGTCAAAATTGATGGCAATCGTCAAATTCTGATGTACCCCGTCAACAAAAAGGACGTGAAAGTCCGTATTGAAGATTTACGCTATAAGCTTGAAAAGTGATGAAAGCACCAACTGCATTTTGGATTGTTCCTCTATTATTCCTCCTGAGCTGTGAACCGGATGGTTCCGGTACTTCGTCCTCTTCCGCTCCGCTGTTTACGCTGAGGGATAATGCGGAGATTGGGATCAATTTCAGCAATGACCTGACCTACACCAAAGACTTCAATGTCTACAAGTACCGCAACTTCTACAACGGTGGTGGGGTCGCGATTGGGGATATCAACAACGACGGGCTCGCTGATGTCTACCTGACGGCCAATCAAACCGGCAATAAGCTGTTCCTGAACAAAGGCAACTGGCAGTTTGAAGACATCTCGGAAAAGGCGGGCGTAAGCGGGCAGCGGGCATGGTCCACCGGCGTCACCATGGTGGATGTGAATGGCGATGGCCTGCTCGACATTTATGTCTGCAACTCCGGCGATGTGGAAGGGGACAACAAAGAGAACGAACTGTTCATCAATCAGGGCGACCTGCGTTTTGAGGAACAGGCCGAGCAGTACAACCTCAACGACAAGGGCTATTCCACCCACGCGAGCTTCTTCGACTATGACAAAGACGGCGACTTGGATGTGTACCTCCTTAACAACTCCTTCCAGGCCATAGGCAGCTTCAACCTGCGCAAAAACGAACGCCCCAACCGCGATGCCCTCGGCGGCGACAAGCTGATGCGCAACGACGGCGGGCGGTTTGTGGATGTGAGCCAGGAGGCAGGCATTTACGGCAGTGTGATTGGCTTCGGGCTGGGCGTAACCGTTGGCGATGTCAACAACGACAACTGGGAAGACCTCTTCATCTCCAATGACTTCTTCGAGCGCGATTATCTTTATATCAATCAGCAGGACGGCACGTTCAAAGAGGATCTGGTCAATCAGATCAACTCCATCAGCGGGGCGTCCATGGGGGCGGATATGGCCGATATTGACAATGACGGCTATCAGGATATTTTTGTGACGGAGATGTTGCCTTCCGACTACAGCCGCCTCAAATCGGTTACCACCTTTGAGGGTTGGGACAAGTACCAGTACAATGTGACCAACGGTTACCACCATCAGTTTACGCGCAATGTGCTGCACCTCAACCGGGGCAACAGCACCTTCAGCGAAATCTCCCGCCTGGTAGGTGTGGAAGCTTCCGACTGGAGCTGGGGCGCTCTGTTCTTCGATATGGACAACGACGGGTACGAAGACCTGTTCATCGCCAACGGCATTTACAAAGACCTCACCGATCAGGACTACCTGCAGTACATCGCCAACGAATCCGTCATTCAGTCCATCATTTCCGACAAAGGGGTCAATTACAAAGAGCTGATCGATATCATCCCCTCCAACAAGGTGCCCAACCACGCCTTCAAAAACCTGGGCGGGCTTTCCTTCGAGGCATACGAAGAGAGCGGGTTGCAAACCCCCAGCTTTTCCAACGGCTCCGCCTACGGCGACCTGGACAACGATGGGGACCTCGACCTTGTAGTCAATAACGTGAGCATGCCCTGTTTTGTCTACGAAAACCAAGGCGCAGGCGGCAACTACCTGAAGTTCCACCTGCGTGGTGAGGGGCAGAATACCTTCGCCATTGGCAGCAAAGTTGAAATCCGGGCAGGCGACCAGACCTGGCGCGTGGAAAACCAGCCTACACGGGGCTTTCAGTCCAGCGTGGACCCGGCAGTAGTCGTCGGCATCGGCAAGGCGGCGCAGGCGGAGGTGACCATCACCTGGCCCGATGGGAAAGTGACGCAGCTTGGTACCGTCGAGGCCAATCAGACTTTGACGGTGGCTTCCTCCAGCGGGCAGGCTATTGCTTCCATGGCCTCCGAAAATACCGCTTCCGGTAAGGCTTTCGAGCCGGTAGCTTCCCCCATTGACTACACGCACGAAGAGAACAACTACGTGGATTTCAACCGGGAGCGACTGCTCTACCACGGGCACAGCACCGAGGGCCCGCGGGCGGGGCAGGGCGACCTGAATGGCGATGGCTACACAGATATCGTCATTCCAGGCCCCAAGGATGCGCCCTGTGTGGCCTATTTCGGGCAGGCAGATGGCCGCTTTTCCAAAAGGGTGCTGGAGCAGATTGATGCCGGGGCAGAACACCTCACAGCTCACCTCTTTGATGCAGATGCGGACGGCGACCTCGACCTCTACCTGGCAAGCGGAGGCGTTGAAATCACAGAATTCTCCAACCTC
Organism: bacterium; assembly: GCA_024742755.1. Classification (GTDB taxonomy): domain Bacteria; phylum Bacteroidota; class Bacteroidia; order Chitinophagales; family Saprospiraceae; genus Phaeodactylibacter. The sequence goes on along the minus strand of JANSXW010000067.1, from coordinate 6,744 downwards.
CTGCACGATGAAATTTGGTTCAATGACGGTAGCGGGCAGTTTACGGAACACCGGCAGGTCTTCCCCAATGATCAAAAAATGAGTACCCTCGCAGTGGACTCCCGAGACATCGACGGCGATGGTGATGAGGACCTCTTCGTCGGGGAGCGGATCAAAGTCGGCAAGTACGGTGCCAAATGCTCTGGCTTCATTCTGGAAAACGATGGGGCAGGCAACTTCCGTGATGTGACCGAACAGTATTATCCGGAACTGTCCAATATAGGCATGATCACAAGCGCCCGGTGGTGCGACCTGAATAAGGACGAGCGCCCCGATCTGGTGGTGGCCGGAGAATTTATGGAAGTGCACGTTTTGATAAACGAGGGCTCAAGCTTGCGCAGGCAGCCGCTGCCCTTTCCCAATGCCGGGCTTTGGACGGCACTGGAGGTGGCCGATTTGGATGGCGATGGCAACGAAGACCTGGTACTCGGCAATCTGGGCACCAACAGCCGTATCCGGGGCACCGCCGACCACCCGCTGCGCCTGTATTACAATGATTTTGACAACAATAACTTCCCGGAAAGTATTCTGACCTTCAACGCAGACAACGGAAAGGACTACCCCTATGCCCTGCGGCACAACCTCACCAAGCAGATGCCGTACCTTAAAAAGCAATATCCGGATTTCCAATCCTTTAAGGAGGCGGATATCACCCGGATTTTTAGTGAGGCACAACTGGAAAGTACCGAGGTGCTTGAGGCCAACGAGCTGCGGTCTGTGGTGCTGCGCAACCTCGGCGGTGGGCAATTCGAAAAGCAGGTGCTGCCGGTCACGGTGCAGTTCAGCCCGGTCTACGCCATCGAAGCAGCAGATGTAAACAGGGATGGGGCGCCCGATTTACTGCTCGGCGGCAACCTGTATAAAGTACAGCCTGAAATAGGCATTTATGATGCCTCCTATGGGAATTGCCTGATCAACGACGGAAAAGGGCAGTTTGCCGACCGCTCTGTCGAACTTGGATTTGGCGTTAAGGGCGAAATTCGTGACATTCAGCTCATCAATGAGTTGGTATATATTTTTCGGAATGATGATGAAATCAAGACATATCAGATTAACTATGAATAAAGTTGGGGTTTTTCAGGGGCTTGCTGTATTGCTGTTATGGTCGTTGAGCGCCTGCGGGGGAGAACCCTCATCAGCGGGTGGGGGTGCACCGGGCACTATGCGTACGCTTGGGCCTGAGGAAACAGGCATTGGCTTTGTCAATCAGCTGTCTGATAACCTGGACCGCAACATCATCGAATACCTTTATTACTACAACGGTGGCGGTGTTGCGGTAGGCGACATCAACAACGATGGACTGGAAGACCTCTTCTTCACCGCCAATGAGCAACCGGACAAGCTCTACCTGAACAAAGGCAACCTTCAGTTTGAAGACATCACGGCGCAGGCAGGCATTTTGGCTGATGATGCCTGGTCGACCGGGGTAGCGATGGTAGACGTCAACAACGATGGTTACCTGGATATCCACGTCTGCAAAGTAGGCGTAGGCATTATGCCAGCGGCACACAACCTCCTGTACCTGAATCAGCAGGACGGCACCTTTAAGGAAAGCTCCAAAGACCTTGGGTTGAACATTCAAGCCTTTTCCACTCAGGCCTGCTTCCTGGACTACGACCTGGACGGCGACCTCGATATGTACCTGCTCAATCATAATGTCCACTCGGTGCGCAGTTATGGCACCATCAAAAAGCGCCGGGAAACAGACCCCTGGGCAGGCGACCGGTTCCTGGAAAACCGCCTCAACGAAGCAGAAGGGCAATTCGTGGATGTAACGGAGGCTGCAGGGATTTACAATAGCCCCCTCGGCTACGGTCTGGCCATCGCGGCTGCTGACCTCAACAGCGATGGGTATACCGATATTTACATCGGCAACGACTTTCATGAGAACGACTACATTTACCTCAACAACGGCGATAAAACCTTCCGGGAAGTCATCAAAGACTGGACCGACCACACCACACAGTTCAGCATGGGCGTCGATATCGCAGACCTCAACAACGATCAGCTGCCGGACATCTTCAGCACCGATATGCTGCCCTTCGATGAGGAAATCTATCTCAAATCCGGTGGCGAGGATACCGATCAGCTCAAACGGATAAAGGCAGACCTGGGGTACGAGGAGCAATACGCCCGCAATCACCTGCAGCTCAATTCCGGCAAGGCGTACTTCACCGACCTGGCATTGCAGACCCGCACCTTCGCCACCGACTGGAGCTGGGGCGTGCTGCTACAGGACTTCGACAATAACGGCTGGAAGGATATCTTCATCACCAACGGCATCGTGAAGCGCCCGAACGACCTGGACTACATCAACTACCTCAACAGCGAAGCCATCGCCCAGCTGGACGAGGATGACCCGGAGCGCACCCGCAAGCTGATTGAGAAACTGCCTTCCGAAAAGTTGCATAATATCCTCTTTCTGCAGCAGTCCGAACTGGAGTTCACCGACCTGGAAAGCTCCAAAGTAGGGGCCCCAACCTTCTCCAATGGCGTGGCTTACGCCGATTTAGACAAAGATGGTTACCTGGAAGTCGTCGTTAACAACATTAACGAGCCCGCTCAAATACTCACTTGCAAGGGCCGGGCGGAAGACGGCAACTACCTCAGCCTGGATTTAAAGAATAATGCCGGAAAAACCGCACTGGGCACCAAAGCCTATGTTTACGCCGGCGGGCGCACCCTCTATCAGGAACTACAGGTGGTCAAAGGCTATCAGTCCTCGGTTTCCCACCGGTTGCACTTTGGGTTGGGCGATGCCGGCCGGGTCGACTCCGTGCGGGTCATTTGGCCGGGGCAGCGGGTACAGGTCCTGTCTGACTTGTCCGTCAATCAGCACTTGGAAGTGGAAAGGCCGGCGACTGAACTGCCAACAGCTGCGGCTGGCAATCCGGTCGGAGCTCCGGCTTTTGAAGTATTTCCGCTGCAACATGAGGAAAACCCCTACGAGGACTACGAAAAGGAAAAACTCATGCCTGAAAGGCTTTCACAGGAAGGCCCTGCGGTGTTGTACGAAGACCTGAACGCAGATGGTGTCAAAGACCTGCTCATTGGCGGGGCACATGGCTACCCGATGCGCTTGCTGCAAGGGCAGGCAGATGGTACATTCCGGAACCTGGAGGTGGAGGCATTTACCCGCGATGCCGGCTATGAAGATGCCAGTTTTGCAGTCATTGATTTCGACGCAGACGGCGACCTGGATCTATACGCCGTAAGCGGGGGAGGGGCAGCCAAAGAGCTGGAGAAGGCGCTGGAAGACCGGCTGTACCTGAACAACGGCAACATGGACTTCCGCCGCGTGCAGCTTTCTCTGCCCCACACCAACGGCAGCGTGGTGGCAGTTGCGGACTTCAATAAGGATGGGTACGAAGACCTGTTCGTCGGCGCCCGTTCAATCCCGGGAGCTTACGGGCTTTCTCCCTACAGCTTCGTCCTGACCAACAAGCAGGGCAGGGGCGTGGACATTGCCTACAAGCAACGCTTCGGTATGGTCACCGACGCCAAATGGGCTGACTTTGATCAGGATGATGACCTGGACCTCATCATCTGTGGCGACTGGATGCCGGTGACGATATTGGAGAACGATGGCGAAGGCGCTCTGGAGTACCTGCCGGAAGAAGCCAATGGCCCTGCACTGACCGGATTCTGGACGAAGCTGGCTGTAGCAGATGTCAATCAGGATGGGCAACTCGATATTTTTGCGGGCAATCTCGGCACCAACAGCCTGATGCAGGCAAGCCCGGAGAACCCCGTCAAACTTTACCTTGGCGATTTTGATGAGAATGGCTTTGTAGACCCTCTCATCTTTTTCCAGTACTACGACCGCTACGTTCCGCTCGGTTCCAAGGATAAATTACTATCGCAGCTACCTGGGCTGAAGAAGGATTTTGTATCCTATTCCAAGTATGCTGAGGTGGCCAGCTTTGAAGCCTTGTTGCCGGAAGGGCAGGAATTGCTGGTAGAAGAAAAACAGGCGGAAACCCTGCAGTCCATGCTTTTCCTCTCTACAGCTGATGGAGGGTACGAGGCCCAACCTTTGCCTGCAAAGGCACAGTGGGGCACGGTACAGGACCTTTGGTGGGAAAAAGAGGCCCGGCAGCTGTACTTCATCAGCAGCAATGCCGAGCTGATGGCCGTACATGGCAATAGCCAATCCGCCCGGGGGGGCGTACTCGGAGGCTATGATGCAGCCGGCTCAACCTTTAAAACCATACAATCGCTGGACCTGCCGAGGGGCGTGCAGGCACGGGCGCTCCTGCCGGTAAGCGGGCGGCAGTTGTTGCTGATTACGAATAATGATTACCCTTACTTGCTAAGTAGCCGTTGAGGCGCTGCAACAAAAACGGGTTTTCAAGGTTGCCTTAATGTGCCGCCCGGTGCGTGAAAGCTTGTGCCCTGCCTGTACAATAAGGTAGAGCCTTTGCTGCATTCAGGAGTTGAACCTTCAGACACTGCCTTGCTATGACTACTTCTTTAAAGTTGATTTCGTTGTTGTGCCTTTTCCTTTTTGTGCTGCCGCAGGATGCTGACGCGCAGCGCCGGGGCAAACGCATCAAGCAGCGCTTCCGGGCCTCCCTGATTGCCGGTTTCAATCTTTCTCAGATGGATGGTGACAATTATAATGGCTTTGATAAGTTCAATACGCAATTTGGCATCAGTGGCACCGCTATCATCAACAATTACTCCGAAATAGGCATAGAGCTGCTTTACCATAGCAAAGGTGCCCGCACAGAATCGGACCCCCGCCGCACGATAAATAGGAAAGATCGATTGGTGGAATTGAACTATGTGGAAGTCCCCTTCTACTATCGCTACAATCGTACGGGCGGAGCGCCCGGTGTTTTTTTTGAATTCGGTGGCGCCTTTGCCAGGCTTATTGATGCCCGGGTTAAAGAACCGGACATGGTGATGGACGGCTTGGTCATTAGCGGGCTGGAGGATGATTTTAACAAAAATGAGCTGAGCCTGCTGTTTGGGCTGGGGCATCATTTTACCGAGCACATCGGCGCACGTATTCGTTACAGCTTCGCGCTTACCCGCGTTTACGATACGGACGACCTTAGCGAACAGGCCGTATTGCAAATTGAACAGGAGAGAGGGCTAACGCAGCTGCGGAACTACTATATCAGTCTTACCGCTTTCTATCGGTTTTAAATCAAAGTCGTTGATTTTGCATCTAAGTAATTGATTTACAGTTGTTTTTTCGAGCTGCCTTAATTGTAGCCAAACAATATTCGCTGGTATGAAAAAAGGGCTGCGTTGATCGAATTTTCCTGCCCGTTCATAGAAGGCACCCATTTCCAAAGATCATTTCGTGCAACTTCCCCGTTATATAACCGTCTTTGATAACGAAGACATCAATAAACGATTTAGTTGATAAGCACCCGCTGGCCCGGGTCATTTGCTCAGAGGTCAGGTTGTGCCTTATTGCCTGATTGTTAGTTTTTTATCCCGATTGTTATACCTAAAATCAGTTTTGTTATGAAAACCTTTCGCATTGTTTTTTCCGCCCTTTTGCTTACTGCATTCGTCACAGCTTCTTTTGCTTCTGCGCCCGACGGCGCTACCGCAACCAAGGACCTGCGCCGCGAGATTTCCAAAATGATCGAAGCGCCAAACCTGGATCAGCTGGGCATAGAGGAAACCTTTGTATTCATTAATTTCAAGGTGAACGAAAACAACGAGATCATTGTCCTCAATGTACTCGGCGTGACCGACGAAATCTGTGAACAGGTAAAGGAGAGCATCAACCACCGCAAAGTAGAAGGCCTTGGCCTGGACAAAGCGCAGGAATACAACCTGCGGGTCAACTTTGTAGCCGAGGGTGCACTCGCCAAACGCTAACCGTTAGTGGATTGAGCCGAAAATATTTGACAGTTAATGGCCAGGCATCAAAGCAGGCTTAAGCGTGAAAATACGATCAAATAATTCGGTCTGGTCGCACCAGTTTGTTTTGGTGAAGGTAATGCCGGGTTGAGCCACGCGCTCAGCCCGGCATTATTTGTTGGGCAGCAAGCGCACAGGAAAGCTTTGGCCCGCTGGTGCAGAGCTTAAGCTTTGGTCTTTCCAGGCGCTCTGCCCCAGCTTCGCTTGGGAGAACCTGTCGGATCCCGGTAGAAACCGGGACCCGACAGAGGCAGCGCATAAGTACATTGGGTGAGTGCATCGCCCGGCGCACTTCTTTCACTGGGCGTACTTTTCCTTGCAGATCAATAGCGCACCGGGTGAATGCCCCGGCAATGGCTTGGATTAGTGCACCCGGTGAGCCTGCCTTGAAACCCTTTAACCTTTGCTCCTTTAACCTTGAACACTTTAACCTTTAACCTTCTTCGACCGACAAAGCAAGCTTGACGCGAAGTCGGTTACTTAACCACCACCCGTTCCACCCAAGCCTGCCCCTCCACTTCCACGCGCAGGGCATACACGCCTGGCAGCAACTCCGGCAACTGTAGCGGTACTTCTGGTGCAGATGGTTTGGCGACCGACCACACTGCCTGGCCCTGCATATTGTAAAGCGTAAAGTTGCCCGTGCCCGTGGGCGCTGCGCCCGGCCAGGCGACCGTGAGGTGGCGGGAGGCGGGGTTGGGGAAGACGGATAGCTGTGAGCTGCTACGCTGTGGGGACCACTCCTCAGAAGTGACTACATAGGCGCAGGAGTCCAGGCTTGGGCACCCTTGCGCATCTGTGCGGACCAGCCAGCAGTTT
>JANSXW010000259.1 GCA_024742755.1 bacterium | reverse complement strand
TGCCAGGGGCAACATTTTTTGGCGGGAATTGGCACCTTTCACTTTCGTGCGGTTGCCAGGGTTTCACAGAGCCCGATCTCTCCACCCTTCTTCATAAAATCGCTTCCAAACAGAGGGCTTTCCTCTTAGAAGAGATTGTTGCCTGCAAATCTATGTAAAATTTTGATGCGATGCCAGTGTTTTTTGTCGCGGTTGATCTAATTGGTTCATTATCAATGATAAAAAATAAAATTAAGTCTATGGGGTTTATAGGTTTATGGTGTTTTGTTTAATTTAAAACTGAGTTGTTGATGTTGTGTAGTAGGCCGATCCGGCTGTCTGTAGGGGCACTGCAGTACAAATAGAATTGAATGTAGGTTGAGCCTAAAAGAATTCTGGCTGAGGGCAACTGGTGTGAGCTATTTTCAGAAAAATATCAGTAGAGATCGTCAATAAAATTGATTTTTTATGTCAACTTTTTTATTTTTAAATTATGAGGGTGCGTCATAAATCATCTGGAGAGCTCATTGAGGCAAGGATAGAGCCTGTAGAAGGAGAAGATTGGGCGAATATCCAGAAAAACAATGCATTCCAATTTGACTGGAACCTCGAAAAGCGTCATGAAACCTATAAAATCAGACTGGATTCAGATGAAGAGATACTCGGCTTAATTTCATTTAAAGACATTCCGGGAGAGTTTAGAATCCATATTTGTTTGATTGAAGTGAACTTTAGAGATGTGGGAAGGAAGAAGAGATGCGATCATTTGGCTGGTTGTCTGCTTGCCTTTGCTTGTGAACAGTCTTTCAAAAGAGATTATGAAGGTTATATTTCTTTACGACCAAAAACAGAGTTAATCAAACATTATATGTCCAGATACGGCTTCCGGCAGTTGGGAAAAAACTTGTTTATTGAACTGGCAGATGCTGAGCGTTTAATTAATGAATATCTAGGTAATGGAAGATAAACAAAAAGAATACTACAAAAGCCTGTATGAAAAGCTTTTAAGCGAGTATACCAAAGAAGAACTGGCAGAGGCTTTTGTGTTTCCTCCTGATCTTAATGCTGAAGAGGAAGAAGAAGCGGAGCGGCAACTGAGAGAAGACAGATTAAAGAGATTGGCAAACAGGACACCTGAAGAGCGCGTACTTTCGGGTATACTGCGTATAAAATACCAGATGAAGGAATATATTGACCAGACCCGGTTTGATCAAAATAAAACAACCCCCCATTTTTTAAAGGAATATTTGAAAGCAACGGACAAGAAGCAACAAGAATTAGCCGCAGACATAGGGCTGCATGTCGCCCGGTTGAGTAGAATACTAAACGGTAAAGAGCGGTTAAGTTTATCCATTGCCTACCGCCTGGAGGCCCACTCCGGGGATTTAATACCTGCGATCATGTGGTGGAAAGTTGTTCAGAAAGAAGTAGAGCAGGAAATCCGGACCGACGAGGAAAAAAGGAAAGAAGAGCAAAAGAAGGTGATAAACGTGGGATACCAAAGGGCCTAAAAATCGCTTCTCACCGCCAACCGGTAAACCTCCAGCAACCGTCCTTCCTCCCGTTCCCAGGTCAGTTCTGTTGCTGCAATCCGGCAGGCTTCCTGTAGTTGTTTGTACAGGGCCTCCTCCTGAAGCAGCCGGTTAAGGGTGGTGGCGAGCGCGGCAGGTTCAAGCTCGTCGAGCAGCAAAAAGCCGGGGTGTGCACGGTGCAGCGCCTCATATTCCGGGAAGGCCATGTGGATGGCGGGCACGCCTGCCTGCAGATAGTCAAAAGCTTTATTGGCGAGGGAGTAGTAGTAGCTTAGCCCCCGGTTTTCCAGCAGATTGAGCCCGATGTAAGCTTTGGGGGTGATGTCCCGCAGTTCCTCCGGTTGCAGATAGCCCAGGAAGCGCACCTTATCCTCCAGCTGAAGTGCGTGTACCTGCTCCCGCAGCGCCTGCGAACGGTCGCCTTCTCCGGCCAGCCAGAGGACGGCATCATCAACTTGCTGGATGGCGGCAATGGTGGTTTCCAGCCCCCGGCCTTCATTCAGTGCACCCTGATAGAGGATAATGCGGGGGTGCGGTTTGGGCGTGTCCGGGAACGCTGCCCGCGCGAAAGGCACATTGCGGACCACGGCAAAGGGCGTTCCATAGCGTTCCTCAAAAATGCGGGCCAGCCCGGGGCCCACAGTGTAGGCATAGCGCAGGCGCGGGATGGTCAGGCGGGCCACAGCCGACCAAATCCGCTGCACCATCGGCCGGCGGACCACCTCGGGCACTTCCGTAAAGTACTCATGGGCATCGTACACACAGGGCTTGCCCTTGAGGCGGCACCAGAAAAAGGCCGGCAGGATGGTATCCAAGTCCACCGCGCACACCGCATCAAAGCTTTGCCGGGCCAGCCACCACCAGAGCCGGAGGTTGTACTCCAGGTAAAACAGCTTGCCGGCATCAAAACGGCACCGCAGCCGCACCTGCGCAAAGGGGCGATCCGCCAGCGGCACAGAGCCCGCCCGCTGCCGCCCCACAAGCGTCACCGCATACCCCGCCCGGCTCAGGCTCGTGCAGATCCGGATCATGCGCTGATCGTAGGTCAGGTCGTTGGTGACGGTGCAAATCAGGCGTTCCAATGCAGTCGGTCTTCGGTTTGGTCAATAAAGCCTTCATCCAGAAGGTATTCCAATGCTTTGAGCACCTGCTCTTCGCGCCGGGGCGGGAAGGATTCCATCAGGGCTTTCAGGCTCAGCGGCTCCTGCCGGAGGATATGCTCAATTTTGGTTTTGTACTTTTCGTAATCTTCGGTGCTGAGCTCGGCTTTGGTACGGCCGGTGCAGACATCGCAGATCCCGCACTTCTCACTGTCGGTTTCCCCAAAGTAAGCGAGCAGTTGGCGGGAGCGGCAGACAGGTGTTTCGGCGTAGGTGATGGCCTGCTGAATGCGCTCGTACTGCCGGTTTTTGCGAAAATTATGCAATTGGTGGTCGATGAGGAGGTTGTCGGCATCCACCCGCTCTTTCAGGAATAGGATTTGCGGCATGTCCTTTTGCTCCTGATAGTCCACAATTTCATCCTGATGCAGCTTGCGGAGCATCTTTTGAAGCTGATCGCGGGTGATGTTGAGAAAGTTGGCCAGTTGCCCCTCCCGCAGCTTGATGGGGTACTGAAATGCCCCCTGATAGGTACGGAGGATAACCTTCAGAAGCTTATCCAGCCTGGAGTGCCGCAGCTGATAATCGTACAAAACCTCTTTCCCTACAATAATCTGCAGGCGGGAAGGGATAAAGACGGCTTCCGTCAGGGCAATCCAGCCCGACTGCTCGAGGATACGAAGGGCGCTGTAGGTGGTGAAAATATTGAGCTGAAAGTTCTGCGTAAAGGTTACGATGTCAAAGTCGAAGCTTTCCCCCTCACCGCTGCCTACCGCCAGTTGAAAATAGCTGCCAAGCGCCCGGTAGACCCGCCGCACTTCTTCCAGTGGCGGGAAAGCCTGCTCAAACTGTTTGAGCAGGCGCTGCCCGTCCTGCGATTGGTAGAGCAGGACGGCGTAGGCTTTTTCTCCATCCCGCCCGGCCCGGCCCGCTTCCTGAAAGTAGGCTTCGAGGCTGTCCGGGAGTTCCAGGTGAGCGACGGCCCGCACATCCGGTTTGTCGATGCCCATGCCAAAGGCGTTGGTGCAGGCCATGACCCGGCACTTTCCGCTCATCCAGGCTTCCTGCTTTTGGCTCCGCTCCTCGCTTGACAGCCCGGCGTGGTAGTAGTCGGCTGAGATGCCGTGGCGGCGCAGCAGCATAGCGGCTTCCTTGGTCTTGCGGCGGTTGCGCACGTACACAATGCCCGAGCCCTTGACCCGCTTAAAGATATCCACCAGCTTTTGGTCTTTGCCTTCTTCGTAGAGGACGGAGTAGGACAAGTTGGAGCGGCTGAAGCTCTTTTGCAATACGTTGGGCTCCGGGAATTCCAGCTTTTCCTGAATGTCGCGCACGACTTCCGGGGTAGCGGTGGCGGTAAGGGCGAGGACAGGCACTTTTTCCGGCAGCAATTCCCGGATACTGGCAATATCCAGATAGGGCGGCCGGAAATCGTACCCCCACTGCGAGATGCAGTGCGCTTCATCCACCGCCAGCAGATTGACCGGCATACGGCTGATGCGCACGCGGGCGAGCTCGGTGGTCAGGCGTTCCGGGGAAAGGTAGAGGAACTTGGTCTTGCCGTAGACGCAGTTGTCCAGAATCCGGTCGATATCACTTTTGCGCATGCCGGAGTAGATAGCTTCCGCCAAAATGCCCCGCTTGCGCAGGTTTTCCACCTGATCTTTCATCAGCGCGATGAGGGGAGAGACCACAATGCAGATGCCTTCCCGTGCCATGGCGGGCACCTGAAAGCAGATGGACTTGCCCCCGCCGGTCGGCAGCAGGGCCAGCGTATCCTTCCCATCAAGGACCGACTGTATGATGTCTTCCTGCAGGGGGCGGAAGCGGTCGTACCCCCAGTATTGCTGCAATATCTCGATGGGTGCGGTACTCAATCGTGCGCTGTTTTGGTGTGGCGGGAAATTACGAACTCGCGGT
>JANSXW010000429.1 GCA_024742755.1 bacterium | reverse complement strand
TTATTGTCCCGTCCTGCCCCCCTTCCCACCGAAAAACAACTTGAAACCCAAACAATTAACTTCTCTAAAGTCAACCTCAGCGACATAAATCGAGCAACAAATGCCCGCGAAAAACTGGAAAAATGCAAAATGCAAAAAAAACTTTAAAAACATGAACAATTGCCAGTTCAGTAAATCGCCGGATCCCGGTTCTACGGCTATGAAGGGTGCCCCTCCAGCTCGGGCGCCAAATATCCGCACTTCCGGGGGAAGCTCGCCGGTTCCCGAGCCTGCCGACCCGCCAAAGGCCCCCCGTTGGGGGGGGCCATTGCCCAAGTCTGTGCTGACTCCGCCCGGGAAGGACGAGAGCAACTTCCCGCGCCTCGCGACGCCTGAGGCATCTCGCAAGGCTGCAGCAGCGGCCAAAAAGAAGGCTGAGGAGCTGAAGAAACCAGCGGGAAATGAAAGGAAGGACGTTCCCACGCTCCCAACCGTCGAAGAGAAGGATGACGACATGGATGTTGACGCCGAGATAGCATATTGGCGTGGCACGCCGGTAGAACCGGCCGCCCCCACCACTGCCCCAGCTCCTACCCCTGGAGGTGAGCCGCCCGCAGCGCCGGTGACCAGGCCGGTCGATCTCAGAGGCAATGATGTGGAGAGCTTCGAAGACCTCATGAAGACCCTTGATCAGACGACTGATGATGTACCAGGCGTCGATCCCTACCCTGCTACATCAATGGAAGTAAGGGGGAGCACTGGATCGGGGGGGCTTCCGACAAAGGAGGATCTCTCGGAGTTCGATGAGGTGGACCCCGATGCCCGCACCTCCACCGGGGACGCGGGGGTCTCCGTCGAGGGATACACCATCACCCCCGACGGCGAGTACTATGATCCCGACTCGCAGGAGACCTTTCAGACGCTTGAGGCATGGAAAGCTCAGCGGAGATCGTCCCGACACAGGGTCGTCCGAGCTAGCGCCACGGAGTCGAAGGATCCGGTACACGGCGGACTTGAGGAACCCGATGAGCGGAATCCCA
>JANSXW010000184.1 GCA_024742755.1 bacterium | reverse complement strand
GGAGCTGCACTTCCGCTTTCCGCAGTACCGGCTACGGACCGAGCAGGCAGGCGAGCCCCAAACCACCGAAATCCGCATCGCCAGCTGGAATCATAAGCCCATCACCTTTGCTAAAGCCGGTGACGCGCCCGGCAAGTCCAACCACATGTACTACCCCGATGTCCGGACGGCCGCGCCTGATGCCCCCAACGACCGCCCTGCCAAAGGCCCCTTCCGGATCATCCATAACAAGGATTGGAGCTTTGGGCTGGCTTACGAGCATGCCTCGCAGGACAACACCAACGGGCTGCTCGACACCGAAAAGAAAGCGGAAGACGGCCGGATTGTGGATGCCATGCAAGGCACCAAAGGCGTTTTCAATTTTGACATCAAAGACGAAGATTTTCAATTTCTGGGTATCGGTGCGGTGGCGCAGGCAGCAGGCATTGATGCCAGCATACAGGCCTTGCGCGGTGCCTACCTGGACGGAGAGCCGATTGATGCCCAACACCCTTATGCCTCCGTATGGACGGCCCATTTTCATCATGCCGGGCCTGCGCTTGAAGACAGCAAAGCCCTCATCCGGGACTACCTCCTGAATAAAATCTGTGAGCGCCCCGCTTCCCGTAAGCCAGAGTTTTACTACAACACCTGGGGTATGCAGCGGGCCTCTGATGAACTCCGGGACGTCCTGACCTACGAGAACCTGTTCCGCGAAATAGAACACGCTGCGGCGCTTGGCGCTGATATTTTTGTGCTGGACGATGGGTGGCAGGAAAAGCATGGAGACTGGACCCCAAACCGAAAAAGGCTCCCGCAGGGACTGGCACCTATCCGCGAAAAACTCAGGCAGCATGGGCTAAAAATGGGTATTTGGCTTTCCCCTCCAACCATAGACAGCACCACAGCGCGCTACCATGCCCATCCGGAGTGGGTCATCAAAGACTCAGAAAACAACCCCATCGCAGCACAATGGGGGCACTGTGCCTTTGATATGGTTGGCAGCTTTCAGCAGGTTTTTATTGACGACTGCAAGCGGCTCATTGATCAGGGCGCCCGCTTCTTTAAGTGGGATGCCATCAATACCTTCTTCAGTGACCTCCCCGGGCTCCACCACGGCGACACGACCCATTCTGAAGCAGAGCGACGTGCCCGGTACGAATACCTGTTGCCTATCTACGTAACGGAAGCTATGCGCATCCTCACCGAATACGAGCCGGAGCTGATCATTGAGGTCGACCTCACAGAAGCCCGCCGGGTGATGACCGGGCTGGCGCCCCTGAGTCAGGGCAAACTGTTTTGGATGAACAACGGAGCGAGTGGGTACAACGATTATGGCCCTTACCGGGCGCAATCTATGCGCACCATCCCTAATGAATTTGCGGGCATTATCCCGCTGGAGCTTTTCACCTACGCCAACTACCCACATGCCCTCGAAGACGCACAGGACTACAACATCCACACCTCCCTGATTGCCGGGCACGGTTACTGGGGCAAGCTCGACCTGACGACCGCCGAAGGCCGGCAAGAAGTTGGCGCTAAGACGGCATTGTCTAAGCGAGTCCTCCCCTACCTTACCGATATCGCTCCCGAAGTAGAAGGCGAAGTAGGCGCCTCTCCGGAAGTTTACCGCATGATCAATGCGGAGGCTGGTGCCGGGCAAGTCATCGCCTTTACTACCGAGCCTGTACCGGCTTTAGATCAAAAAGTGAAGATCAATACCGAAAACGTGGGGGCAATCCTACATGCTCCTTTTGAGTTAGGCGAAAAGGAAGCTCAACTGCGGTTCACATTGAACCAGCCTTATGCAAGTGGAGCGGCGTTCCTGCTACCCATTGTAGAAAAAGGTATTCAGATTACAGCCTCGGATAGCCCGCTTTTGAGTTGGGAGGCCGAAGGAACAGCAGTAACCTACCATACGGCTGGCGATGGGGTGCAAACGATACGCTGGCCGGGAGCGCTGGGAGTGCCAAGGGTTAAAGGTGCCACAGTATTGGCCCAAACGGAAAACCCAACCCACCTCCTGCTTAAACTGGAAAGCAAGAGCGGTGACAAGGTTGAGATTGAAGCCACAAATTAAAGCGTCCATGTCATGAAAAAGCTTTGCTTAGCCCTTTCCTTTTTTATTCTGACCCACTGCGTATATGCACAAAAGGAGAAAGACTTTGTGCCCAACTATGACGAGCGTAAAGTGCCCAAATTTACTTTGCCGGACCCACTTCAGACTTTTGAAGGAGCGCCCATCCGCAATCAACAGGACTGGGAATCCACGGGGCGGCCCGAGCTGCTCAGCTTCTTTACCCAGCAAGTTTACGGCGAAGTGCCAGGCTCACCTGAATCTGTAACTTCGAAACTTATCGAATCTTCCGTTGATGCTTTAGACGGAATAGTCCGCCGAAAGCAGGTAAAGCTAACTTTTAAGGAAAACGGGCGCAGCCTGGACTGCCACATTCTCATGTATTTACCTCAAGGCATCGGGCAAGCTCCCGTGTTTCTCGGCTATAACTTCTACGGCAACCATACCATCACCACCGACACGATGGTTTACATTCCTCAGGCCTGGTCCCGCAACAATGTGAATTTCGGTGTGGAAGACCATAAGCTTACCGCCCGGTCCAGGGGTGTACGCGTGAACCGCTGGGCGATTGAGGAAATCATCGATGCCGGATTTGGGCTGGTCACCATTTACTACGGAGAGATTGACCCGGACCGGGATAACTTTCAGGATGGCATACATCCATTATTCTACGAAGCGGGCCAACAACAGCCTTTGAAGAACGAAGGGGGGGCAATCTCTGCCTGGGCCTGGGGGCTGAGCCGTGTTATGGATTACCTGGAAGAGGATCAGGATATAGATTCGGAGAAAGTTATCGTTATGGGGCACTCGCGCCTCGGCAAAACGGCACTCTGGGCAGGCGCAACGGATCAACGATTCGCGGCGGTCATCTCCAACAACTCCGGTTGCGGTGGAGCAGCGCTTTCCAAACGGCAGTACGGAGAGACTGTTGCCCGGATTAACAACCACTTCCCGCATTGGTTTTGCAAAAATTTCCACGCCTACAGCAATAATGAAGCATCTCTTCCTGCAGATCAGCATGAACTCATCGCGCTCATTGCACCACGCCCGGTATACATTGCCAGTGCCGTTGAGGATCAATGGGCCGACCCCAAAGGCGAGTTCCTTTCTGCCCGTCATGCTACGCCGGTCTACGAGCTTTATGATAAAAAAGGAATTCCAACCCCTGAAATGCCTGATCTGGATGCGCCCATCCACCATACCGTAGCTTATCATATCCGCAGCGGTGGGCATGATGTCAAGGAATACGACTGGAAACAGTACATCAAATGGGCAAAAGCGGAATTGAAAGTAAAGTAAAAATCAATACTTTGCACTACCAGATATCCCGCCCCTTCAGCCAGTCTGAAAGGCGGTCCATCCAGGAAGACAGCGTTTCATCCGATTCCGCCATGCCATAGCCGTGACCACCGGACTCGTATAAATGCATTTCTGCCGGCACGCCATGATCGACCAACGACTGGTACAAACGGATACTGTTCTCTACCGGGACTGCCTGATCATCCGTACTGTGTACAATAAAAGTAGGCGGGGTTGCTGCCGACACCTGAAGTTCGTTGGAAAATCCTTGTACTAAATCAAGGGGCGGGTCGCTGCCCAGTAGCGCTTTTCGGGAACCACCGTGCGTGATGGTTTCCAACATGCTGACCACCGGGTAGCCCAGAATCATAAAGTCAGGACGAACTGATGTGGTATCTTCAATCGATCCAACTGGCTTCTGAAAATGCGTACCCGCTGTGGAAGCCAGGTGTCCACCCGCTGAGAAGCCCATGATGCCAATTTTGGAAGGGTCGAGCCCCCATTCATGAGCGTTTTGGCGGACCAGCCGGATGGCTTGCTGCGCATCAAGCAGGGGAACAATCGCCTTTTCGTCCATAGCCTCTTCATTGGGCAAACGGTACTTGAGCACAAAAGCGGTAATGCCCCTCTCGTTTAACCATCGGGCAATGGCATAGCCTTCGTGGTCAATAGCAAGAATCCGGTAGCCACCACCCGGGCAGATGACTACACTGCTGCCGTTGCGCTGACCCACAGATGGAAAGAAAGTGTACAGCTTAGGCTCCGTCACATCTTTGACCCGCATGACGTTGGTTGTCCAGGTTTTTTCAACCAGATCGTTGGGCTTGGAAAAGGGTGGGCTTTCCGGCCAGAGTGGTATGGAATCTGTCTGTGCGGGTAGCATAGTCGAAGTGCCTGAGAATATAAAAAGACCTAGAAGGCACTGCCCTACAAGGCAAGAACGAAAGCCATAACATCTCTTCAAAATACGATTGCTCATTATCATTTTTTGGTTAGTAATAAACGGTGACACCCAATCTCTCAATCCTCCTCAATGTAAGAAAAACCTGTAATCCAATGATCCGTACCTACCTGCTTTTGTCACTATTCATTTGGGTGCCATTTGTACTTTTTGCTCAGGGAAACCCGGCTTATAAAAACCTCCAAAACAACCTAAAAACAGGCTGGAACACCTGGAGCACCTACAGCATGGGCCAACACGTCCTCTTGCCCTCCGGAGCCGCCCTCAATCTGGGCATCCACAAAAGCAGTAAAAATACGGATGGCTTTGTCAACCGCTTTTTTGCAGACAAAACCGCTGATGGCTGGCGTGCGCCTGTCGTGAAGCCTGGCTACCACAGCTACTCCGGCGACTATACGAGTATGGAAGTGGAATACCGAAAGGTAAGGCTCCGCATTGAATCGGCAGCGTATGGCAATGAGCTCTACCTCTTGGTCACGCCACTGGAATTGGACGAAGAGTTCCTCGCCACCCTGCTTGTGGAAGGCGGCTTGCTGTGGAACCGGCCCGGGCAGATTTCCCGGAAAGAGGACGCACTCATCATAACGACCCCGGATCAAAAGCTGGAATTCCGGTCCTCAGCCCCACTGAGCAATCACCCGTTTTTCAATACCCTCAGCCCTTTTTTGGCGATAGAACTGAGCGGAACAGCAGGCATCAGCAACAAGACCACCGACCTGGCATTAATTCAATCGAAAGTCAACGAAAAAAGAAGTGGCTACGAAAAATACCTGAAAGAATATGGCAATCTGGCTGAAGCCTACGCGGGCATGGCTGCCGGGCTGGGTTGGAACACCATCTATGACCCGGTGCAGGACCGTGTGTTTTCCACCGTAGACCGGCAATGGAACATCAATCGCGGGGGCTACGTATTTTTCGGCTGGGACAACTTCTTCATGGCACACATGATCGGGTTGGATGCGCCGGAACTGGCGATGGCCAATGCAGTGGAAGCTCTCCGCGAAGCCACCGCTGATGGCTTTGTCAGCAACCTTAGTCAGGGCAACGGGCGCAAAGCCTGGGACCGTTCCCAACCACCGGTAGGCGGGCTGGCCTGTTGGGACATTTACAAAAAACATCCCAAAAAATGGTTTCTGGAAATGGTTTACCCCCGGCTGCTGCGCTGGAACGAATGGTGGCTGGACAAGCGCCTGAATGGAGCACTCTTGTCCTGGGGCTCCGACCCGGCCCAAAACCCCTTCCACGATGAAGTCTACCACAACCTCCCCGCCGCCATGCTGGAGACCGGCATTGACGACAGCCCCATGTACCTCGATGCACAGTTCGACCACGAGAAAAACCTGATGGAAATGCACGATGTAGGCCTGAACGCCCTGTACATCGCCGACTGCCGGGTGCTGGCTCAAATGGCGGACGTCCTGGGGCAATCGGAAGAGGCTCAACGCCTGCGGGAACGGGCGGACCGCTTACAGCAACACCTTCAGGCACTTTGGAATGAGGAAAACCAGCTTTTCCAAAACTATGACCTGGTTCAAAATGCTTTTTCCGACCGGATTTCACCCACCTCCTTTTACCCCTTGCTAGCTGGCACCGCCTCTACCCAACAAGCTCAGGCTATGGTCAGCAAGCACCTGCTCAACGAAGAAGAATTCTGGGGGGAATGGGTGCTGCCTTCCATTGCTAAAAACGATCCGCTTTTTCCAAAACAGCGGTACTGGAAAGGCGCCATTTGGGCCCCCATGAACTTCCTGGTTTACCTCGGGATGCGCGACTACCCGGAGCTGGAGGATACCCGCAGGGCACTGGTTGAAAAATCTGTAGACCTTTTCGTGCGTAACTGGACCGAATACGGCTACGTCTGCGAAAACTACTCCCCCATTGACGGCACCTGCACCGAGCCTCAGCTGAATAGCTCCCCCTGGTATACCTGGGGCGGTTTGCTGGCGCTGATGGGGCTGATGGAAGAGGGGTTTTATGATTAGTCCATCAACCGGATCTTACGGATTTAAGGCAAACAAAACCTTCCCGTCAGCCAATCTTACCGGCTTCAGCTGAAAGCGTACCTGAAAGATTTGCACTAGGCCGCGCATTACAAACCGCATCGGCAAGCCTCTCCTAAAAAAGCTTTTGGATATGCCCCGATGCCTCCTTTGGATACTTCTTGCAGGGTTCCTCCCAGTTCTGGCCACCGCACAAACCGCTCCCAATATCCTGGTCATCATCGCCGATGACTGGTCTTATCCACACGCCAGTATTTACGGCGACCCGGTGGTGCAAACCCCTCATTTTGACCGGCTTGCCCGGGAAGGTGTGGTATTCGAACAGGCCTATTGCGCTGCCCCGTCTTGTACGCCCTCCCGTGCAGCACTGCTGACCGGGAAATACCCGCACGAACTGGGGCCGGGCGGCAACCTCTGGAGCCTGTTGCCTGATACCTTCCCCAACTACGTGGCCCTGCTGGAGAAAGCCGGATACACCACCGGTAGAGCCGATAAAGGCTGGGGGCCCGGAAATGCCAAGACAGGCGGTTACCTGCATAATCCCGCCGGTCCCCATTACGACAGTTTCACTGATTTCCTCAAACTGCGGGCACCGGAGCGCCCCTTCTGCTTTTGGGATGGCAGCTACGATCCGCACCGGGTGTACGAACCGGGGAGCGGAGCGAATGAGGGTATGGACGCCTCTACTATCAACCTGCCCCCATTTTTTCCGGACTTGCCGGCAGTGCGCGATGACATCCTTGACTATTTCTACGAGGTGGAGCGATTTGACCGGCGGGTTGGCACCGCTGTCCGGGAACTGGAAAAACGTGGACTGCTGGACAACACAATTATCGTAGTCACCAGCGATAACGGCATGCCCTTCCCCCGCTCCAAAGCCAATCTCTACGACTACGGGACAAGAGTACCCCTGGCAATCTACTGGAAAGGGCAACTGCAACCCGCCCGTGAGACGGAAAACTTTGTCAACCTCATCGACCTGGCACCCACTTTCCTGGAGGCTGCCAGGCTGACCATCCCCGAGGCAATGTCAGGCAAAAGCCTGCTACCCCTGCTCAAAGGGCAGAGCCGGAAGCACCGTGAACAAGTCTTCCTGGAACGAGAGCGCCACGCCTACGTCCGGCCCGACAACCAAAGCTATCCGATGCGGGCAGTCCGGACAAAGGACTATCTCTACATCCGGAACCTGGAACCTGGCCGATATCCGGCAGGTGACCCCGAGCACATCTATTCCGTAGGGGCTTACGGTGATTGCGATGACTCCGTAACAAAAGAAGTAATTCTTCAGGAGCAGGATAGCACCCTAAAGCAGCTGGCTTTCGGAAAGCGGTCTGCCGAGGAGCTGTACCTGCTTTCGGAAGATCCGTACCAAATGGTAAATCAGGCTGACAATCCGGCGTACAAACAGGTAAAAGCAGGATTGCGCCAAGCGCTCATCGATTGGCAGCTGACGACAAATGACCCACGTGCCAATGGCCTGGGCGTTGTTTTTGAGGAAGGGCCCTACTTTGGAGGCCCCACACCGGCAAATCACGCCAACCGCCACCCCCGGTCCGCCCCCCGCACCGACATTGGGCATCCGATCCCTGCAAAGTCCACGGCCCTCGTCGACCCTTTCCTGGGCAGCATCAACGGCAATGTGCTACCGGGCGCTTCCGTCCCCTTTGGCATGGTCAAGCTAAGCCCGGACATCATGCCACCGCAACCTACCTCCGGCTACCGCCCCGGCAAGCCGATTGCCGGTTTCAGTCATACGCATACCAGCGGTACCGGAGGAGGCGGCAGGTATGGAAACATCTTGTTTACCCCATTGACGCAGGAGCTTGACCTCAAAGATTACGCTTCTGTCAAACAAGTCAATGAGCGGGCCGCACCGGGTTACTACGCCGTAACCATAGCTCGGAAGCCCGGCGATGTGGAAGTGGAGCTGACCGCTTCTGCCAAAGTTGGCTACCATCGCTACACCTTTTACACCTGGGACAAGGCACCGGAAATTGAGGGGCAGGTGCAAATTGACGTTGCCCACACCGTAGGACGGGCGGGGCTTGAAGACAGCCGCTGCCTGGAAGCGGAAGTAGAGATTGTTGGAGCAAACGCCATTCAGGGCTGGGGGCGTTTCGCCGGCGGCTGGGGCGGGCAGAATCCGTACAAGGTGTACTTCTATGCCGAATTCGACCGCTCTTTTGATGCAGCTGGGGTTTGGAAAGACACCACGCTCCTACCCGGGCAGCAGCGCCTTTCTATTCAATTCCCAGACGATCAGCCCGTCAAAAGTCGCCGGGTGGGTGCCTGGGCTACCTTCAAAGGCCCGCAGCGGCAGCAGGTGGAAGCAAAGGTTGGGCTTTCATTTAAAAGTATAAAAAATGCTAAGAAATTTCTAGATGAGGAAAAGCAAACTACATTTGACAAAGCAAGGGCCACTGCCGATCAATCCTGGGACAAGCGGCTTTCACGCATTGAGGTGGAAGGCGGTCTGCCCGAGCATCAGCGGATGTTTTACTCCACCCTGCGCAATACCTTCCTCATGCCCACCGAAGTCACTGGTGCTACAGAAGACTGGCCAGAGGATCAGCCTCATTTTTGGGACCACTACTGTATCTGGGATGTCTTCCGCACGGTCATGCCTTTGCATACCCTCATCGCACCGGAACAGCAGCGTGCTATCCTGCAAAGCCTCCTGAGCATTTACGAACAAAAAGGCTGGCTCCCCGATGCCTGGGTAGCCGGGGGGTTTGGCAATATTCAGGGTGGGACCAATGTAGATGTCGTTTTTGCGGATGCGGTTGCCAAAGAGCTGGGCGGATTTGACCTGCAGCAGGCATTGAAAGCGCTGCGGCACCATGCTGAGACGCCTTCAGACAAGCCCGAAAAATACGGGCGCTACCTGGAAGATTACCTAAAACTGGGCTACGTCACTTCGGCCTCTGCTAAGGGGGCAACGTCCCGTTCTCTGGAGTACGCTTACAATGACTATTGCATTGCTGTAGTGGCTGAAGCCGCAGGTGACACCGCTACTGCAAGGCGATACCGGGAGCGTTCACAGGGCATTTTCCAGTTGTTCAACAAAGAAGCCGGGCATTTTTGGGCGAAGGACCGTTCGGGCAACTGGCAGCCCGGCATCACCACCGAAAACCTGCGCAAAGATCACTGGAACGACCCCTACTTTTACGAAGCTACGCCTCTCGCCTACAGCAGCTACGTGCCCCATGATATGCGGGGGCTCATTCAGCGGCACGGGAGCCGTGAGGCCTATATCGATTACCTGGACCACCTGTTGTTAGACCCAAAATTTGACCTGGGGAATGAGCCGCTGTTCCTACTGCCCTATCAGTACATTTACGCCGGTCGCCCGGATAAGACAGCGGAAGCCGTACAGCGACTCCTGAAGCAGGCATACGCTGCCGGGCATAACGGCCTTCCCGGACAGGACGACTCCGGGGCGATTTCTTCCTGGTATGTCTTCAGCAGTATGGGCTTTTTCCCGGTTGCGGGGCAAGACATCTACCTCATTGGCAGCCCGCTGTTTGACCGTGTGCGTATCCGGCTGGAAAATGGGAAAAACTTCAGTGTGGTGGCCCGCCGCCGGTCTGCTGAAAACATTTATGTACAATCCGCCAAACTAAATGGCATCCCGATTGACCGGGCCTGGTTCCGGCACGGGGAGCTGATGGAGGGCGGCACGCTGGAGCTTGTCATGGGCCCCGAGCCCTCCCAATGGGGGCAATTGCAGGTACCGCCCTCGCTAACACAGCCGGTACCCTATGCTCCGGAAGATATACAGGCAATTTGCTGGAACATGGTGGACTACCACCTACGGGAAATTTATCCGAAGCTCAATTACGTGCCGGTTATGGAAGGTGCATGGACGAAAAACACGTATTGGAATGCTGCCACCTTCTACACCGGTCTTTGGAAGCTGTATGAAAAAACAGAACATGCTCCATTTTTCAATCACATGGTGGACTGGGGCAAGCGGGAACGGTTCACCCCGCTAAAGTACGACCCGGACATTGCCAACAACCACCTCGCCGCGCACACCTGGATGAAGATGTACCAGGAAACGGGCAATGAGGCCTACCTGAAGCCCAGCTTGATGGAACTAGACAGCTTCATGCGCCTCCCCTACGAAGGGCGTACTGCCTGGTGGTGGTGTGATGCGCTCTTCATGGCACCGCCTACTTTTGCCCTGGCTACCGAAATCACGGGCGACCCCAAATACCTGGATTTCATGCATGAAAAATGGGTACTGGCTACGGAAGCCTTGCAGGACCCCGAAACCGGGCTCTTTTACCGGGATGCGAAATACGTCTACGACGCTGACAGGCCCGAAACACAAGGGAAAGACGGCGGCAAGGTATTCTGGTCGCGCGGCAACGGCTGGGTGATGGGCGGCATCGTCCGGGTTTTGGAGCACCTGCCGGAAAGTGACCCAAGGCGTCCCTACTACATCGGCCTGCTCCGGCAAATGGCAGCGGGTATCGTTCCATTGCAAGGCAAAGATGGGCTATGGCGGGTCAGCCTAACGGATGCTGAAAACTACCCCCTTCCGGAGACGAGCGGCACTGCTTTATTCTGCTATGCTCTGGCCAACGGCATCCGCAATGGTTACCTGGATGAGTACACGTACCGTCCGGTCATGGCGCGGGCGTGGGAAGGCCTCTTACAGCATATTCGCCGGGATGGCAGCCTGGGCAGCGTGCAACGCGTGGGGCATGCCCCGGAGCAGATTGATCCTGATCATACGGAGCCTTTTGGACTGGGGGCTTTTTTGCTGGCGGCGGTGGAGGTGATGGGGGGTTTTTAGATTGGTTTTTTTACCACGGAAGGCTCGGAAGGCACGGAAGGCTTGGTTTTTTTACCACGGAAGGCTGGGCTTTTTTTACCACGGAAGGCTGGGAATACACGGAAGGCTTGGCTTTTTTTACCACGGAAGGCTCGGAATACACGGAAGGCTTGGTTTTTTTACCACGGAAGGCT
>JANSXW010000317.1 GCA_024742755.1 bacterium | reverse complement strand
CTGTCTTGTGTTTTACCTGTACGGTTACCTTTTTACATGACACCATAATAACTATAAAGCATTAATGGATCCTTTAAAAACGAAATTCAACGAAAAAGCGACCGCTCTGCGGACTGAAATTCGTGCTATGCTCAAAGAGCACGGCAACAAGAAATTTGACGAAGTCACCCTGAAACAGATTTATGGTGGTGCCCGCGGTATCAAAACCATGATTTGGGAAACCTCACAGCTTGACCCCATTGAAGGGATCAGGTTCCGGGGCTATTCCATCCCTGAGCTCCGGGAAGTACTGCCAAAGGGCCCGGACGGCAAAGAGCCTCGCCCTGAAGGCTTGTTCTGGCTGATGCTGGTTGGGGAAATCCCAACGGAGCAGGAAGTGAAGTGGCTGACAGAGCAGTGGCTGACCCGCAGCCATGTGCCTGAGCATACCTTCAAGGTGCTCGACAGCCTGCCGGTCAATGCGCACCCTATGACGCAGTTCTCTCTCGCTATTGCTTCCATGCAAACCGAGAGCTGCTTCGCCCGCCGCTACGATGAAGGTATCGATAAAGCAGATTACTGGGATCCGACTTACGAAGATACGATGAACCTCATCGCCCGGTTGCCGCGTATCGCAGCTTACATCTACCGCCGTACGTACCACAATGGAGATCACATCTCTCCTGATGTCTCTCAGGACTGGTCCGGCAACTTTGCCCACATGCTGGGTATTCAGGGTGATGACTTCAAAAACCTGATGCGGCTTTACCTGACCATCCACGCCGATCACGAAGGTGGAAATGCTTCTGCGCACGCCACGCATCTCGTAGGGTCCACCCTTAGCGATGCTTACTACTCCCTCGCTGGCGGCATGAATGCCCTGGCTGGCCCACTTCATGGCCTGGCGAATCAGGAGGTCATCCGCTGGATTTTCAAGATGCTGGACGCCCTGGGTACCAAGTCGCCTTCCAAAGAGCAAATTGCGGACTACGTGAACAGCACCCTGTCTGCCGGTCAGGTCATTCCGGGCTACGGCCACGCAGTTTTGCGTCAGCCTGACCCTCGCTTTATGGCACAGAAGCGCTTCGCAGAAGAGTACATCAAGGACGATGAAGTGGTCAAGGTGGTCTGGAAAATATTCGATGTGGTGCCGCCAATCCTGGAAAGCCTGGGCAAGGTGAAGAACCCATGGCCTAACGTGGATGCCCACTCGGGTGCCCTGTTGGTGCACTACGGGCTGAAGGAATACAGCTTCTACACCGTGCTGTTCGGTGTGTCCCGCGCACTGGGCGTACTGTCAGCCCTGTGCTGGTCCCGCGCACTGGGCTTCCCGCTGGAACGGCCAAAATCAGTTACCACAGAATGGGTGAAAAGCACGCTTGCAAAAATGGAGCAGGAAGCTTAAACGGACTTAAAAAAGGCAGTTGTCTCACAGGGCAGCTGCCTTTTTCAGTTCCCGGGGGCTGGCTGTGGTCAAACTTCCCGCCTATAAAATCCTTTATTCCTAAAAATCCTTTATTTTTGACCGCGCCGGGCATCCCCCTTACCGCTGAGTAGGCAGCGCCCGGCAACAGAAAACGAAAATAACTCAAAGAAATATGGAATTTCCTGATACGCTCAAGTACACGAATGAGCACGAGTGGGTCCGCGTAGAAGAAGGCAACATCGCTTACGTTGGCATTACCGATTTTGCGCAGGGCGAGCTGGACGAGCTGGTCTACGTCGAAGTGGAAACCGTAGATGAAACCCTGGAAAAGGATGAAGTCTTCGGAACCGTGGAAGCTGTAAAGACCACGTCTGAGCTCTTTATGCCGGTTTCAGGCAAAATACTGGAATTCAACCCTCAGATTGATGAGGCAGATGGGGATAACCCCACCCTGGTCAATGAAGACCCCTACGGAGAGGGCTGGATCGTTAAGATTGAAATGACCAACCCTGCTGAGCTTGAAGAACTGATGGATGCTGAGGCTTATAAAAAGCTGGTCAGTTAAAAAAAATAATTTTTTTCTTCCACCACACACCAAAAACTCAAAGCGCTGCATCTACCTGATAAAGACAACAACAAAATGATGTTGTTACCTGCCCTCGTTTGGGCGGGAGCGCTTATTTTTTTCTCAACCGGAGGGCAAGTCTCTCCGCCGAAGTTAACCTCACTACTGGAGCCCGATAAGCTCGCGCACGCTGCCGCCTATTTTATACTGGCGAGCCTGCTTGCTTTCGGATTCGCCCGGTCTGGAATGAGGGGGCTGCAAAAGCACCCCATTCTATGGGCCATAGGGATCAGCAGCCTGTTCGGTTTTTCGTTGGAAATCGTACAATATTTGTTTTTCCCGGGGCGGCTTTTTGAGCTTTACGATATTCTTGCTAATATTATCGGCTCCGTAGCATGTGTATTATTGTCTAGTTTTTTGATAAAATAAACCTTGTCAGTATGGATGTTTCAATTACTGG
>JANSXW010000419.1 GCA_024742755.1 bacterium | reverse complement strand
TCTACTGTAATGTCCATTTTGTCCTCGGCAGTGCAGCCGTTTTCATCAGTTACAAGAAGGGATAGGGTAACTGTAGTTTGTATGGGCACTACCTCTGCTATGGGGCAGATGAGGCAGGAGAGTGCAGCAGTATCGGTTGAAGACCATAGGTAGCTGCTAATTGGGCTGGTGTTTTGCAAGTCAGGCACGACCGTTAGCGCCTCCCCAAAGTGCAGCTGCTGGTCTGGCCCAAGATTGACCCGCAGGGTATTATCTGCTACCTCTACGGTATAGTTCAGTTCTTCGCAGCCCGTGTTAACGGACACATCATAAAGCCCCGATACACTGACCGAGAGCGTGTCAGCTGTCGAGCCTCCTTCCCAAAGAAAACTTAAGCCATTGGTATTTTCAAAGAGGCGCAGCACAACTGGCAGGCCCTCACATTTCTGGAAAGACAACTGGGGCTCAAGTTCCTCAAAGGGGGTGACGGAGAAAGGAGTGGCATCATTGTAAGCCGGGCTGGGCAGGTAATCAGAGTAAATGGAGGTACGGCTGTCCCCTATTTCGCTCAGGTTGATATCATAGAGGCTGGCCTGACAGGTGTATGCTCCGCCGGGCATCTCTTCAGCGACAGAGAGCCGCACAACGATACTGTCCACGCCAAATTTGGGCTGAAGGCCCTGAATGTCCAGCATATTCGTTCCGATCCCCGTGACTTGTCCGCCATATGGATTGTAGAGTACCTCCTGTATTTCGACCCCAATCGGGAAACTATCCCGCAGGCTGGCTGGATTTGCTAAGACAGCCTGGTTCATAAAAGCGATTTTTATCACGGCCTCCGTTGTTTGACAGGGCCTGAGGTCTTCCTGGCGGAGTGCCTTCTCAATAGCCACAGTCATGGGGCAGGAGCAGCCATCATAGATTTTGCAAGTATCACTGGGCGGAGTGAAGGGGTAAGCGTGGGCGATGGTGCCGTTGCTCTTATCGAATTCGTATAAATAACTGCCATCATAATGATGATTCATATCATGGGCTATGCCATATAACCGGTTGAAGGCATCAAAGAATAATCC
>JANSXW010000395.1 GCA_024742755.1 bacterium | reverse complement strand
CAGTTATGTAATTCAAACAATGACTGATGATGTCTATAAGGATTTCAATGATATAAAGCAACACATGGATTTTAGCGACTATCCTGTTGAGCATCCATGTCATGACAAAACTAATAAGAAGGTCTTAGGAATGTTTAAGGACGAATGCTCTTCAAAGATAATTACCAAATTCATAGCTCTCAAGCCAAAGTCATATGCTTTTACAATACACGGTGAGGATGATGAACATAAAAAGTCAAAAGGTGTAGTAAAACACAAGGTGAAAAAAGAACTGTCATATCAGAACTATCACGAAGCATTATTTCAAAGCAAAAAGCATGAACTAACATATAATTTTATTCGTAGTCGCAACCATCAGTTATTCTCAATGTCTCAAGTTAAGCAATCTCTGAGTAATTTTGAAAATAAAAGATACTATTTTGATGCCTTTACTTCTCTACCATATGGTCATTTCAGGATAAAATGAATTAAAGAAAAGATGATTAAAGATGTTAACAGATATGGAAAGATATATGAACGCTAAAATTTACAAAATAGTTGATGATGGTTATGAAAAGTGTTATGTAGGAAGCACATGTGAGGAACTAAGCCAAAGGATGGCAAGACATAGGCAGAAATATTATTTCAATGAAAAGCACGTGCAAAACAAACATTCGAATTCTAGAGTGTTGTTTGACGAATACGGAGTTGAGAATTGTAAGATAGAACTCATTGAAAACTACCCGTGTGATAGTAAAGAGCAACTACTTAGACGAGAAGGTTATCATATCCAAAATACAGAATGTGTCAATCGTTGTGTGGCAGGTAGAACGCCACAAGAATACAAAGAAATGTATAACCCACTTAACCGAGAGAAAATAAAGAACGGAATGAAAGAATGGTATCAAAACAACAAAGAAGAACATAAACAACATAGGAAAGAGTATTACCAAATAAATAGAGAACAAATTCTTGAACAAAACAAGCAGAATGTAGCATGCGAAGTGTGTGGATTAGTAGGTCGCAAAAGTAAATTAAGCAGACATCAAAAGACTAAGAAATGTCAATCATATAAATCAAATGACAATGAACATAATGTAGAAAAGGAAAATATTAATATCTAAATAGTTCTAATAATATATGCAC
This sequence comes from bacterium, assembly GCA_024742755.1. Taxonomy (GTDB): domain Bacteria; phylum Bacteroidota; class Bacteroidia; order Chitinophagales; family Saprospiraceae; genus Phaeodactylibacter. Next base: position 101 of record JANSXW010000395.1, on the reverse strand, counting down.
TTATTAGAACTATTTAGTGGTACTTCTTCAGTTGGTAAAGTAGCAAAGTCGCTCGGTTATAATGTTATATCATTGGATTTGAAAAATGCTGATATTAATTG
>JANSXW010000337.1 GCA_024742755.1 bacterium | reverse complement strand
AACAGGCTCAGGAGCAGGTTCACCGCCTCCAGCGGCGGGGTCGCCGCGAACGTTTCCTCCGCCCGAAGTCGATCTTCAGGCCTTTTTGCCTTTCGCACTTCTTTCGCCACCAATCTGCTCCTGACCTTCACCTGGGTCGCGTCTCCCTTGTTGATGTCCAGCCACTTCAACTGCAAGGGCTTCATGCCCTTCCCTTCGCAGATCCTCCTTGGGACCTTCACGTAGACGCCCTCCTTGTGGAGCCAGCCCAGCTCCTCCTTTCGCGCCGCCTTCACCAGGTGCGCCGGCAACTCCGTACCGGTCACATCATCCACAAACTGGCCGAACTCCTCCTTGTAGAGCTCTTCCTGCTCGACGTACTCATCCGGTGTCGGGCCTGACAACTGCTCCTCCACCGCACTGATCTCTCCCCTCTCTCGTAGCTCTTTCCTCAGGCCACGGAGAATTGCCTCCACCAGCTCCTTGGGGTAGACCTGCGCAGCCTTAGCTCGTCCACCTCCCACCAGATGAACATGCCGATGCACTTCTCGACCTTGTAGGACATTCTCACACACGCCCTCCAGCTCTTCTGCGATCCTCCTCGAGTTCGTCAGCCACAAAGTCTCCTTTCTCACATGCAGGATTTCCCCTTCTCGGTCCTCCATCTTCATGCCCCAACGGCACATCGGACTCTGAACCAAGTACGTGTCGTCTCGATTCACCTCCTCTTCCACTTCCGGCATCTTCCATGACGTGGACGGTTTCGGGTGCTCATGGAGATAAAATGCACCCTGCTCCCGCTGTTGTTTGCAGCACTTCATCGCGGTTCTCATCCTCGCCTTTCCAAGCTCCTCCTCCTCTTGCACCACGCCCGGGTCCCTCTTGCCATTGGACACGTTCCTCAGTGGGCTAAACGTAGTGCACGGCGGTGAGCTCGTGAGGAGCCACGGCTCCTCCACCTGAATCATCTCCAGCACCTCCTTCTGATCTTCTGGCCTGTCGAGGTTCCACCTCTCTGACCCATCTGGCTTCATCTCCTCTAGGTCCACCGCCGCTCCGTCACGCATGCCGAACCGCTTCAGCTCCTTTGTCACACGCTGAGGTGAAAACACCTCCAGCACATCCAACGCTCCTAGGCTAGCCACTATGCTCGCAGCCTCCTTGCTCCCGGCCTCTGCCAGGATCTCCTCTGCCTCCATCCTTCTCGAGCCTGCCTGCCCGCTAGCATCCTCTTCCATATCTCGCAAGACATCTTCGATGTCCCTTGCTCCTTGCTCTCCTCCTTTCCGCTTTGGCGATGCTTCCCCGGCATCGGGGCCCCGGCTTGAACTTGACGGCTCAGCCTCAGCCCTTGCCTCATCGTTCGCTTCCTCTTCCGCTACTCTCTTCTTTGCCCTTCTCGCAATTTCTCTCTCGTCCTCATCTTTCTGCTTCTTCATCTTCTCCTCATCTTTCTTTACATCCTCTGCAATTCTCCTCTTCATCCTCACTCTGCACTCCTCTGAGTGGCTCGCCTGAACCAGCGCGCCACCCGTGTTGATTGTGTGACACCCTTGGCATCCTGGAGTGCTCCCGTACTTCTGCATCATCGTTCTCCTCACCGGCCACGCCCGGCCCTTTGCCGAGTGACCTTCTGCCTCTGGGGCTTCTCCCCCCTGATGCTCCTCTGGGCGCTCAACCGGGACCTCTCCTCCAGGTCCGGGAGCTGGGGCCACGAGGACCACCGGGGGCAGCCTCTGATCCTCAGGCACCGTGTGGAAGCCCGTGCCAACCACCACTCCGGCATCCGTCATGGCCAAGATTGACCCAAACCTGTTGTGGGTGCCCAGGTACCTCCCGCTAACCATTCTTGCCCAATCTCCTCTCTTTCCGCCTCCAGCAGGTTTGACCATGATCTTTT
>JANSXW010000169.1 GCA_024742755.1 bacterium | reverse complement strand
CGGTGCCGCCGGTTTTTTCGCAGCCATTGAGGCCAGGCGCAATCATCCTCAAGCCGCTGTTGTCCTGTTTGAAAAGTCGCGTAAGCTGCTGTCCAAGGTGAAAATCTCGGGGGGCGGGCGTTGCAATGTAACCAATGGCTGCACCTCTATAGCCGAGCTGTCGAGAGCCTACCCCCGGGGCAGCAAACAGCTGAAGAAAGCCTTCCGTACCTTCAATACGGTGCACACCATGGACTGGTTTGAAAGCCGGGGCGTGGCGCTTATGACGCAGCCGGATAATTGTGTGTTCCCGGTTTCCCAGGACTCCCAGACCATCATCGACTGTTTCCTGAAAGAGGCCCGGCAGCTCGGGGTGCAAATTGAAACGGGGGTTGGCGTGTCCCGGCTGCAGCCGGTGGGAGAGGGGCTGAAGCTGCATTTTCTCAAAGAGGTGCACCCGCCCACCTTTTTCGATAAAGTCATTGTTGCGACCGGCGGCAGCCCAAAGCGGCAGGGGCTGGAATGGCTGGAAGCCCTGGGGCATCAAATTGAAGACCCGGTGCCTTCCCTGTTTACCTTCAATATGCCTGAGGAATCTGTCACCGAGCTGATGGGCGTGGTAGTCGAAGAGGTGCAGGCCAGCATTCAGGGCACCAAGCTGAAATCGGACGGCCCCCTGCTGATCACCCACTGGGGCATGAGCGGGCCGGCCATTCTCAAACTCTCAGCCTTCGGAGCACGTGCGCTGAGCGAGTTGGGCTACGTGTTCAAGGTGCAGGTCAACTGGGCCAACGAGCAGAATGCTGAACAGGTATCGGATGACTTGCGCGGTATCATGGCCACGCACCCCAAAAAAGACCTGAGCAACGAGCGCCCCTACGCCTTGCCCAAACGCCTGTGGAGCTACCTGCTAGCCAAAGCCGAGCTGGCAGAAGACAAAAAATGGGGCGAAATTGGCAAAAAAGGCCTGCACAAGCTTACCCATCTCCTCACCAATGACGTGTACCAGGTGCAGGGCAAAACCACTTTCAAGGAAGAGTTTGTCACCTGCGGTGGCGTGAGCCTTCAAAGCATCGATTTTAAGACCATGCAAAGCAAAGCCTGCAAAAATCTGTATTTTGCAGGTGAAGTCCTGGATATTGACGGGATCACGGGAGGCTATAATTTTCAGGCCGCCTGGACGACCGCTTATATCGCGGGGCAACTCAACTGATTGACTGACCAAAACAACGAAAAACCATGGGATTGCTGTACACGCTTATCGTAGGCGCCATTGCCGGATGGCTGGCCGGAAAAATTATGAAAGGTGCCGGATTTGGCCTGCTTGTCAATATCGTGCTGGGTATCATCGGCGCTTACGTTGGCAGCTGGCTGTTTGGTGTGCTCGATATCAGTATCGGCACAGGCTCTGGTACGATTAACACCATTATTACAGCCACCGCAGGTTCGGTAGTCGTGCTGTTCGTTGCAGGGCTCCTGAAGAAGTGACCTTAACCGGAGCGGTAGGCTTGAAGTGCCGCTCCGGCTACCTGCTCGCTAATACGTCCATGCCGGCTGCCCCTCCTCATAAGGAATGCATGGCTTATACTGTCCGGGTATGGGCAGGAATGCAGTTACCTCCGTCCCGACTTTCTCCGAAGTGAAATAGCCCAGCAACACCAGTTGCTTGAGCTTAAGGAAGCCAGACCAGGCGGTCTCGCCCATGTCATCCGGTACCGTCTCCACCGTGCGGGCTTCTGCATCAATGGAATTGAGCAAGGCCAGCCGTTCCTCCGGTGGAAGCGCAGTGAAGGTTTTGTTGTACTTCGACTTTGCTTCGGCCTCGATCTGCTCTATGCTTTCGCGCAGGGCCATTTGCTCTTCTGCCGGCAGGCAGGTGGTCGCCAGTTGGTCTATGAACTCCGGGACGCCCACATCCTTCGCGCCCGGTGTTTCCGTGGCGGGGAGTATGGTTTCGGCAATCTCGGAAAGGGCGGCGGCCTGTTCGGCATCAAAAAACTGAGGCATCCAACCGGCCTGAGTGGAGGCTTCTGCCTGACAGCCATTAAGTACAGCTGTTATGGTGGAAGCGGAAAGGGCCGCACCGGTCAGCAAAACGGTTCTTTTTATGGCTTCTCTTCGGTCCATGATCAGAGGTTCATTTTTTTGAGTTCCTGCACGGCATGATCGGCAGCACGTGCTGTAAGTGCCATGTAGGTCAGGGATGGGTTCTGACAGCCCGCTGAGGTCATGCAGGCCCCATCGGTCACAAACACATTCGGGCAGTCCCACACCTGATTGTTGCCGTTGAGGACGGAGGTCTTGGGATTGCGCCCCATGCGTGCGGTGCCCATCTCGTGTATCCCCAGCCCCGGATAAGAACCGGCATCAAACGTTTCAACGTTCCGGAAGCCCGCAGCCTCCAGCATTTCAGCCGCCGAGTCCATCATGTCCTGCCGCATGATACGCTCGTTTTCCTTGAATTCACAGTCGATGGTGAGGGTGGGAAGCCCATGCTTGTCGGTAACGTCCTTGTTCAGCCTGACATGATTTTCATAATAGGGCAGGCATTCCCCAAATGCGCCCATGCCCACCTGCCAGGGGCCCGGTGTGATGAGCTGCGCTTTGTACTCTGCGCCCAGCCCTTTTTCCATTTCCTTAATGCCCCGTACCCAGTTTTGGCGGCTGCCTCCTCCCTGATAACCAAACCCGCGGATGTAATCCTTGCGCTCGGTACGCTTGTCGAGGTTGCGGAAACGGGGAATATAAAAGCCGGTTGGGCGCCGCCCTTCGTCGTAACGGTCGCCGTAGTCGTCGTGTATGCCCTGCGCGCCGGCCCGGAAGTGGTGGTCCATCAGGTTGTGGCCGAGCTGACCGGAACTGTTGCCCAGCCCATCGGGATTGTACTCATCGGCGGAGTTCATCAGGATAAAGGTGGAACCTAAGGCAGAAGCACAAAGGAAGACGACCTTCGCATAGAATTCCATCGCCTCTCCGGTTTCTGCATCGAGCACCCGCACGCCTTTAGCTTTCTTCGTTTCCGGATCGTAGATGATGGAGTGCACCACTGAGTTCGGGCGCAGCGTCATATTGCCGGTGGCTTCCGCGGCCGGCAGGGTAGCGGCATTGCTGCTAAAGTAGGCGCCGTAGGGACAGCCCCGGATACAGCGGTTGCGGAATTGGCAGGCACCCCGCCCGTGAATGGCCTGCGTGAGGTTGGCCGTGCGGCCTATCGTCAGGGTGCGGTCAAAGTTGGCCTTCATGCTGCCTTTCAGGTGCTCTTCAATGCAGTTGAGCGGGATGCCAGGCTGAAATTGCCCGTCCGGCAGATGAGGCAGCCCCTCGGCAGTGCCCTGAATGCCCGCAAAACGCTCCACGTGGTCGTACCAGGGGGCCAGGTCTTTGTACCGGATGGGCCAGTCTACACCGTAGCCGTCTTTGGCATTGGCCTCAAAATCAAGATCGCTCAGCCGGTAAGAGTGCCGGCCCCACATGATGGAGCGGCCGCCTACGTGGTACCCCCGTATCCAGTCAAAGCGCTTCTCTTCGGTGTAGGGGTGCTCTGTATCCTTGACCCACCAGTGCCTGGTGGAAGGGGCCATTGTGTAACCGGTACGCTGCTGCTTGGGGTAATCTTTGAGTTCCTCCTGCGTCAGCTTGTTGCGGTTGGGCAGCTCCCAGATTTCCTTCATGGCGGTCGGGTAGTCGCCGTGGCGCACCATATGGCCGCGCTCCAGAACAATGGTCTTCAGGCCTTTCTCGCAAAGCTCCTTGGCGGCCCAGCCACCGCTGATGCCTGAGCCAACGACGATGGCGTCATAGGTGTTGCCGGCTTTGCCCTTGCTGTTGAAGTACATGCGCTGCTTTTAATTTGTTAGTGAGGTTTTTTGAGGCGGTTGGCTAAAATACCAAAAATAATTGCTGCTCAAAACAGATGAAGAACGCAATAATTGGGCCATCGGTTTAAAGGCCGTCCAAAGAAGCCGCACTGTGCTCCCACACCGGGCAAATCAATAAAAAAGCGTTAAATCAGTGCCCCGGGCTCTAAACTGCGGATTTAGGGCGTTATACTGTAGTCCGTTAACCGGATACGGCTGCCTGCGCAATGCCTAATACGATGCCTTCAACTATTGATGTTTTAAACTTATGAACTTCAACCTGACCCCAAACCTGTTCCGCGTTTTCCTGATCTTGCTGGGCCTGTTCCTGCAGCCCGGTCTGGCCCGCACCCAGGAATTTACCATCATCGCTGAAAACCAGAATCTGTATTCGGTAGATATTGGTGCCTGTGAGGTCAACTTCCTGGCTTCCATTTCTCCGCCTTCCGTTAGTTTTGCGGATATTACCTACACGCCGGATGGGCAGCTGTGGGGCATCTCTACGGATGGGCGCCTGTTTCGGGTTAATCCGAATACCGGCACCACCATCCTGATGACCATCATCCCACAGGGCGGCTTCTCTTTCTACACCAGCCTGGTTGCTGACCAAAACGGACTGATTTACACGGTAGGCTCCAATGGCAATGTCTACACCTATAATCCGGCAACCGATACCACCACCTTCCTCGGGCAATCGGACTATGGATCGGCGGGGGACCTCACCTTTGTGAACGGGCAGTTGGTTATGGCAGGGACTTCCAATCAGATGATCGAGATTGACCTGGACAACCCGGAAAACAGTTCGCCCATTCTCAACTTCAACGTAGGGGGCTCCATTTTCGGGGTGGTCACTTTCGTGGAAGACTGTGAAAACACGGTGACCTATGCCAGCAACGACAGCGGGCAGGGTACTATTTTTGCCATCGATTTTGATAACGGGCAACTGACACCGGTCTGTAATGCAGGCGTGGTCATTTACGGGGCGGCCAGCGAACTGGAATTTCTGGCGGCGGCACCTCTCGAACTGGAGGCGGTACAAACCGTAGCAGCCGATTGCGCGGATCCGATAGGCAGTATTACCGTGGAGGTCTCCGGAGGCAACGGTGGGCTGATGTACAGCCTCGATGGGCAGGCTTTTCAATCTTCGAATGTCTTCAATGGCCTGCTGCCTGGCATCTATACGATTTTGGTGGAAGATAGCTTCGGCTGCACGCTGGAAGTGGAAGCAGAGGTGGAAGCAGATGGAGATGCACCGGCTATTCAGGAGGTCCTTCCGGAAGGGACGGCCTGCGGAGCCGACAACGGCAGCCTGACCATTGTGGCAGAAGGCGGGCAAATGCCTTACACGTTCAGCATCAATGGGGAGGATTTTCAAAATGAGCCTACATTTGAAAACCTGCCTTCCGGCACCTACCTCGCCACCATTTTGGATGCACAGGGCTGTTCGGATGTGGTGGAAGTAGAGATAGACAGCAGCACCGCGCCCCTGGTTTCAGGGCTTGATGTGGACCCCTGCGAGGCATCGGGTGTCAACCTGACGGTTACAGCGCTCAACGGCACCCCGCCCTACACCTATAGTATTGACGGGATGACGTTCCAGACTGATGCATTTTTTCCGGATATTCCCAGCGGCCTGCTCACCGTTACGGTTGTGGATGCCGCCGGTTGTGAAGCCACCGAAGCAGTTGATGTACCGGAAGCCACCCCTCTGCCTGCATTGTCTGCAAGCACCACTCCGGTCAGCTGCGCCAACGACGGGGGCACCATCAGCATAGGCCCGGGCCCCTTCAGCGGGCTTTCCTTCAGCCTGAATGGCGGCCTGTTTGGCGAAAGCCCGGTCTTCAACGCCCTGCCTGCCGGGCCCCACACCGTGACCATCCAAAATGAGGTGGGCTGTACCGAAAACTTCGAAGTAGAGGTAGCGGACCTGGAAGATGGCCCGCAGTTGCAGGAAGTACTGGTTCAGAATACCACCTGCGGGGAAGACAACGGGTGGCTGGAGTTTTTATTGACAAGCGGCACCCCTCCATTTATCTACCAACTGGGCACCGGTACCCCGCAGGATAACGGGTTTTTCGATGCCCTGCCTGCCGGTACTTACGTTCTGAATGTGGAAGATGCACAGGGCTGCACCCTGGAGGTGGCAGCGGCGGTAGGCGAAAGCGCCCCGCTCAGCATCAGCGTGTCCACGGCTTCCTGCGGAGATGAGAGCAGCACGCTCACCGTATCTGCCAGTGGAGGTAGTGGGACAGGGTTGGAATTTCGGACCAATCAGGGCAATTGGCAGTCTGATCCGTTTTTTGAAGGGCTGAGCCCCGGCGTATTCACCGTGGAAGCCCGGGATAGCGAAGGCTGCACAGCGGCACAGGAGGCCACCATAGCAGAGGTGCCGGCTTTGGCGCTTGAGCTGGACTTCGTGCGCGGCTGCGGGCCGGGTGAGAGCGCCCTGCAGGTCAGTGGCAGCGGTGGGAATGGCGGGCTGCAATTTCAGCTCAACAGCGGTTTGCCTCAGGGCAGCGGCCTTTTTGCCGGGTTGTCCGCTGGGCGCTATCAACTGACGGTGGCGGACTCGGCAGGGTGCGTTTCCGAAGTATTGCCGGTGGAAGTACCCGGCGCAGAGCCCTTGCGGCTGAGGGTGCAGGATATTCAACCCGCCCTGTGTGCAGTTCCTAATGCCCGGCTTACCCTCGCCGGAAGTGGGGGCACGCCGCCCTACCTGTATACCGTGAATGGGCAGGAGCAGAACGAGCCTGTATTTGACAACCTGGCCGCTGGCACACTGCCACTGCTGCTGACCGATACCGAAGGCTGCACCCGCATGGATAGCGTGAGGGTGGCTACCGATTGCCCCATCTATGCCCCCTCGGCATTCTCTCCCAACGGCGATGGCCGCAATGACCGCTTTGAACTCTTCTCCGGACTGCCGTTCTTTGTAGCGCAGTACCAGATTTTTGACCGCTGGGGCGGGCTGCTCTACGAAGCCTCCGGTTTTGATTCGGAGGACGGGGCGGCATACTGGGATGGCACTGCTGCCGGAGAACCGCTGAATACCGGGCTGTACGCTTACTATATTGAGGTGCTCGACAGCGAAGGAGAAGCCGTAACGCTAAAGGGCGGCATTATGCTGGTCCGATAAACCTGAAGAACATGATTGAATCTGATATCCGGAAAGCCCATACGCTGGAGGCTAAGTTTTACCGGGACCCGGCATCGTTTGAGGCGGCTGCAGACCGCATCTGGGCCAAAGCCTGGCATTATGTGGAAGACGCGGCGTGCCTTTCTGCGGCGGGCTATGCGCACCCCTTCACCCTGTTGCCCGGGGTGCTGGATGAACCACTGCTGATCGCAAATGATGCCGAAGGGAGGCGGCGCTGCCTGTCCAATGTATGCACCCACCGTGGAAAAATCATTGTGGAAACGCCCGGGCCGGTGCGTCAGCTGAGCTGTGGGTACCACGGGCGCTGCTTCCGCCTCGATGGGACCTTCAAAAGTATGCCGGCATTTGAAGAGGCCGCCGGTTTTCCATCGGAGGCAGACCACCTGCCGGCGTTGCCGCTGGAAGAATGGCTGGGGCTGCTGTTCACGAGCCTGGAGCCTTATGCCGCCTTTCGGGAAGCGGTGGCCCCAATTCAGGAGCGGGTAGGGTTTTTGCCGCTGAATGAGCTGCGGTTCATGGAAGAGGGGAGTCAGGATCACCTGGTGAAGGCACACTGGGCACTCTACTGCGATAATTACCTGGAGGGCTTCCATGTGCCTTTTGTGCACCCAGCGCTGAATACTGCGTTGGACTTCGGGGCTTATGATTATGAAACTTTTGACTGGTGCAGCCTGCAGACCGGCATCGCGAAACCGGAAGAGCCTGCTTTTGATTTGCCGGAAGGCCACCCCGACTACGGCCGGCGGGTCTACGCCTACTACTTTTTCCTTTTCCCGAACCTGATGTTCAATTTCTATCCCTGGGGCTTGTCGCTCAATGTGGTGGAGCCTTTGTCCATCCGGGAGACGCGGGTACGGTTCCGCTCCTATGCCTTCCCGGGCACAGCCTTTAACCGGGCTGCCAACAATATCGACCAAACCGAACTGGAAGACGAGGCGGTTGTGGAAAGCGTTCAAAAGGGGATTCAGTCCCGGCTGTACAAGCGCGGGCGGTTTTCACCGAAAATGGAACGCTGCGTGCACCATTTTCACCAATTGACAGATCAGGCGATGAACGGTTAAGTACGTTTATTGGGTTTGGAGCCCTCTTCAATAGGCTGTTGTTCTTCCGGGTGGCCAAACTCCAACTCGGTACTGGAATAGGTCGTGCCAAAGGTCTTGGACAATGCAATGACCTGGTCGATAGCATCAAGCAACTGTTCCCGGCTAAGCTCTTTCAGGGGGTGGGTGAAGACACTCACTACGAAGCCATCGTGAATGCTGTACTTGGCATCAAGGGCGGAGTGGAAGTTAGCCCGCAGCATTTTCTCTAGTTGTAACGGCGAGGCATCCGCTGCTTCGAGTATGGGCGTGAAAATGCGCATACGGTTGTTCTCCTGATCGGAGAGGACAAGCAGGACGTGGTCCTGTGTATACAGCAGCCACGCGCCGGGGTCGCCTTCGTAGCTGATGTCTGCTTTGCGGAATGCCTTTTCCATCTTTCGCAAATTCATCTTGCCCTGGGCAGGCAGGGAAAGGGTACTCGTGAAAAAGCAGAGGATCAGCAGCAATCGCATAAGCGAGGTATTTTTCATTCAAACTTTAAGGTACAAGATTAGCCGGGGCGCACCAAACAGGTACCACAGGCATTTCGCCATCCGAAGACGAAACAGGCGGCTACTGCATGACTTTCATCCAATCGAGCACATCTTCATCGCTTTTCCACTGAATGTCGGAAGGCAGCTCCGCCTGTTCCCGGTTTTTCAGGTCAATGACGATGGCGCGCTCTTTAGTGCTGTCTTCCCGCAGGAGTAAAAACCGGTTCTCCTGTGCGGTCAGGCCGTCCTGCGCCTGCAAAGCTATGGGGCGCTCAAAAACGGGATTGATGCGAAACAGGCGGTCGCGCCGGTCATAAGACGGCATAAGGACCTGCGTGCCCCGGTCAGAAGGCAGGAGAAAGGCCTGATGGTAAGCTTCTATTTCGTCCTGGTATTCCGCTGCCGGGAAAACCGGCTCGGGAGACTCCCCATCATTCAGGCGGAACACAAAGGCCCCATAATCCTGCACATACCCGATGACGTAGGACTCCCACATTTCCAGGTGCTGAATGTTGCCGGATTGGGCATCCACCCCGTAGCGCTCGCTCTTAAACTGAGGCTGAAAAGGGCCGCTAAGCTGCCGCTCTTCCAGGTCAAACAGGAAAAAATGGGTGGTGCCTCTTATGGCGAGCTGCTGCTCAGCGCTGTTGTAGTTAATAGCTGCAACCTGATAATGAAAATCAGCTGAGCGGTCTACCGGCAGGGTTTGCTCCATAAGGCGCTCACAGTTGGTGCTATTGAAAACGAGCAGCCTGCGGTGGCTGTCGCCTAATTTTTCATCATAGGTGGTGCTGTCGGCTACGATGGCGAGATAGAGTTCCTGCGCAGGGCTGTAGTAGGTGTTGCCAGGCAGTATTTTCCCCGGTGCCGGGCACGCCGGGCGCGGTGCCTGACGGGCAATGGCCGGGGTAATCGTATCGGTGGGTTCCGTAGTGGCGGTTTCTGTGTCAGTAGAGGAGGAATCGGCACAGCCCGTAAGCAAAAGTAAGACCGGTAGCAAGTAGCTGAGTAATCGCATGAAGTTGTATTTGGTTGGAGGCAACCTCGCCTTCCGGCAGGCGCTCTTTATAAAACGAAGGGCAGGGTAATAAGTTGGCAAGCCATTGCATTCAAGCGGTTTTACTAAGAATCCAAAAGGGCAGGCCGATGTGTTTACGAAGTTTTTCGTACTAAAACTTGCAATTACGAACCGCTTCGTATAACTTTGTCTACGAATTATTTCGTAAAAAGCTGCTCAACTGTCGACTATGAGTAAATCCAAGAAAATACGACCCACCGAATCTGAGCTGGAAATCCTGCAGGTGCTGTGGGAGCACGGCCCCTCCACCGTACGCTTTGTCAATGACCAATTGAATGAAGACCGGGAGGTAGGGTACACCACCACCCTCAAGCTCATGCAGATTATGGCAGAAAAGGGGCTGGCAGAGCGCGACACCTCGCAGCGGACCCACATCTACCGCCCGGCGGTAACGGAAGGGGAGACGCAACAAAACCTGCTGACCCAATTTGTAGACCGCACCTTCAAAGGCTCAGCTATGAAACTGGTCATGCAGGCTTTGGGCAACCACAATGCCTCCGAAGCGGAGCTGGACGAAATCAAAGCCCTGATAGAGGAAATGGAATCTGAAGGACGGAGAAAAAATAAATGATGCAATTTTGATTCGCTAATATTTTCACAACAACTGACGAGGAGGAGGTTGTGCGAAAATATTAGCGAAGCTTAAAAAAAATTGCATCGTTTATTTCCGTCAAACTACTGAGCAGAAAAAGTAATCACCCGACTATGTCTACCACACTTGACTTTCTTGCGGATCCTCTGGTTTACGCCCTCGGCTGGACCGTTGTCCACTCCCTTTGGCAGGGCATGCTCATCGCTTTGGCCTTAGCCGGGGGGATGATTTTGGCGCAGTGCCGGACGGCACGTTTCCGGTACGGGCTGTCTGTTGGAGCACTGTTGCTGCTGGCCGCCGCATCTGCTGCTACCTTTTACCTGTATTTTGAGGTGCCGGATGGCGCTGGAAGAGGTCTGGCCGCAGCTCCGGCTCCAATGGCTGAAGGCGTTGTCCCGTCAATGAATGCAGAAGCCGCCCCACTGCAGGGGCTTGCGTTCTGGCGGGCACAGGCACAGGCCTGTTTCGAGCAGCATTTACCGCTGATTGTGGCTGCCTGGCTACTGGGCGTAGCCTTCTTTTTGCTACGGATGCTGGCCGGGCTGGGCTATGTGCAGCACCTTCGGCACCGGTCTGTCCGTCCGATGGGAGCGCCCTGGCAGGGCAAGCTGCAGGTACTTTCGCGCCGCCTCCGGTTGCGCCGCACGGTGCAGTTGCTTGAATCTGCACTGGTGCAATCTCCGGTAGTGATCGGTTGGCTGAAACCTGTGATCCTGATTCCGGTAGGTACCGTTAATGCCCTGACACCGGCGCAGGTGGAGGCGGTGCTGGCCCACGAGCTGGCGCATATTTACCGGCAAGACTATTTGCTCAATATCATGCAATCGATAATTGAGGCACTGTATTATTTCAACCCGGCTGTTTGGTGGATATCCGCCTACGTGCGCATGGAAAGGGAAAACTGCTGTGACGATATCGCAGTAGGCCTTAGTGATGACGCCCTGGGCTATGCAAGAGCCCTCGTCAAAATTGAAGAAGCGGCTCAGCGGCATCCAAGGATGGCGATGGCGATGGCTTCGAAAGGGCGCCCTTTCCTGTTGCAGCGCGTACGGCGCATCCTCAATCAACCACCACAAAAAATGTACACCATGGAAAAAATGACTGCTACCGGCTTATTGCTGGCTGCTCTGTTGTTCTTCTCTTTCTCCTACGCGCACAACAGCGCTGAAACTGCTGAGCGTACAGCACTGGAAGCTTTGGATGAATTACCACCGTTGCCATTGAAAACCCTGGCCTCCCGCTGGTCAGCACCCGATACCCTCCCCCGTCAGATCATTCAGCTCCAAACCGAGGACAACGGGCGCACGGTCGACGCTGAATTGCAGGATGGGAAGATCACCAAACTAAGTATCGACGGAAAGGAAATCCCGGAGGCTGAATTTCCAAAATACGAAGGTTTGGTGGAGGAAATGCTTGCAGACATGCCGCCTCCTCCTGCACCACCGGCGCCACCGGGAATGCCCAATGCGCCAGCGCCCCCTGCACCACCAACACCCCCCACGCCCCCAAGCCCGCCTGCCGCCCCGGAAGCGCCACGCCTGTTGCGCCTGGAGCGTAGCACGGATAAAAAAGTCCGCACAGAAAAGCGGGAGGATGGCAGTGTAATCATTGAAATACAGGATGAGCGCAGCGGCGCGCCCATGGAAGTGATCGTTGAACAAAAAGACGGCAGGCAAGTCATCCGCATTGATGAGCGAATCATTGAGGTAGGGGACAGTCTGGTGATCGAGGACGAAGACCGGAACGTGTTCTTTTTCAACGGCAAAGACAAGGATTTTGACTTTGACTTCGAATGGACGGGCGACAAGGAGATGCTGAAAGGGCTCCGGTCAACGGAAGAAATGGAAATCATCCTGGAGGAAGCCCATGAATCTACTCAGAAAGCATTTGAGGAATTGCGCAAAAAAGGGCTTACAACCTACGACTTCGACGATGTCGAAATAGAGATGGATGGCTTTGGGCTCGGGGGGGCTCACCCGGAAGTCCGGGTATTTACCGCACCGGAACTTCGGGGAGCAGACTATCGTTTCCCCCGGTCCGGAGGAGGCAGCATGAAGCAAACCATCGAGCAGCAAATGCTCCGTGACGGATTTATAGAAAGTACAGAGGAATACAAATTCCAGCTCAGCGGCAAGGGCAAACTGCGCATCAATGGCAAGCGCATGCCGGATGGGGTCTTTGAACGGTACAAAAATCTGTACGAGCGGTCTACCGGTTCCCGCCTGGGGCAAGGGGATGAGGTAGAAATCAATAAGAAGCCCTAAAGAAGAAATTGGCGCATAGTCAGATCGTTTGGAACAGCCAGGTAACATTGCCTGGCTGTTTCGCTATGCCCCCAGCCACCGTTTGAAGTCGGAAGCCCGGTCCCGGCTGACCGTTACCTCAAAATCAGCAGCAGGCCGAAGGGTGACCAGCAGCCGCCCGTTGAAAAAAGGCGCTACTTTCTGTACGGATTGTATATGCGCAATGACTTTGCGGTTTAACCGAAAAAAAGAGGCGGGCTCCAGCAGTGGTTCCAGCGCATCGAGGGTGTAGTCCAGCGCATGCCTTTTTTTGCCTTCCAGTTGCGCAAAAACGATGCCGTCTTCTGAATAGAAATACTGGATTTCCTCTGTGGAAATATAGCTTAACTGTTGCCCAATCTTGATGATAAACCGGGACTGATACTGGGGTTGAGACAGGCTGTTGACCAGAGATTGCAGGACATCCGGAGACAGCATATTGGGCGACTGCTGCCGGCGGTCGAATTTCTGCAAGGCTGCCGCCAGCTCTTCCTCCTCAATCGGCTTGAGCAGGTAGTCTACGCTGTCCTGCTTAAAAGCCTTCAGGGTATACTGGTCATAGGCAGTGGTGAAAACCACCGGCCCCATAAAGGGCGAATGCTGGAAAATGTCAAAGCTCAGCCCATCCCCCAGCTGT